>DATKNT010000175.1:0-7381 GCA_035541175.1 Gaiellaceae bacterium
TTTCATCCGGTCGGGATGAAACGCCGCCCGCCGGGGCCGCCTACGGTGACCGCCGTGGCCTCCGGGGGGAGCCATCGCGTGGTGATCGTCGGCGCCGGCTTCGGCGGGCTCTTCGCCGCGCGCTTCCTCGGCACCGCGCCGGTGGAGGTGACGCTCGTCGACCGGACGAACCATCACCTGTTCCAGCCGCTGCTCTACCAGGTCGCCACCGGCATCCTCTCGTCCGGCGAGATCGCGCCGCCGACGCGCGACGTGCTGAAGCGGCAGGCGAACGCGCTCGTCGAGCTGGCCGAGGTGACCGCGATCGACCTCGACGCGCGGCGGGTGACCGCGCTCCGGCCCGGCGGGGGCGAGCTGACGCTGCCGTACGACAGCCTCGTCGTCGGCGCGGGCGTCGGACAGTCGTACTTCGGCCACGACGAGTTCGCCGAGTTCGCGCCCGGGATGAAGACGCTCGCCGACGCGCTCGCCCACCGGGAGCGGATCTTCGGCGCATTCGAGATGGCCGAGCTCGCCGACGACGAGGACGAGCGGCGGGCGTGGCTGACGTTCGCGGTCGTCGGCGGCGGGCCGACCGGCGTGGAGGTCTCGGGCCAGATCGCGGAGCTCGCGCGCCGCGCCCTCCGCCGGAACTTCCGCCGGTTCGACCCGGCCGGCGCGCGGGTGCTCCTGTTCGAGGGCGGCCCGGCGGTCCTCGCCTCCTTCGGCGACAAGCTCTCCGGCAGGGGCGCGAAGGATCTCGCGAAGACCGGGGTCGAGATCCATACCGGCTCGATCGTCACCGCGGTCGACGCGGACGGCGTCGACGTGAAGGGCCCCGACGGTGCGGTCACCCGCTACCCGGCGAAGACGAAGATCTGGGCCGCGGGCGTCACCGCCTCGCCGCTCGCCGCGATGCTGGCCGAGGCGAGCGGCGCCGAGCTCGATCGTGCGGGCCGGATCAAGGTGCAGCCGGACTGTTCGCTGCCGGGACACCCGGAGGCGTTCGTCGTCGGCGACATGATGAACCTCGACGACCTCCCCGGCGTCGCCGAGGTCGCGCTCCAGACGGGGATCCACGCGGCGAAGACGATCCGCCGGCGGCTCGACGGCCTGGAGCCGAAGCCCTTCAAGTACCGCGACCTCGGCAGCATGGCGGCGATCTCGCGCCGGCGCGCCGTCGTCAGCGTCCACGGCGTCAAGCTCTCCGGCTTCGCCGGCTGGATCGTCTGGCTGTTCGTCCACCTCACGTTCCTCACCGGGTTCAAGAACCGGTTCAAGACGCTGATCAGCTGGACGCTCAGCTTCGTCGGCAGCGGCAGGACCGAGCGCGCGATCGTCTTCACGGAGTACGGCAAGTGACGATGCGTACGTCGGTTGCCCGGGCGCGGCTGGAATCGCAGGGATACGATCGGCCGACCTTCGAGAAAGCTGCGTGACCGTGCTCGTGCTCGCGTCAACCGTCGTCGATCTCGCCCGCGCCCAGTTCGCGACGACGTCGGTCTACCACTTTCTCTTCGTGCCGCTGACGCTCGGCCTCGGGCCGATCGTCGTCGCGTTCCAGACGATCTGGCACCGGACGCACGACGAGAAGTGGCTGAGGCTGACGCACTTCTTCGGGACGCTGTTCCTGATCAACTTCGCGATCGGCGTCGCCACCGGTCTCGTGCAGGAGTTCCAGTTCGGGATGAACTGGTCGGTGTACTCGCGGTTCGTCGGCAACGTGTTCGGCGCGCCGCTCGCGATCGAGGGCCTCGCGTCCTTCTTCATCGAGTCGACCTTCCTCGGGCTCTGGATCTTCGGCTGGAACCGGCTCTCGCCGCGCGTGCACCTCGCCACGCTCTGGATCGCGGTGATCGGGAGTTGGATGTCCGCCTACTTCATCCTCGTCGCGAACTCGTTCATGCAGGACCCCGTCGGCTACAAGATCGTGCACGGCGAGGCGCAGCTGACGAGCGTGTGGGCGCTGCTCTCGAGCCGCTGGGCGCTGTACGCGTTCGGGCACACGATCCTGGCCGGGCTGACCACCGGCGCCGCGGTCGTGCTCGGCGTCTGCTGCTGGCACTTCGCGCGCGGCCGGAGCGTCGAGATCTTCCGGCCGGCCGCGAAGGTCGCGCTGATCGTGCTCGTGCCCGCGGCGTGCGTGAACCTCTGGTTCGGCAGCCACTTCGGCATCGTCGTCGAGCAGCTCCAGCCGATGAAGATCGCCGCGAGCGAGGCGCAATGGCAGACGTGCACGCACTGCTCGTTCTCGCTGCTCCAGGCCGGCGGCTTCACGTCGAGCGATCCGAAGCCGAGCTTCTCGATCGAGATCCCGGGGCTGCTCTCGTACCTCGCCACCGGCTCGTTCAGCGGCCAGGTGAAGGGCCTCGACAACCTCAACCAGGGGTATCGCGAGCTGTTCGGGCCGGGCAACTACGAGCCGCCGGTCGAGACGATCTACTGGAGCATGCGCGGGATGGCCTACGCCGGCTCGCTCGTCGCGCTGATCGCGATCGTCGCCGCCGTCCTCTACTGGAGGAGGCGGCTCGAGCGGTGGCGATGGTTCTGCTGGGTCGCGGTCGTCGGCGCGTTCCTCCCGTTCGTCGCCTGCACGTTCGGCTGGTTCCTCACCGAGATCGGCCGGCAGCCGTGGATCGTGCAAGGGCTGCTCGAGACGGGCATGGCGAACTCGCCGAACGTCGGCGTGACGTGGCTCAGCATCAGCCTCGCGGTGTTCGTCACGCTCTACGTCGTGCTCCTCGTCGTGGACGTCTGGCTGATGCGCCGGTACGCGAACCGCGACCCGGAGCCTCCCTCCGACGAGACCGGCGCCGCGGCCGCGCCGGCGATGGGGTACTAGTGGTGCGCCTCCAGGCAACACATGTCCGCTTCCGGCCCGCGATCACGCGGCGCGCTGCGGCGTCCTCGGTCGCGCCGAGAGTCACCAACATCGGCGCTCCCTGCGTCCTGGCATCGCTTGGTGCTCACGACCCGGGAGCTAGACGGCATCACCCGGAGGGGCGCCAGTGAATCTGCAGAACCTGTGGTTCGTGCTCGTCGCGGCCCTCTGGGCCGGGTACTTCCTGCTCGAGGGATTCGACTTCGGCGTCGGGATGCTGCTGCCGTTCCTGCCGCGGAACGAGCCGGAGCGGGACGTCATGTTCGAGTCGATCGGGCCCGTCTGGGACGGCAACGAGGTGTGGCTCATCGTCGCCGGCGGCGCGACCTTCGCCGCGTTCCCCGCCTGGTACGCGACGATGTTCTCCGCCTTCTACCTCGCGCTGCTGCTCGTGCTCGTCTGCCTCATCGTCCGCGTCGTCTCGTTCGAGTGGCGCTCGAAGGCGACCGATCCGCGCTGGCGTTCGGTGTGGACGTGGGCGAACGCGATCGGCAGCTTCGGCGCGTCGCTCGTCTGGGGCGTCGGCCTCGCGAACCTCCTCTACGGCGTGCCGATCGACGCGGGCGGGAACTACACCGGCACCTTCTGGGATCTGTTCCGCCCGTACACCGTCGTCGCCGGCCTCGCCGTCGTGCTGCTGTTCGCGTTCCACGGCGCGAACTACCTGACGCTGAAGACGACCCGCGACTTCCTCGAGCGGACGAGGCGCGCCGCGCGGCTGCTGTCGATCCCGGCGGCGCTCGTCGGCGCCGCGTTCCTCGTCTGGACCGTGGTCGTCGCCGTCGACCGCAACCACAAGAGCGTGTTCCCGCCGGTGTTGCCGGCCGCGCTCGCGATCGCCGCGTTGCTGCTCGCCGTCCTCTTCGCCGCACGGCGGCGCTGCGGCTGGGCGTTCGCGATGACCGGGGCGGGGACGGTGCTCGCCGTCGCGACGCTGTTCACGAGCCTCTACCCGCGCGTGATGGTGTCGAGCACCGACTTCTCGTACAGCCTCACCATCCGGGGCACCGCGTCCGCGCACTACACGCTCGCGGTGATGTCGGTCGTCGCGCTGGTCTGCACGCCGCTCGTCCTGCTCTACCAGGGATGGTCGTACCACGTGTTCCGGCAGCGAATCAGCGCGGACGCGCCTGCCGCATAGTGGCGCTCGACCGCCGCCTGCTCCGGCGCGCCCGGCCGGCGCGGACGCTGCTCGCGGTCGACGCGACGATCGGCGTCGGCGCGGCGCTGCTCGTCCTCTGCCAGGCGCTGCTGATCGCGCGGATCGTCGCGCGCTCGTTCGACGGCACGCCGCTCGCCCGACTGTGGCCGAGCGTCGTCCTGCTCGCCGGCGTGTTCGCGGCACGCGCGGCGCTCGCGTGGGGCTTCGAGGTGGCGGGCCGGCGCGGCGCGGCGACGGTCCTGTCGCAGCTTCGCCTCGACCTCGTGACGCAGCGGCTGCGCGGCCAGCCGGCGGCGCTCGACGGGACGCAGAGCAGCGAGGTCGCGTCGCTCGCGGTCGCCGGCGTCGGCGCGCTCGAGACCCTGTTCGCGCGCTACCTCCCGCAGCTCGTGCTCGCGTGCGTCGTGCCGGTTGCCGTGCTCGTCGTCGTCGCCGTGCTCGACCCGATCTCGGCCGGGCTCCTGCTCGTGACGCTGCCGCTCGTCCCGATCTTCATGTGGCTCGTCGGCCGCTACACGGCCCAGCGCGCGCACGAGCGCTGGCAGGCGCTCGCCGTGCTGGCGGCGCACTTCCTCGACGTCGTCCGCGGCCTGCCGACGCTGCGCGCGTTCAACCGCGGCGCCGCACAGAAGGAGCGGCTGGAGCGCGTCGGCGACGAGTACCGCCGTGCGACGATGGGGACGCTTCGCGTCGCGTTCCTCTCGGGCGCCGTGCTGGAGCTGGCGGCCACCCTCGGCGTCGCGCTCGTCGCCGTCACCGTCGGCGTGAGGCTCGTCGACGGGTCGATTCCGTTCGAGACGGCGCTCGCGGTGCTCGTGCTCGCGCCCGAGCTGTACGCGCCGCTGCGGGGCCTCGCCGCGCAGTACCACGCGAGCGCGGACGGGCTCGCCGTCACCGGGCGGCTGCTCGAGCTGATCGAGGCGCCGCCGCTCGTCGCCGGCGGGCCTGCGCCCACGCCGGACGCGCGCGGGGCGACGATCCGGCTCGAGGACGTCTCGTTCGCCTATCCCTCGCGCGACGCACCGGTGCTCGACGGCGTCGAGCTCGAGCTGCGCGACGGCGAGACGGTCGCGCTCGTCGGCGAGAGCGGCGGCGGCAAGAGCACGATCGCGGCGCTCCTGCTGCGCCTGTGCGAGCCCGCGCTCGGGCGCGTCACCGTCGACGGCGTCGACCTGGCCGGCTGCGACGCCGCATCCTGGCGCGCGCAGGTCGCGTGGGCGCCGCAGGACCCGACGCTCTTCCGCGGCACGGTCGCGGACAACGTCCGCCTCGGCGATCCCGACGCGCCGGACGAGCGCGTGCGCGAGGCGGCGCGGCTCGCCGGTGCCGACGCATTCGTCGGGGCGCTCCCGCTCGGCTACGACACGGCCGTCGGCGAGGGCGGCCGGCGGCTCTCGGCCGGCGAGCGGCAGCGGCTCGGCCTCGCGCGCGCCTTCCTCCGCGACGCGCCGCTGCTCGTGCTCGACGAGCCGACGGCGAACCTCGACCCCGCCTCGGCCGAGCTCGTCGCGGACGCTGTCGAGCGGCTGCGCGGAACGCGGACGATCCTCGTCATCTCGCACCGCGCCGAGCTCGCGGTCCGCGCGGACCGCGTCGTCGAGCTGCGAGACGGGCGGATCCTCGAGGCGGTGGCGGCGTGACGGGAACGCTGCGCAGGCTGCTCGCGCTCGCCGGAATGCCGCGACGGCGGGTCGCGCTCTCCGTCGCGCTCGGCGCGGTCGCGATCGGCTGCGCGGTCGGGCTGCTGACGACGTCCACCTACCTGCTGTCGCGCGCCGCCGAGCACCCGCCGATCCTCTCGCTGACGGTCGCCATCGTCGCGGTGCGCTTCTTCGCGCTCGCGCGCCCGCTCAGCCGCTATTGCGAGCGGCTCGCGTCGCACGACCTCGCGCTCGGCGCGCTCGCGCGCATCCGCGCGCGCGTGATCGCCCGGATCGAGCCGCTCGGCCCGGGCCAGCTCGGCGGCTACCGGCGCGGCGACCTCGTCAGCCGCGTCGTCTCCGACGTCGACGCGCTGCAGGGGCTGTACCTGCGCGGGGTCGGGCCGCCGCTCGTCGCGCTCGTCGTCGGCGCGGGCTGCGTCGCCGTGGCCGCGGCGATGCTGCCCGCGGCCGGGCTCGTGCTCGCGGCCGGGCTGCTCGTCGGCGGGACCGCCGTGCCCGCGCTCGCGGGCGCGCTCGGGCCCGGCTCGGCGCCGGCGGAGCGAGGCGAGCTCACCGCGTCCCTCGTCGAGCTGCTGCGCGGCGCGCCGGAGCTCGTCGTCTACGGCCGCGGCGACGACGAGCTCGCCCGCATCGTGGCGATCGACCGGAAGCTCGTCCGCAGCGAGCGGAGGGACGCCGTCGCCGCCGGCCTCGCCGACTCCCTGACGATCCTCGTCACCGGGCTCACGGTCGCAGGCGTGCTCGCGGTCGCGGTGACCGCGCACTCGGCCGGCACGCTCGACCGCGTGCTCGTCGGCACGCTCGCGCTCCTCGCCCTCGCCTCGTTCGAGAGCGTCGCGCCGCTGCCGTCCACCGCGCGCGAGCTCGCGGCGACGATCGCCGCCGGGCGGCGCGTGCTCGATCTCGCCGACCGGGAGCAGGCGGTGCGCGACCCCGAGCAGCCGCTCGCCGCGCCGCTCCGGCCGGCGCCGGTCGCGCTCGAAGGCGTCACCGCCCGCTACTCCGACGACGACGGGGACGCGCTGCAGGACTTCGACCTGCGCCTCGACCCCGGCCGGCGCGTCGCGCTCGTCGGCCCGAGCGGCGCCGGCAAGACGACCGTCACGAACCTCCTCTTCCGCTTCCTCGATCCCGACGAGGGCCGCGTCACGATCGCCGGCGAGGACGTGCGCCGGTACCGGCAGGAGGACGTGCGCGCGACGTTCGCGCTCGCCGGGCAGGAGGCGCATCTGTTCGACTCGTCCATCCGCGAGAACCTCCGGATCGGCCGTCCCGGCGCGGGCGACGCCGAGCTCGAGGACGCGCTCGCGCGCGCGCAGCTCGGCGGCTGGGTCGCGTCGCTCCCGGACGGCCTCGGCACGCTCGTCGGCGAGGAGGGCACGGAGCTCTCCGGCGGCCAGCGCCAGCGGCTCGTGCTCGCGCGCGCGCTCCTCTCCGACGCGCCGGTGCTCGTGCTCGACGAGCCGACCGCGCACCTCGACCCGCCGACGGCCGAGCGGCTGATGGACGACGTCCTCGACGCGGCGGACGGCCGGGCGGTGCTGCTGATCACGCACCGATCCGAGGGGCTCGACCGGATGGACGAGATCGTCGCGCTTCCCGTGCGACACTGACCGGCGTGGAAGCCGCGCAGGTGAGCCTGCTCCGGTGGCTGCGGCGCCAGCTCGCGCAGCCGACGCCGATCCGCGAGCATCT
>DATKNT010000176.1:0-12124 GCA_035541175.1 Gaiellaceae bacterium
CTCGTCGAACGCGCGGCTGACGATGTCGTTCAGCTTCGCGTTCACCTCGGCCTCCTTCCAGAAGTACTCCTGGAGGCCCTGGACCCACTCGAAGTACGAGACGACGACGCCGCCGGCGTTCGCGAGCACGTCCGGCAGGATGAGGACGCCCATGTCCTCGAGGATCGCGTCCGCGGCCGGCGTGACCGGGCCGTTCGCGCCCTCGCAGATGATGTGCGCCTTCACCTTGTCCGCGTTCCGCTCCGTGATCACCTGCTCGAGCGCACACGGCGCGAGGATGTCGCAGTCGAGCAGCAGCAGCTCCTCGTTCGTGATCTCCTCCGCGCCCTTGAAGCCGGCCAGCGTCCGGTGCTCGCGCTTGTACGCGAACGCCGTCGGCACGTCGATTCCCTTCGGGTTGTGCCACGCGGTCGTCGAGTCGGAGATGGCGATCACCTTCGCGCCTTCCTCGTGGAGGAACTTCGCGAGGAAGCTGCCGACGTTGCCGAATCCCTGCACGGCGGCCGTCATCCCGGCGAGCGACTTGTCGAGCTTCGCGACGGCGTCGCGGATGCAGAAGAGGCTGCCGCGCGCGGTCGCCTCCTCGCGGCCGAGCGAGCCGCCGATCGTCAGCGGCTTGCCGGTGACGACGCCGAGGACGGAATGGCCCTTGTTCATCGAGTACGTGTCGAAGATCCACGCCATCACCGAGCCGTCGGTGCCGACGTCCGGCGCGGGGATGTCCTTCTCCGGGCCGATCTCGTTGATGATCTCGCTCGTGAAGCGGCGGGTCATCCGCTCGAGCTCGCCGCGCGACATCCGCTTCGGGTCGCAGACGACGCCGCCCTTCGCGCCGCCGAAGGGGATCCCCATCAGCGCGCACTTCCACGTCATCCACATCGCGAGGGCCTTGACCTCGTCGACGGTGACGTCGGGGTGGTAGCGGATGCCGCCCTTGGACGGGCCGCGCGCGATGTTGTGCGTCACGCGATAGCCCTTGAAGACTTCCGTCGACCCGTCGTCCATGCCGACGGGGATCGAGACCTCGACCGACTTCTTGCACGCCCCCAGGACGGAGACGAGATTGGGGTCGATGTCGAACGTCGCCGCGACGCGGCTCAGCTGTGCGCGGGCGATCTCGTACGGGTTCTCGCGCAGGTGCGAGATCGGTGCTTCGACTGCGGTCACAGTCAGCTCCTTTTCCGAGCAAATAGAACGAATTACGAATAATCGCGGCGAGTATACGCCGGGTCATCGGAGGGAGAATCGGGCCTTTCTACGGGCAGCGACGGCGCCGTCTACGGAGACGGCCGTCACCCGGACGGCGTACGTCCCGGGCGGCAGCGGCCGGCCGGACGGGTCGCGGCCGGTGATGCCGAAGACGGTGCGGCCGGGCAGCACGTCGCGGAGCCGGGCGAGCAGGCCGAGTCGCCGTCCGCCGGCGCCGAGCAGCTCGACGTCGAGGCGGGCGAGCGGACGGATGCCGTTCGCGACGCTGCCGGCGTCGACGGTGAGCACGGCCGGGCTCGTGTCCGACGGGGCGAACGCGCGCGGCGCCAGCGTCACCTTGCGGAGCAGCGGGCCGGCCGCGGCGGGGGCGATCGCCCACGGCACGCGGACGGCGAGCGCTTCGCCGGCGCGCGCGACGAGGACGCCCTCCATCGCCGCGGCGTCCGGCTGCGCGGCGACGTCGAGCCGGACGACGGCGCTCCGGCCCGGGCGGAGGAGCAGCCGGCGCGGGTTGACCGCGAAGTGCGCGGCCGCGGCGCCGTGGTCGAGGCGCCGGACGGAGAGCGTCGCCCGGACGGTACGCGGGAACAGGTTGGTCAGCGTCAGCGTCGTCGTGCCGTCGCGGGGCAGCGCGAGCGTCGCCGGCGCCGCGGCCAGCGGCGCGGCGGCGGCCGCCTGCACGTCGACGAGCCCGGAGCCCTGCGCGGCGAGCGGATCGTCCTGAAGCGGGCGCGCCGTGCCCGTGAGCAGGCCGGCGAGCTCGGCCGCGTCGAGCCTCGGCCGCGTCTGGGTGACGAGCGCCGCCGCGCCGGCGACGACCGCCGCGGCGGCGCTCGTCCCGTTGACGGTGACGCTGCCGCCGCCGGGATCGGCCGTCGTCAGCGCGACGCCCGGGCCGACGAGATCCGGCTTGACGCGACCGTCGAAGGCGAGGCCCGTGGACGAGAAGGCGGCGACGCGGCCGGAGTCGACGTTGGCGGCGTCGGGCGCCGCGCCCAGCGCGACCGTCGCGGTCTCGCCCGCGTCGAGACGCGCGCGGAGCGCGTGGACGACGCGCCCGGGCAGCGCGACGACCGGCACGGACGCGTTCACGCCGAGCGCTCCCGCCGGAACGGGCCGGTCGAGCAGCACCGCCGACGCGCCGGCCGTCGTCGCGGCACCGACGGCGCGCGGCGCCACGAGCGCCGCGCGGCCGGCGACGAGGCTCGTGCCGCCGCGCGAGAAGAACGCCGTCAGCCGGGAGCCGCGCCGTGTCACCACCTCGAGGCTCGTCCGCGCACGCGGCGCGACGGCGCCCGCGAGCGCAAGCCTCCCCGCGAACAGCGTCGCGAGCCCGACGCGGACGACGACGCGCGCCTCGGCGGTGCGCGGCCGCGTGTCGGCCGCGCCGACGGTGAGCGCCGCGGGTGCGCCGCCCGGCCCGGAGATACCGGCGCCGCCGTCGTTTCCGGCGGGCGCGACGACGAGCGTGTCGAGCGCGAGCGCGCCGGCGACGGCGCGCGCCTCCGGCGAGTCGGCGAATCCCGCGAACGGCTCGGCGAGCGGCACGAGCGCGACGCGCGCCGCGTCGCGCGCGTCGCCGTCGTCGTTCGGGTCGACGGCCCGGTCGAGACCCGCCACGAGCTGGTCGCTCCGCGCGTACACCGCCCAGCGCCCGAGCGCATCCTGCTGCCGCCCGGCGACGCGAATCGGCAGGACGGAGGCCCCGGGTGCGGTCCCGACGAGCAGACCGGCCGTCTCGGTGCCGTGCCGCTCGCCCGCCGCCGGCTCCCCGCCGACGAGATCGATCCCCTCGCCGACACGGCCGTGCAGCGAGGGCACCGTCGGGTCGACCGCCGTGTCGAGCAGCGCGACCGTGACGCCGTGCCCGTCCGCGCCGGCCAGGCGGACGGCCGGTCCCGCCGCGCCGCCGGCGGTCGCGGAGCTCGTCGCCGGGTACGCGGCGCGCACGGGATACACGCCGGCGACCGCCGGATCCCGCTCCAGCAGCGCGACCGCGTCCGCGCCGGCGACGGCGGAGAAGCCGTCGACGACGCGGCTGAAGCTGTAGTCGGGACGGAGGCTCACGCCTTCCGCGGCGAGGCGCGCCAGCAGGTGCCGCTGCGCGGCGAGCACGCCGTTCGTCCACGCGCGCTCGCGCGCGCCGCTCACGGCCCCGCGCGCAGCCGCCACGCGCTGCGCGAGCGACGGCGCGCGCAGGAGCACGATGACGCGCGGACCGATCGCCACGGGCGGCCGCGAGGCGACCAGGCCCGCCCAGCCGCCCGGCTGCACCGCGGGCGCCGGCTCACGTCCCGAGCCCTTCGCCGCCGCGAGGAGCGCCGCCGTTGCCGCCGCTGCCGCCACGAGGAACAGGACGGCGTGCCGGCGCTCAGCGCGAGGCGTACGCATCGAGCCCAAGATAACCGGGGTACGCGACGGGCTCCTCGAACCGCGCCGCGGACGCGATCATCGCCGCGTTGTCGGTGCAGAGCGGCAGCGGCGCGAGCGCGGCGCCCGGGAGCGACTCCCGCAGCTCCGAGTTGGCGGCGACGCCGCCGACGACCGCGACCTGCGCCGCTCCGGTCCGCTCCGCCGCCGCGCGCACGCGCCCGACGAGCGCGCGCACGATCGCGCGCTGGTACGAGGCCGCGAGGTCCGCACGCCGCGCCTCGAGCTCCGCCGGCGCGAGCCCGCGCACCGTGTAGAGCAGCGACGTCTTCAGCCCGGAGAACGAGAAGTCGAGCCCGGCGACGCTCGCCACCGGGAAGTCGTACGCCTCGGGGTCGCCCTCACGCGCGAGCCGGTCGATCTCGCGCCCGCCGGGATAGCCGAGCCCGAGCAGCCGCGCGCCCTTGTCGAACGCCTCGCCGGCGGCGTCGTCGAGCGTCGTCCCGAGCAGGACGTGCTCGCGTCGGTCGCGGACGTCGATCAGCATCGTGTGCCCGCCGCTCGCGAGCAGGCAGAGGAACGGCGGCTCGAGCGCCTGCGGCTCCAGGTAGAGCGAGGCGACGTGGCCGCGCAGGTGGTCGACCGGCACGAGCGGCAGCCGCCGCGCCCACGCAACCGCCTTCGCCGCCGCGAGCCCGACGAGGAGCGCGCCGATCAGGCCCGGCCCCTGCGTCACCGCGACGCGGTCGACGTCGTCGAGCGTCGCCTCCGCCTGCGCGAGCGTCTCGCGCAGCACCGGCGCGATCAGCTCGAGATGCCGCCGCGACGCGATCTCCGGCACGACGCCGCCGTACGCGGCGTGCAGCTCGACCTGAGACGCGACGACGCTCGCGCGGATGACACCCGCATCGTCAACGAGCGCAGCGGCGGTCTCGTCGCAGGAGGTCTCGATGCCGAGGATCACGGCTTGGCCTTTGCGTCCGTGCTTCGCACGGACACTGGTTGCCCGGACGCGGGTACAGCAGACTTCGAGAGTTGCCCGCACCGATCGTCATGGACGTCCACGAGCGTCGCAGCCACATGGATGTGGAGCTGCGCGCGGTCGGCGTCCAGGTGAAGGTCCAGCCGCTGCCGGTGGCCGACTAGCTGATCGCGACGTTCGGGAGCGTTGCCGCCCTCATCGAGGCCCTCCCAGAGGCGTCGCGCTCGGTCCCCGGCATCGGCCCGGTCCGGGCCGCCTCTCTCGCCCGCGCGCTCTGTCACGCCCGGGACACCACCTAGTCGCGCGCGGAGCGCGCGACCGGATCCTTCCACATGATCAGCGCGTCCTCGCGGTTGTCCGTGTAGTACCCGCGCCGGATGCCGCGGCCCTGGAAGCCGAGCCGCTCGTACAGGCGGATCGCCGTCTCGTTCGAGACGCGCACCTCGAGCGTGTAGCCGCGCCGCGCGTCGTCGGCGGTGAGGGCGAACAGCCGCTCGAGCAGCATCGTCGCGATCCCGCGGCCGCGGTGGTCCGGGTGCACCGCGACGTTCATCACGTGCCACGCGTCGACGTAGCGCGAGACGATCAGGTAGCCGCAGAGCAGGCCGTGCTCGTCCTGGACGTCGAACGCACCGAGGCAGAGCGAGCTCGGCTTCGCCAGCTCGCCGGCGAACATCGAGCGCGACCACGGCGTCGGGTACGAGAGCCGCTCGATCTCCTCGATGTCGCGGAGATCCGCGAGGCCGAGCCGCCGCAGCTCGATCGTCGTCACCGCGCACTCCTCGCCGCGTCGGGCTCGCGCACGTACAGCGGCTCGATCGCCTCGACCGGCCCGAGCGCGCCCGCGAGCGCCGCGTGGAAGCGCGCGCGCGGGAGATGACGCTCGTCGTCGTCCGGCGGCACGACCGCGCCCTTCTCCTCGAGGAGCGTGCGGTAGCGCACCGCGCCGTTGCCGATGCACAGCGCACCTTCGGCGACGTCGAGGTCCGCGGGTGCGAGCGCGCGCGGCTCGCCGCCGACGAGCGCGAAGATCTCCCGCCGGCGCGCGTCCACGATCGGGATCGCGCCGGGCGTGCCCGCGGCGAGCGCGGCGAGCGTCGAGACGCCCGCCCCGCGGATGTCGAGCGCGACCGCGAGCCCGCGCGCGGCCGCGAGCCCGATGCGCACGCCGGTGAAGCTCCCGGGCCCGATGCCGACCGCGAGGGCGCCGAGGTCGGACGGGTGCGCGCCGCCCTGCCGGAGCAGCGCGTCGACGTCCTCGAGGAGCGTCTGCGCGCGCGACGCCCGCTCGCCCAGGACCTCGCCGTCGTCGACGAGCGCGCTCGTCGCAACCTCCGTCGCCGTGTCGAACGCGAGCGTCAGCATTCGTCGATCGAGATCACCCGATGGTCGCCGTCAGCATGCCGCATCCGGACCGCGAAGCGCGGCGGCGGCAGCACGCCCTCCCCCGCCTCGGGCCACTCGACGAACGCGATCGCGTCGTCGAAGTACGGCTCGAGGTCGCCCCACTCCGCCGCCGACACCCCGGAGAAGCGGTAGAGATCGAGGTGCGAGACCTCGACGCCGCGGCCGTGGTAGCGGTGTCCGATCGTGTAGGTCGGGCTCGTCACGCGCTCGCGGACGCCGAGCGCCTCGCAGGCGCCGCGGACGAACGTCGTCTTGCCCGAGCCGAGCTCGCCCGAGACGGTGACGACGTCGCCCGGCGCGAGCCGCGTCGCCAGCCGCGCCGCCAGCGACTCCGTCTCCTCCGGCGTGGTCGTGCCCGTCTCGGTCACGGAGCACAGCGTAGAGTTCCGGCATGCCCGCATACCTGATCGTCGAGACCGAGATCACCGATCCCGACCGGTACGAGCAGTACAAGGCTGCGGCTCCCGCCGCCATCGAGGCGTTCGGCGGGCGGTACGTCGTCCGGGGCGGCGAGACGGCCGTGCTCGAGGGCGACTGGCAGCCGAAGCGCGTCGTCCTCGTCGAGTTCCCGGATCTCGAGGCGGCGAAGCGGTTCTACGACTCGCCCGAGTACCAGGCGGCCAAGAAGCTCAGAGAAGGTGCGGCGACGCTCAACATGGTCGCGGTCCAGGGTCTCTAGCTCGTAGACCTCGCCGCCGCGTTTCTTCGGCTCTTAAGGCGGGCGAAAGCCTCTCGCAATCTCTGCCTGGGATCCTCGTGGCCGGATCGCCAACTCGAGAAGGAGCGCACATGAACGTCCTCGTTCGTCTCGCCCCGGTGGCTGCGGCGGCGCTGGTCGCCGCCGCCACGGCCGGGATCGCGAGCGCCGCCACGACGCCGGACAACCTCGCACGCGGGACCACCCCCGCCGTCTTCGTGCAGACCGACGACCCGGCCGGAAACCACGTCGTCGTCTACGACCGCGCCGGCGACGGGACGCTGACGCCGGCCGGCAGCTACGCCACCGGCGGGCTGGGCGGCGTCCTCGCCGGCTCGGTCGTCGACCACCTCGCTTCCCAGGGCTCGCTCGCCTACGACCGGCGGCACGGCCTCCTCTACGCCGTGAACGCCGGCAGCAACACCGTCTCCGTCTTTTCCGTGAGTGGAGACCGGCTGTCGCTGCAGCAGGTCGTACGCTCCGGAGGTGCGTTCCCCGTCAGCGTCGCAGTCCACGACGACGTCGTCTACGTCCTCAACGCGGAGAACGGCGGCTCGGTGCAGGGATACCTCGTCCTTCTCGACCACCTCGTCCCGCTCCCCGGCTCGTCGCGGTCGCTCGGCCTCGACCCCGCGGCGACGCCGCAGTTCACGAACACGCCCGGGCAGGTCGCGTTCTCGCCGAACGGCTCGCAGCTGATCGTCACGACGAAGGCGAACGGCAGCGACATCGACGTGTTCCGCGTCGGCCTCTTCGGCCTGCTCTCGGCGGCGCCGGTCGTGAACGCCGAGCCCGGCGCCGTTCCGTTCGCGGTCGACTTCGACCGCGCGGGCCATCTCCTCGTCGCGGAGGCCGGCACGAACGCGCTCGCGTCGTTCGCGCTCGACCCGAGCGGAACGGTGACGCAGCTCTCGGCCGTGCCGACCGGCCAGGCTGCGACCTGCTGGGTCGCCTCTTCGGGCTCGTTCTTCTACGTGTCGAACGCCGGGAGCGCGTCGCTGAGCCGCGTCCGCTCCGATCTCTCCGGGCTCACGCTGCTCGGCGCGACCGGCACCGACCCGGGAACCGTCGACGCGTCCGCCACGCCGGACGGCCGGTTCCTCTACGTCCAGACGGGAGCCAACGGGATCGTCGACGAGTTCGCCGTCGCCGGCGACGGCTCACTCACGGCGATCGGCTCCGTGACCGTCCCGGGCGCCGTCGGCGGCGAAGGCATCGTCGCCGGCTGACGCCGGATCACAACGGGCGGGGAAGGGGCAGCGGCCGGCCCGTTCCCCGCCCGACGGCTGCGTGTAGCCTCGGGCGCATGCACCGTGATCGTCCGGACGGGCTCCTAGACTCACCGGCCATGAGCGCTGTTCCGGTCGAGCACGGCGAGCCGCTCGAGGCGTACGGACGCGAGGTCGCGGGATGCACGCGCTGCCGGCTCGCGCAGGGCCGGACACAGGTCGTGTTCGGCGCCGGCAACCCGCACGCGGACCTCATGTTCGTCGGCGAGGCGCCCGGCTTCCACGAGGACAAGCAAGGCCTGCCGTTCGTCGGCCAGGCCGGCAAGCTGCTCGAGAAGCTGCTCGCCGGCATCGGGCTGCAGCGGAGCGACGTCTACATCGCGAACGTGCTCAAGTGCCGCCCGCCCGGGAACCGCGATCCGCAGCCGGACGAGATCGAGGCGTGCGAGAGCCACCTGTTCCGGCAGATCGAGCTGATCGAGCCGGCGGTGATCGCGACGCTCGGCAACTTCGCGACGAAGCTCCTGTCGGGCCGCCCGCTCGGGATCACGCGCGTGCACGGCCAGGAGCAGCTGACGACGCTCGCCGGCCGGCGGCTCTTGCTCTATCCGCTCTACCACCCGGCCGCCGCGCTGTACACGCCGGCGATGCTGAAGGTGCTCGAGTCGGACTTCGCGCGCCTCCCGGAGCTGATCGGCTCCGCGATCCCGGAGCTCGCCCCCGACCCGGCGCCCGAGCTGACGCTCGTCGCGACGCCGACACCGCCGGCGGAGCAGCTCGGGCTGTTCTAGCCGCCTCGACTCTAGGCGAGAGGACGCTCGCGCAGGCGAGTGTGCGGGAATGCCGCCCGAGGGCTAAGGAGTGAAGCAGCCGTCACCCGGCGCGCAGGCTGTCAGCCAGGGATGGGCGAGAGTGCCACGACGATAGTCTCGGACGACCCGCCCGGAGTGGTCGTAGACGCCCCAGGGCCGGCCCTGCAGGGTGAAACGCACGGTCCTGATGGCAGGGAAGCTCGTGAGCGTATAGGTCACTGAGGCGATGAGCCGTAGCCGTGGAATCGTGCTCAGCTTCAGGAGAGGGGAACCACTCAACGCAACGGTCGCGACCGATCCTGCGGCATTGACTCCTCCGGCGCGTGTGCCGCTCGGGAACGGTGATTCGTAACCGTTCGCGCGCTGGGCAGCATTCGGGCCCGCTGCCAGCGCGGCAAGTGCGGCTGTCGGCGTTCTCAGCGTCCCGCCGACGGTGACTGGAACGAGCGATCTACCGGAGTCTGCAAGGAAGTAAGCCTTCGGTTGAGTTGCCGCCCTCACCGCGCCGGGAAAGAGCAGCAAAACGACACCGGCAAGCCCCACTGCGACCGACTTGATCGCGTCTCGCATAGCTCAAAGTGTTGCACCGCTCGCCTGGGCGAGTCTCCTGGTTTCGCTGCGTAGACTTGCTCGGGGAATGGGTTCGGGCCGCGAGGTGGTCGCAGGTCTCGCCGGGGTGGCTGCGGTGGTCTCGGGTTGCGCCGTGTGCCTGCCGCTGGCGGTGGCCGCTCGGCCGACCACGCCGCGCGTTTGTTCGCCGGCGCTTCCTTCGCAGCGACCGCTCACCACGGTCGCAACGACGATGGTGCCCCTATCGGGAAACCCTTTCGGAGTCGTCAGCACCAAGGGGTGGTCGTTTGTCTCGACGTTGTCGGGTCAGGTCGCGGTGCTTGATGACCGAGGGTCGAGGCCACGGGTCACTCGAGAGCTCACGGTGGCCGGGGACACGCTTGCCGGTGATGCTCTGACGAATGACGGTCGCTATCTGCTTGTCGCGGACGGCAGCGGGGCGGTTGTGTTGGATGTCGATCGGGTCGAGCACGGTGTGCCGAACGCGGTGCTAGGCAAGCTCGCGGCCACCGAGTTGACGAGCCTTGCGCTCGACAGTGCCATCGAGGTCATCGTCTCTCCAGATGACCGATTCGCCTTTGTCTCTCTCGAGTCCGCGAATGAGATCGCCGTCTTCAACCTCGACCATGCTCTTGCGACCGGATTCAGGCGATCGACTCTTGTCGGCACGATCCCGCTCGGCCTCGCGGTTGTCGGGATGGCGATCTCACCCGACGGCCGCTGGCTGTACGCGACGAGCGAGGCCAGGAGTGCGACTTCGAGGCAGGGGACGATCAGTGTCATGAACCTGAAGCTCGCCGAGACACGGCCGCGTCACTCGCTCGTCGAGTCTGCGGCGGCAGGCTGCGACCCCGTTCGCGTCGCGGTCTCTCCTCACGGCAACGTCGTCTGGGTCGCCGCGCGAGAAAGCAACGCCCTTCTCGCCTTCTCTGCTCGGCGACTGCGCACCGATCCGCAGCACGCCCTCCTCGCCCGCGTCCGAGTTGGAGCCGCGCCAGTCGGACTGGCCCTTCTCCACAACGGCACACGCATCGTCGTCGCAGACTCAAACCGATTCGCGGCACCAGGACAGACGGCAGCACTCACCGTCATCGATACGGATGCCGCACTCGCCCACAAAGCCGCTGTGATCGGGGAGATCCCTGCCGGCACATTCCCGCGCGAGCTTGCCTCGGACGCAACACGGCATCAACTCCTCGTCACCAACTTCGGCTCCGATCAACTCGAAGTGGTCAACCTCCGCCGTCTGCCATAACCGCCGGGTGACTCCCGGACGCTGGCTCAGCCGACGTTCGCCGCACCGCATCCTCCCCCCGTCGGTGGGCGTGCTGATGGGGTTGAGGATCGTCGGGGCAAGAATGCAGACGTAGGCTTCTCGCCGAGGAGTTCGCTATGAACGGTTACAGGTGCGTAAGGGGTCGTGTGATGCGGGTCGTGCTCGTGTCTGTACTCGCTGCTCTCGTTGCGCTCGGTAGTGCTAGCGCGGCCGCGTCGGCGCGCACCTTCACGCTGAGTCTCGGCCAGAGTCGGGTTCTGACAGGGGCTAGTACGGGGGACCGGGTTGTCTGCCGCGGGGCGGGGAGTTCAGTTCAGACGAGGGTGCGGCGTCCTCCTACCGCATACCGGGTCTGGAACCGGAAGCTTCAGCTCGACGTCTCCGTTTCTCTGCGCGGTGTCGTGAGCGCCAGCTGTCACCGGCCCTAGTGGGTGCACACAGCGGAGGAGCGGTGCCGCTTCATGTGTCATTGCCGGACACCGGCCCAGCCGAGTACTGCTCGTCGTCGGGGTTGAGCGCTATCGCTCCGCTTGATGCTGACGGCACCGGCTGCCTCGGTTCCCGGCATCGCTGCTTTGAACTACCGATGCGGCCGTCGAGGGCGCGTCGGAGATTACTCGCGTTGCCGGGACGTGTCAGGCAACACGGTGCCTTGTGCGAATCCTGGCGATTGGCAGGAGAGGAGCACACGATGAGAAGCAAACTGCTTTTCGTCTTCGCCGCGGTGCTGCTGTTGTCGTCGAGCACCGGGGCGATCGCCGCACAACGCTCCGACGTGGTTCCTCCGACGGGCAAGGTCGCGGGGCACGGCTATGCCTACTGGATGGAGCGCCACCAGCAGTTCGCGTTCAGCCTGAGCCACCCAACGTCGAGTCCCTGCAACTCCCTGACGGCGAATGGGAAGCGCGTGGCGTTTTTCGTGGGCGTCGGCACCGGCACGCACTCCTGTAGCGAGCCAGTTGGGCGGCCGATCTACGTGAACGTGGTGAGCGCCTGGTGCTCGACGTTTGCCGGCGATCACGACGGCTTTGGCACCTCCGATGCGGAACTCCAAGCGTGCAGTAGTCATGCGTTCGCACAAGTAGGCACGGCCTCGGGGACCGTCGACGGGCAAGCCGTCAACCTCGAGGCGCTGGTGGCGGCAACAGGTGGGTTCCCTGTCCACGCCGTCCCTGGGAACGTCCTCGGTCTCCCCGCGGGCAATGGCCGAGCGGCAGCCGACGGCATCGGCTTGCTGCTCACCGGCTTCTCAAAAGGCACGCACACCATCCACTACATCGTCCAGGGCCACAACGTCACGTACATCGTCCACGTCTCCTGAACAGATCGAACACGCACGTACCCGCGGCCGGCCCGCCCGCACGGCGGGCCTTCCCTATAACCGGCCCTAACGTGTGCCGCCGTCCGGGAGATCTCAGGGAAACATTGAGCAACACTCATATGGAGTGAGAGCTGTCAACGCGCACGGGTGTATCGCCCGCGGTTGCGGGTTGGGTCGGCGGGGAGAGCGCATCGGCTGTCGTCGACGTTTGTGTCGCGACTCATATGCGCGGGTTGGTGCCGCATGACCGG
>DATKNT010000177.1:0-3615 GCA_035541175.1 Gaiellaceae bacterium
GGAGGGCAAGCCGTGGATCGCGGACGACCGGAAGGTCGTCCTGCCGCCGCGCGAGGAGCTGCACACGTCGATGGAGTCGCTCATCCACCACTTCAAGATCGTCACCGAGGGCTACCGCGTGCCCGAGGGCGAGGTGTACGCCGCGATCGAGTCGCCGCGCGGCGAGTCCGGCTGCTACGTCGTCTCCGACGGCGGGCCGAAGCCGTGGCGTGTGCACTTCCGCGCGCCGTCGTTCGTCGCGCTCGAGGCGACCGCGACGTGCATGCACGACGCCCTCGTCGCGGATCTGATCGCGGTCGTCGGCTCGCTCGACGCGGTGATGGGGGATACCGACCGGTGACCGAGCTGTACGACGAGATCCAGCAGGTGAAGGCGCTCTACCCGGAGACGCGCTCGGCGATCCTGCCGGCGCTGCGGCTGGCGCAGGAGCGCTACGGCTGGCTCTCGCGCGAGGCGTTCGAGGAGGTCGCCGACGCGCTCGACCTCACGCCCGCCTACTGCATGTCGGTGGCGAGCTTCTACGACATGTTCCAGCTCGAGCCGGTGGGGCGGCACATGGTCGAGGTCTGCACGAACGTCTCGTGCGCGCTCGTCGGCGCGCAGCAGACGCTCGAGGCGTTCGAGCGCGAGCTCGGGATCCGCGCCGGCGAGACGACCGCGGACGGCGCGGTCACGCTGCGCACCGTCGAGTGCGCCGGCGGCTGCGGCTGGGGGCCCGTCGTCGCCGTCGACCACCGGTACCGCGAGCCGGTGAAGGCCGACGACGTGCCGGCGATCGTCGAGGAGCTTCGGGCGGATGCCTAGCGGGAACATCGTCCTCGCGGGCGCGGAGGAGAAGCCGCTCCGCGACATCGACGACTACCGCGCGGCCGGCGGCTACGTCCAGCTCGCGCGGGCGCGGCAGCTGGAGCCCGCGCAGGTCGTCCAGGAGGTCGTCGACTCGAACCTCCGTGGCCGCGGCGGCGCCTTCTTCGGCGCCGGGCGGAAGGCGAGCTTCATCCCGCGCGACTCGGCGAGGCCCGTCTACCTCACCGTCAACGCCGACGAGTCGGAGCCGGGCACGTTCAAGGACCGCGAGATCATGCTGCGCGTCCCGCACCGGCTGATCGAGGGGTGCCTCATCACCGCCCACGGGATCCAGTCGAAGCACGTCTTCATCTACATCCGCGGCGAGTACCTGACGGAGTTCGAGGTCGTGCGGGACGCGCTCGAGCAGGCGCGCGCGGCCGGGCTGCTCGACGGCGTCACCATCGTCCTGCACCGCGGCGCCGGCGCCTACATCTGCGGCGAGGAGACCGGGCTGCTCGAGTCGCTGGAGGGCAAGCGCGGGCAGCCGCGCTCGAAGCCGCCGTTCCCTGCGATCTCCGGCCTCTACGCGTCCCCGACGCTGATCAACAACGTCGAGACGATCGCCACGGTGCCGAAGGTCTTCGAGCTCGGCCCCGAGGAGTACGCGAAGATCGGCCCGCCCGACTCGACCGGCACCCGCGTCTTCTCGCTCTCCGGCAACGTCGTGCGCGGCGGCAACTACGAGCTCGTCAACGGGACGACGCTGCGCGAGCTGATCTACGAGCACGGCGGCGGCATCGCCGGCGGCCGCGAGCTGAAGGCGATCATCCCGGGCGGCTCGTCGACGCCGGTGCTGACGCCCGCGGAGGTCGACACGCCGCTCGACTACGACGCCCTGGCGAAGGCCGGGACGATGTTCGGCTCCGGCGCGATCATCGCCATCGACGACCGCTGCTGCATGGTGCAGCTCGGTCTCCGCGTCGCGCAGTTCTACATGCACGAGTCGTGCGGCAAGTGCACGCCGTGCCGCGTCGGCACGCGCTGGATGGTGCAGATCCTCCACGCGATCGAGGATGGCTCGGCGGGGCAGGGCGACCTCGACCTGCTCCTCGACGTCTGCGACAGGATCCTCGGCAAGTGCCTGTGTCCGCTCGGCGACGCCGCGGCGATGCCGGTCGCGAGCTACGTGAACAAGTTCCGCACCGAGTTCCAGGAGCACGTCGACAGGGGCGGCTGCCCGTACGGCGGAGCCTCGTCGCTCGACGGGGTCCTCGCTCCCGTCGACCAGCACGCCCACGCGGAGCACGCGGAGGCGACGGCGTGAGCGCGCCCGAGCTCGTCACCGTCGCGATCGACGAGCGCGAGGTGCAGGTGCCGAAGGGGACCGGCATCGTCGAGACGGCGCTCGCGGCCGGGATCGAGATCCCCGTCTTCTGCTACGAGCCGCGCCTCGGCGCGCCGCTCGGCGCCTGCCGCATGTGCCTCGTCGAGGTCGAGGGGATGCCGAAGCTCCAGGCCGGCTGCACGCTCACCGCGCAGGACGGCATGATCGTCCGGACGGCGCGCACCTCGGAGAAGGCGTCCGAGGGACAGCACGCGACGCTCGAGTTCATCCTCGTCAACCATCCGCTCGACTGCCCCGTCTGCGACAAGGGCGGCGAGTGCCCGCTGCAGGACCTCACCTTCCGCTACGGGCCGGGCTCGACGCGGATGCACTTCGAGAAAACGACGTTCGAGAAGCCGATCCCGATCTCGCCGGCGATCTCGCTCGACCGCGAGCGCTGCATCCTCTGCTACCGCTGCACGCGCTTCAGCGAGAGCGTCAGCGAGGACGGCCAGCTCGTCGCGCGCAACCGCGGCGCCCTGTCGGTGATCACGACCTTCGAGGACGAGCCGTACAGCGGCCCGTTCACGGGGAACGTCACGGAGCTGTGCCCGGTCGGCGCGCTGCTGCCGACGCAGTACCGCTTCGAGGCGCGGCCCTGGGAGATCGTCAACGTCCCGACGGTCTGCGGCATGTGCCCGGTCGGGTGCAACGTCAACGCGACCGTCCGCGAGGGGAAGGTCAAGCGGATCCTCTCCCGCAACCACCCGGAGATCGACGAGGGCTGGATCTGCGACAAGGGGCGCTTCGGCTTCACGCACCTGCACGCCGCCGACCGGATCGTCGACCCGGTCAAGCGCGTGCGGCGGCGCGGGCTCGAGCCGATCACGTGGGACGAGGCGCTCGACGAGGCCGAGCGGCTGCTGCGCGCCGCCGACGGCCGCGTCGTCGTCGCGCTCTCCGGCTCGGAGACGGTGGAGGAGGCGTACGCCCTCGCGAAGCTCGTCCGCTGCGGGCTCCACTCGCACGAGGCGATGCTGCCGGAGGAGATCTCGGACGCGCTCGACGCCTACCGCCTGCCGCTGTCGGCGATCGCCGAGGCGAACGTCGTCGCGGTGCTCGGCGACGTGCCGCTGACGGAGACGGCGCCGGTCGTCGACCTGTGGGTGAAGAAGGCGCGGCGTGCCGGCGCGCGCGTCGTGACGAGCGTCGACGAGGTCGGCGACGCCGAGCGCATCGTGCTGATCTGGTCGGGCCCGCACGGGCGCGGCGGAGCGGTCGTCGCGGCGCTCGCCGAGAAGCTCGGGCTCGCGGAGAAGGAGGGCTGCGGCGCGTTCTACGTCCCGCAGACGCCGAACGGGCGCGCGGTCGCGGACGCGTGGGCCGCCGCCTCCGACGAGGAAGGCCCCGAGCCGGAGTCGATCGGCCTGCTCTTCGTCTCCGGAGATGAAGCGGCGAACGACCCTAGCGTCCGGTCGCTCGCAGAGCGAGCGGACGCAGTG
>DATKNT010000178.1:0-27444 GCA_035541175.1 Gaiellaceae bacterium
GCGAGCCCCGCCCATTCCCCGTAGCGGCGGAACCGCCGCTCGATCGTCGCGTCCTTCGCCTTCCGGCCGGCGAGCCGCGCGTACGTCGGCCGCGTCCACGAGTCGAGGACGAGGCGCGAGTAGCGGCCGAGGCTCGTCAGCATCACGTGCGCGGCGCCGTACGGGCCGATCCCCGGCAGCGCGAGCAGGCGCGCCGCCGCCTCGTCGTCCGCCAGCTCGGGGTCGGTGAGCGCCTCGAGGTCGACCTCGCCGGAGGCGACCGACTCTGCGAGCGCGCGCAGGTACGGGGCGCGGTAGCCGGAGCGGGCGACCTCGCGGTAGAACGACTCGTCCGCCGCGGCCATGGCCGCCGCCGACGGGAAGGCGCGGGCGCCGCCGGGCGCGGGGTCGCCGAGGTGCGCGACGAGCGCGGTCGTCATCGTCGTCGTCAGCGCCCACGAGCAGTTCGTCGTGCAGACGGTCTTGACGACGTCCTCGAACACGGTCGGGCTCCGCAGCATCCGGCCCGCCCCGGCGGCCGCCCACGCGAGCTCCTCGTCGGCGGCGACGATCGCGTAGAACGCGGAGAGGTCGTCGTCGAGCCGGAGCATGTGGCGGACGGTGGCGAGCAGCCGCTCGCGATCGCGCGTGGAGGCGGCCCCGACGAGCTCGACGACGGCGGTGCCGCGGCCGCCCTCGCGTACGCGCACGGTGCGCGCCCGCCCGCGCCCTGCCGGGAGCGTCGTCTCCAGCGTCCACGCCTCCTCGTCGAGCCGCTGCGGCGGCAGCGTCGCCACGCCGTGCGAGGCGAGCGTGCGCCGGAGGTCGACCGGCTCGCCGCCCCCGCCGGTCAGCGGCAGCTCGCCGAGCAGGCTCAGTCCGCGAACGACGCGAGCTCCCATTCCGACGGCTCGAACTGCCTGTCGGGCCAGCCGCCGAGCGAGAGGACGACGGTGCCGGCCTCCGTCGCCACCGCGGACCGCTCGAGCGTCGGGTCGGCGACGTGGACGCACGTGCCGGTCGGCGCGTCGATCTCGTCGCCGCCGACGGTGAACGTCGCGTGGCCGCTGAGCACCATGTACAGCTCCTCGTGCCCGCCCGGGCCCTCGTCGTGCTTCTTGATCACCTCGTCGCCGGGGCCGCCGCGCCAGGCGCTCGCTCCGAACGAGCGGATGTCGAAGTGGTAGCGGATCGGCGCCCAGTAGGGCCACTTCTCGGCGACGATGTCGTCCAGGTTCGCTGCGCTGTAGCCGGCCATCGTTCCTCCCCTCGATTCAGTAACTGGTGATAGCCTATTCACTGGTTATGGAAGCCGTCAAGCCCGAGCTGCAGCTCCTCTGCGACTTCGTCAACACGCTCGACCGCGAGTCGGGCGCCGACGCGCTCGCCGACGCCGAGAGGCTCGGCCGCTGGCTGCGCGGCCGCGGGCTCTGGGGCGGGCGGCCGGACGACCGCGACGCGGCCGCGGCTCGCGAGCTGCGCGAGGCGCTGCGCGAGCTGATGCGGGCGAACAACGGCGAGGACATCGACACGACTGCGGCGGCGGCGATCCTCGACGAGACCGCGCGCCGCACGGGGATCACGGTCGGCTTCGACACGGGCTCGATCCGGCTCGTCGCGCCCGACGCCGGAATCGGCCAGGTGCTTGTCGCCGCCGGCACGGCAATGGCCGACGGATCGTGGTCGCGGCTGAAGGCCTGCCGCTCGGCGGCTTGCCGCTGGGCGTTCGTCGACGGCTCGCGCAACCGCTCGCGGCAGTGGTGCTCGATGAGCGTCTGCGGGAACCGGGAGAAGGCGCGGACGTTCCGCCGCCGGCACGGGGCCGCGCGTGCGTAGGGGCTTCCAGGTCGCGGCGCCGCTGCTGCCGGCGGCGGTCGCGCTCGGCGTCTCGTTCGGCGTGCTCGCGCGCGCGGCGCACTGGAGCGCCGCAGCGGCGGTGGTGATGTCGGCGACGACGTTCGCCGGCTCCGCGCAGGTGGCGACCGTGTCCGTGCTCGGCGCGGGCGGCGGCGTTGCCGCAGCCGTCGTCGCGGCGCTGCTGCTGAACGCGCGCTACGCGCCGATCGGGATCACCGTCGCCGAGTCGTTTCGCGGCCGCTTCCTCCGCCGCCTCGCCGAGGCGCAGCTCGTGATCGACGAGTCGTGGGCGCTCTCGGGCGGCGGCACGCCGGGGTTCGACCGCGGCGTGCTCCTCGGCGCCGGCGTCGCGCTCTGGATCGGCTGGACCGGCGGGACGGCGGTCGGGGCGCTGCTCGGCGGCGTGATCGGGAACCCGTCCTCGTTCGGGCTCGACGGGGCGTTCGCGGCGCTGTTCCTCGCCCTGCTGGCCTCGCAGCTCCGCAGCCGGCGCGCCGTCGCCGCGGCGACCGGCGGCGCGCTGATCGCCGCCCTGCTGACGCCGGTGGCACCGCCCGGCGTCCCGATCCTCGCGGCGTCGCTCGCCGCGCTCGCCGGCTGGAGCCGCTCGTGAGCGCGATGTGGGCCTCCGTGCTGGCGGTCGGCGCCGGCACGGTCGCGCTGAAGGCGGTCGGCCCGGTGGCGGTCGGCGGCCGGCGCGTGCCGCAGCGGCTGCTCGGGGTCCTGGCGATGCTCGCGCCGGCGCTCCTCGCCGCGCTCGTCGTCGTCGAGGGATTCGCGGCCGGGAGGTCGCTCGTCCTCGACGCGCGACTCGCGGGCCTCGCGGCCGGCGGCCTCGCGGTCGTCGGGCGCGCGCCGATCTGGGCGGTCGTGCTCGCCGGCGGCGTCGCGACGGCGCTCGTCCGGCTCCTGACCTAGTCGAACCGGGCCAGCAGCTCCGCCGGCGGCAGGTCGGCGAGCGAGTCGACGACGACGTCGGCCTCGTCGAGCCCGAGCCCGCGCGTCACCTCGTTCGGCACCGCGACGCAGAAGATCCCCGCGGCCTTCGCGGCGCGGACGCCGTTCGGCGAGTCCTCGAACGCGACCGCTTCCTCCGCGGCGACGCCGAGCCGCTCGAGCGCCTCGAGGTAGAGCTCGGGACTCGGCTTCGCCCGCGCGGTGTCGCCGTCCGCGGTCACGATCGCGTCCCAGCCGACCGCCTGCTCGAGCCGCTCGAGATGCATGTCGATCCACCAGCGCGAGGCCGACGAGACGATCGCCCGCCTGAGCCCGCGCTGCCGCGCCGCCGCGAAGTACTCGAGGATCCCGGGGCGGAGGTCCTCCGCGTCGGCGAGCGCGAGCTCGTGCTCGCGGCGCCGCTCCGTGATCCGCTCGCGCTCGAGCGGCTCCCCGACGAGCTCCTCGAGGTGCGCCAGCGGGTCCCAGGCGCCGACCGTCCCGACGACGAGCGCCCACTTCTCCGGCGGCAGCTCCTGGCCGTGCTCGCGGTAGACGTGCTCCCAGCCGGCGCGCGACGGCACCTCGGTGTCGACGATGAGGCCGTCGAAGTCGAAGAGGAAGGCGCGGACGGGCACGGGAATGCAGAGTACGCACCGTGGCGATCCTCGGCGTCGACGTCGGCGGGACGTTCACGGACGCCGTGCTGCTCGACGGCGGGCGCGTCCGGACCGCGAAGGTGCCGACGGCGGCACGGCAGGAGGAGTCGGTCGTGGCGGCGGCGCGCGCGGTCGGCGCGAGCGGCGTCGAGCGGTTCGCGCACGGGACGACGGTGGCGACGAACGCGCTGCTGGAGCGGCGCGGCGCGCGGACGGCGTACGTCGGCAACGCCGGCATCGAGCAGCTGCTGCACCTGCGCCGGCAGACGCGGGCGCACCTCTATCGGTTGTGCGAGCCGCAGCCGGAGCCGCTCGTCCCGCTCGAGCGGTGCCACGGCGTGCGCGGCCGCCTCGGGCCCGACGGCGAGCTGGAGCCGCTCGACCTCGCGACGCTGCCGGATGTCGGGGACGCCGAGGCGGTCGCCGTGTGCCTGCTGTTCGCGTTTCGCGACCCGTCGCACGAGGCCGCGGTGGCGGCGGAGCTGCGGCGGCGCCATCCCGGCGTGCACGTCGTCGCGTCGCACGAAGTGGCGCCGGAGTTCCGCGAGTACGAGCGCGCGTCGACGGCGGCGGCGGACGCGTACCTCGCGCCCGTCGCGTCGCGGTACCTCCGCGCGCTCGCGGCGGCGGCCGGGGAGGCGGGGCTGCCCCAGCCGCTCGTGATGCTGTCGGCGGGCGGCGTCGCCTCGGTCGAGGACGCGGCGGCGCACCCCGCGGCGATCCTCGTCTCCGGGCCGGCCGCGGGCGTCGTCGGCGCGGGGCTCGTCGCGCGCCGGGCGGGGTTCGAGCATGCGATCGCGTTCGACATGGGCGGGACCTCGACGGACGTGTGCCTGCTCCCGGGCGGGGCGGCGGCGCGCGTGGCGGAGCGCGTCGTCGGCGGCCTGCCGATCCGGCTGCCGACCGTCGACCTCCATACCGTCGGCGCCGGCGGCGGCTCGCTCGTCCGCGTCGACGCGGGCGGCGCCGTGCGCGTCGGGCCGGAGAGCGCCGGCGCGCATCCCGGCCCGGCCTGCTACGGCGCGGGCGGCGGCGCGACCGTCACCGACGCGAACCTCCTGCTCGGGCGGCTCCCGGCGGAGCTGCCGGGCGGGCTCGTGCTCGACCGGGACGCGGCCGCGGCGGCGCTCGGCGGCATCGACCCTGCCGCGGTGGTGGAGGTCGTGAACGCGGAGATGCTGCGCGCGCTGCGCGTCGTCTCCGTCGAGCGCGGGCACGATCCGCGCGAGTTCGCGCTCGTCGCGTTCGGCGGCGCGGGGCCGCTGCACGCGTGCGCGCTCGCGGAGGAGCTCGGGATCGAGGCGGTGCTCGTCCCGGAGGCGGCCGGCGTGTTGTCGGCGCTCGGCCTCGTCGCGAGCGGCGAGCGGCGCGACCGCGTCGTCTCGTACGTGCGCCCGCTCGACGAGGTGCGCGACCTTCCCGCCGAGGGCGAGGCGGATCTCCGCTACCGGGGACAGTCGTTCGAGCTGACGGTGCCGCTCCAGCCGGAGCTCGCGGCCGCGTTCCACCGCGCCCACGACGAGCGCTACGGCTACGCGGACGAGTCCCGCGAGGTCGAGCTCGTCGCCGTCCGGACCGCCGAGGCCGTGTCCGGCCCGGACATCTCCTTCCAAGCGACACAGTGTCACAAGGTGCGAGGGCCGGAGCTCGTCGAGCTGCCGGGGGCGACGTGCTGGGTGCCGGACGGCTGGCACGGCGACTCGAACGACGACGGGACGCTGGTGCTGACCCGATGAGCATGGAGGTCGAGCTCCAGGTGATCGGCAGCGCGCTGCGCGCGGTCGCGGAGGAGATGGGCGCCGTGCTGATCCGCTCCGCCTTCTCGGCGAACATCAAGGAGCGTCGCGACTGCTCGACGGCGATCTTCGACGAGGCCGGGCGGATGATCGCGCAGGCGGAGCACATCCCCGTCCACCTCGGTGCGATGCCGGACGCCGTGGCGGCGGCCATGTCCCTGGGTCTGACCCCGGGACAGGTCTGCGTGCTGAACGACCCGTACACCGGAGGCACGCACCTTCCCGACGTGACGCTCGTCTCGCGGACGTCGCTCGGCTACGCCGTCTCGCGCGCGCACCACGCCGACGTCGGCGGGATGGAGCCCGCGAGCCTGCCCGCATTCTCGCGCGAGCTCTACCAGGAGGGGCTGATCCTCCCGCCGGTGCTCCTCACCGACGAGGTGCTCGAGCTGTTCGTCGCGAACGCGCGCAACCCCGACGAGCGGCGCGGCGACCTGCGCGCGCAGATCGCTGCGCACCGGCTGGCCGAGCGGCGCGTGGACGAGCTGTGCGCGCGCCGCGGCCGCTCGCACGTCGCCGCCGCGATGGACGAGCTGTACGCGTACTCGGAGCGGATCGTGCGCGCCGCGATCGCCGCGCTTCCCGACGGCCGCTGGTCGGCCGAGGACGTCGTCGAGGCGGTCGACGGCGACCTGCCGATCCGCGCGACGGTGGAGATCGACGGCGACGAGATCCGCATCGACTTCGCGGGCACGGCGCCGCAGGACTCGTACAACCTGAACTGCCCGCTGTCGGTGACGCGCTCCGCCTGCTATTTCGTCGTCCGCTGCCTGACCGAGCCGGATCTCCCCGCGTCCGGCGGCGCGTTCGCGGCCGTGACCGTGACCGCGCCCGAGGGCTGCCTCGTCAACGCGCGCCCGCCGGCGGCGGTCGTCGCCGGGAACACGGAGACCTCGTCGCGGATCGTCGACGTCGTCTTCCGCGCCTTCGGCGAGGCGCTGCCCGTGCCGGCGATGGGGCAGGGGACGATGAACAACGTCGCGCTCGGGAACGCGTCGTTCACGTACTACGAGACGATCGGCGGCGGGCAGGGCGCCTGCCCCGGCGCCGACGGCCCGTCCGGCGTGCACGTCGCCATGTCGAACACGCTCATCACACCGGTCGAGGCGCTCGAGCTGTCGTATCCGCTGCGGGTCGAGCGCTGGGAGCTGCGCGAGGGCTCGGGCGGCGCGGGCGCGCACCGCGGCGGCGACGGCGTCGTCCGCGAGCTGCGCGTGCTCGAGGACTGCAGGCTCTCGGTGCTCGCGGAGCGGCGCGCGCACGCGCCGCGCGGCGCGCGCGGCGGGGCGGACGGTGCGCGCGGGCGCACGCTCGTGAACGGCGAGGAGCAGCCGGCGAAGGTGACGCGCCGGCTCGCCGCCGGCGACGTCGTCCGGATCGAGACGCCGGGCGGCGGCGGCTTCGGCCGGACGCAATAGTCTCTCACCATGGATCGCGCCGTCACCGTCGCCTGCGTCCAGGCCGAGCCGGTCGTCCTCGACCGGGACGCGACGCTCGACAAGCTCGACGCGCTCGTCGCAGAGGCGGCGGGCAACGGCGCGGGGCTCGTCGTCCTCCCCGAGACGTTCGTCGCCGTCTACCCGTCGTCGCTCTGGGCGCACGCGTTCGCCGGCTGGAACGCCGGCGGCGCGAAGGAGACGTTCGCGCGGATCGCGGAGAACGCGGTCGCGGTCGGCTCGCCGGCGGAGCGGCGGCTCGGCGCGGCGGCAAAGGAGCACGGCGTCTGGCTCGTCACAGGCGTCAACGAGGTCGAGCCGGAGCGGCCGGGGACGATCTACAACTCGCTGCTCTACCACGCGCCCGACGGCTCGCTCGCGCTCCACCACCGCAAGCTTGTGCCGACGAATCACGAGCGGCTGGTCTGGGGGCAGGGCGACGGGCGCGGGCTGCACGCGGTCGAGACCGGCTTCGGCCGGCTCGGCGGCCTGATCTGCTGGGAGAACTACATGCCGCTCGCGCGGGTTGCGCTGTACGAGTCCGGGATCGAGATCTACGTCGCGTCGACCGCCGACGACGGCGACGCGTGGCAGGCGACGCTCGTGCACCTCGCGCGAGAGTCGCGCGCGTTCGTCGTCGCGCCGTGCCACTTCCAGCGTGCGTCGGCGTATCCCGACGACTTCGCGTTGCGCGCCGAGATCGACGGCGCCGATGTGATCGGCCGCGGCGGCAGCGCCGTGCTCGCGCCGGACGGCGCGTATCTCGCCGGCCCGCTCTACGACGAGGAGGGGATCCTCTACGCCGAGCTCGACCCGGCGCGGATCCTCGAGGAGCGGCAGCGCTTCGATCCGGTCGGGCACTACAGCCGGCCCGACGTGCTCGAGCTGCGGACGAACGTCCCGGACTGACGCGCCGCAAGTTTCGGCGTCGTCGCGCGTCTTCATGGATGCCGGGGCGGCACCGGCGATCGCAGAGCCGTGGGGTTGTGCTGTCGGGACGTTTCGCTAGGGAGACAGCATGGCGGCCGCCCCGGTGTCTCCCTGGATCAGAGCTCGCGCGGGCGGTGCGAGGACGAGTAGACGTCCTTCCGCGCGATCAAACCGTCGCGGATCGGGAAGACGTCGACGCCGTCCCACTCGAGCGTGCGGCCGTCGCGCTCGACGGTCGCCGTCCACTCGCTGACGGCGAAGTCGTCGGCCGCGCGGAAGCTGCGGCCGCGGAAGCGCAGCGTCGGGTTGTTGCGGAAGATGGCGGCGATGTGCTCGCGCACCGCGTCCGCGCCCTCGGCCCGCTCGCCCGCGGTGTGGTTCTCGAAGACGACCTCCGGGTGATGCATCGACGCGACGGCGTCGACGTCCTGCGCGTTCCACGCGTCGTTGTAGCGGTCGATCAGCCGCGTCACCTCGTCGGCGTTCACGGCGCGATTGTCCCACGCCGGCGGAGCACGCGCGCGTCGCCCGCACGGCGCGTCAGCCCGTCGGCGTCGAGGCGCTCGAGCAGCAGCTGCGCGGTGCGCCGGCCGACGCCGAGGAGGTCGCGGAAGCGCGCGAGCGTGATCGAGCCCGCCGCCTCGCACTCGGCGACGAGCGCGTCGCGCGCCCTGGCGTACGCCGAGGCCGAGACTGCGTAGCCGTCGCCGACGCGGACGAGCGTCCCGCGCTCCTCGAGGAAACGGGCGAGCGCCGCGTCCTCGACCTTCACCGGCTCGAGGCCGAGCGTCGTCTCGAGTGCGGCCGCGGCCTCAGCATGCGCTCCCAGCTCCCCGGCGGAGCCGGGGAGGTAGAGCTTCGCGCCGCGCCGCTCGAGCCCGAGCAGCGGGACGACGGCCGCGGTCCACGGCTCGGCCGGCGGCGGCACCCCCGGATCGAGCGGATCCGCCTCGTCGATCCGCCGCTCGAGCTCCGCGCGCAGCGTGTCGAGCCATTCCTGCGAGAACGCCCAGCCGCCGGCGTGGACGAGGCCGTCGGCGCCGCCGAGCCGGCGCAGCGACTCCGCCGGCACCGGCGACGACACCGTCGCCGCGACGTCGCCGCGCTCGACGAGCTCCATCCGCTCGGCGCTCGCGTGGCGCGGCGGCGCCGGGTCGAGCACGAACCCGCCGCCGACGGTCGTCCCGGCACGGAGGACGACGCGGTCGCCCCGCGCCGCGACGACCGGCGAGCGAAGCCGCAGTTGCGCCCAGCTCCCGCCGACGCGCACGACGTGCGCGTGCACCTCGGCGGTGCCATGGTGCACCTGCACGCGGGGCGGGATCTCGGCGAGCTCCTCGAGAATGACGTCGAGCCGGTACGACGGCGTGAACGCACCCGCGGCGACGAGCGCGTCGCCGCGCCGCAGCTCGCGCCGCTCGACCCCGGGGAGCGCGACCGCGACGCGCTGGCCCGCCTCGGCGCGCTCGACCGCACGGTCGTGCACCTGCACCGAGCGCACACGCACGGCGCGCCCGCCGGGCTCGACGCGGAGCTCGTCCCCCTCGCCGATCGTCCCCGACCAGAGCGTCCCCGTCGCGACCGTGCCGATCCCGCGCAACGTGAAGACGCGGTCGACGTACAGCCGCGCCGGCCCGTCGCTCCCCTCGTGCACGGCCCCGCGCGCGACCTCGCCGAGCGCCGCGCGCAGCTCGTCGAGCCCCGCGCCCATGCGCGCGCTCACCGCGACCACGGGCGCGCCCGGCACGAGCTCCGCCGCCTCCTCGCGAGCGAGCTCCAGCGTCTCCTCGTCGACGAGATCCGACTTCGTCAGCGCGACGACGCCGCGGTCGACGTCGAGCAGCCGGAGGATGGCCACGTGCTCGTGCGTCTGCGGGCGCGCGCCCTCCGCCGCGTCGACGACGAGCAGGAACAGGTCGATGCCGGTCGCGCCGGCGACCATCGTCCGCACGAACCGCTCGTGACCCGGCACGTCGACGACGGAGAGCCGCGTCCCGTCCGGCAGCTCGAGCGGCGCGTAGCCGAGGTCGATCGAGATGCCGCGCTCGCGCTCCTGCGGCAGCCGGTCGGTGTTCTTCCCGGTCAGCGCCTCGACGAGCGTCGTCTTCCCGTGGTCGATGTGACCCGCCGTGCCGACCGTCAGCGGCATACCGTCTCGATCAGCCCGTCGCGCATGCTCACCGGCTCGAACCCGGTCGCGGCGAGCAGCGCGCGCCATTGCGCCTCGTCGCGCTCGCGGCCCCCGAACAGCGCGAGCATCAGCAGGTCGAGCCACTTCACCGGATTGCGCGCGTTCCCGTCCGGCACGACGCTGTCGATCACGAGCAGGCGCGCATCGTCCGGCGCCGCGGCGCGGATCGCCCGGAGGATCCTCGCCGCATCCTCGTCGGGCCAGTTGTGGAGGATCGTGCCGAGGACGTAGACGTCGCCGCGCGGCACCGCGTCGAAGAAGCTGCCGCCGACGAACTCGATCCGGTCGCCGAGCGACGACTCGTCGCGCACCGTCTCCGGCAGGTCGAAGACGACGCCGCGCGCATGGGGCAGCCGCGGCAGGAGCGCGACGAGCAGCGAGCCGTTGCCGCCGCCGACGTCGACGATCGTCTCGTCGCCGCGCCACTCGACGGACAGAAGCCGCTCGACCCGGGACTCGACCCCGTCGACCATCGCGGCGTCGAACGCGGCCCGGTCGTCGGGATGCGCGGCGAGCCACGACCAGAAGCCCTCGCCGTGGACGCGCGGGAATGCGCTCTCGCCCGATGCGTCGAGCTCGCCCGCCGCGCGATGCCAGACGCCGCCGAACAGGTGCGCGAACTCGCTCGATCCGGGCTCGAGCAGCAGCGCCGACACCTCCGTGTTCGCGAAGACGCCCGGCTCGACCTCCTCGAAGACGCCGCTGCTCGCGAGCGCGCGGAGGATCCGGCGAAGCGCGTCCGGACTCGCGCCGTTCGCGGCCGCAAGCTCCGCCACCGGCCGCGGCCCGTCCGCGAGCGCGCGCGCGACGTCGAGATCGGCGACGATGCCGAGCGCGCGCGTCACGATCGCGCCGTTCATCAGGTCGTAGAGACGCTGGCGGGGCGAGAGCTCCGTCATGCCCGCGCGGCGGCGACGGCCGCGGCGACGGCGTCGATCTCGTCGTCGGCGAGCGTGCGGCAGTCGAGCAGGAGCTTCCCGTCGCGGACGACGCCGACGACCGGCGGCTCGCCGAGGCGCAGCGGCGCGGCGAGCGACTCCTCGATCGCGCAGGCGACGCTCGGCAGCTCCGCGAGCGGCAGCGCGCCGCCGCCGACGCGCGCGACCGTCTCCTCGACCGCGCCGCCCGTCAGCGCCGCGAGCCGCTCCGCGCGCGCGCGCACCGCAGGCGTCTCCTCGCGCAGCATCCGCAGCACGGGGATCCGCTCCGGCGCGTCGAGCTGGAGGAGCAGCGTGCCCTCGAGCGCCGCCAGCGTCAACTTGTCCGCGCGGAGCGCGCGCTGGAGCGGATGGCGGTGCAGCTTCTCGACGAGCTCGGCGCGCCCGACGACGATGCCTGCCTGCGGCCCGCCGAGCAGCTTGTCGCCGGAGAAGCAGACCAGATCGGCGCCGGCGGCGAGCGACCCCTTCGCGGCGGGCTCGCCCGGAAGCTCGACGAGCACGCCGGAGCCGAGGTCGTCGACGAGCGGGAGCCCGTGCCGGCGCGCAACCGCTGCGAGCTCCTCCAGCCGCGGCGTCTCGGTGAAGCCGACGAGGCGGAAGTTCGACTGGTGCACGCGCAGCAGCAGCGCCGTCTCCGGGCCGACGGCACGCTCGTAGTCGGCGGCGCGCGTCCGGTTCGTCGTGCCGACCTCGACGAGCCGCGCGCCGGAGCGGGCGAGCACCTCGGGGATGCGGAAGCCGTCGCCGATCTCGATCAGCTCGCCGCGCGAGACGATCACCTCGCGGCCCTCGGCGAGCGCCGCGAGCGCGAGCAGCACGGCGCCGGCGTTGTTGTTGACGACGAGCGCTGCCTCCGCGCCGGTGAGGCGGCGAAGGATCGGCGCGACGTGATCCTGCCGCGATCCGCGCGCGCCCCCGGCGGCGTCGTACTCGAGGTTCGAGTAGCCGCCGCCGACGTCGATGACGCGCGCGAGCGCCTCCGCCGCGAGCGGCGCACGGCCGAGGTTCGTGTGGACGATCACGCCCGTCGCGTTGAGGGCGCGGTGGAGGCTCGGCGCACGCGCATCATGCAACTCCGCGCGCAGCCGGTCGGCGAGATCGCCCGGATCGGCGCCGGCGCGGATCTCCTCGCGCGCCCGCGCGAGCACCGCGCGCGCCGCCTCGACGGCGAGCGGGTCGTCGACGTCGCGGCAGAGCTCGTCGACCGAGGGGAGGTCCCGGAGCCTCACGAGCTCCCGTTCCGCTGCGTCCAGCTCGCGAGCACGCGCTCGACCGCCTCCGCCGGCTCGTCGGTCACCGAGAGCAGCTCGAGATCGTCCGGCGAGACCATTCCGTCCGGCAGCAGCCGCGTCCGCACCCAGTCGAGCAGCGGCGTCCAGTACTCCGAGTCGAACAGCACGACGGGGAAGTGCACGACCTTCCCGGTCTGGATCAGCGTCAGGGACTCGAACAGCTCGTCCGCGGTGCCGAAGCCGCCGGGGAAGACGCAGAATCCCTCGGCCGCCTTCACGAACATCGTCTTGCGCGCGTAGAAGTGGCGGAACGTCATCGCGATGTCGAGGAACCCGTTCGTACCCTGCTCGTGCGGCAGGACGATGTTGAAGCCGATCGAGAGGCCGCTGCCCTCCTTGCAGCCGCGGTTCGCCGCCTCCATCACGCCCGGGCCGCCGCCGGTGACGACCGCCCAGCCCGCCTCCCCGAACAGGCGCGCCGTCTCGCGCGCCGCCTCGTACGTCGCGCTTCCCTCCTCGACGCGTGCCGAGCCGAAGAAGGAGACGGCCGGCCGGTCGATCCGCTCCACGGCCTCGAAGCCCTCGAAGAACTCGTCCGCGATCAGCTGCGAGTGCTGGCGCAGCTCGGCGAGCGTCTGGTGCGTCTCGAGCAGCCGGCGGTCTTCCATCACAGCGATCCGTGGTGGCGGGTCGCGAGCATGCCGGCGACGAGCAGCGTCGCGAGCCCGAGGTAGAGCGCGGTCATCAGCAGCGCACGGGTGCGGTCGGGCGCGAACGCCTGCACCGGCACGCCGCCCTCGAACCGGACCACCGGCATCCGCCAGGCCTCGCCGATCGAGCGCGAGATGGAGCCGCCGTCGAGGAAGCCGATCGGCAGCAGGTTGAACGCGTTGAGGAGGAAGCCGATGTTCGCGAGCACGACGAGCATCTCCGAGCCGCGCCCCCTGCCGACGAGCCAGCAGGCGAGCGCGGCGAGCCCGCCGGCGAGCGGGCCCGCGATCGAGATGAGGAAGTTCCGCCAGGGCGACAGCCCCGCGTGCCGGATCGTCACGAACGCGCCGAAGAACGGGATGAACGTCGGCGCCGACACGTGCAGGCCCTGGCGGCGCGCCTCGACCGCGTGGCCGAGCTCGTGCACGAGGATCAGCAGCACGAACCCGAGCGCGAACGTCCAGCTGCCGAACCAGAGCTTGTACGCGGCGATCGAGATGAAGATCCCGAAGAACTTCACGAAGACGAAGCCCCACTTGAGCGCGGTGCCGCCGATCACGAGCAGCGTCGCGCCGACGCGCTCGAGCGCCTTCTTGACGCTGAAGCCGCCGCGCGGCTGCAACGGGTCGTAGTTGCGCAGCTCCGTCACGATCCCCGCCCGACCCATTCTTCGCCGCCGGCGTAGACCTCCTTCTTCCAGAGCGGGATCGTCGCCTTGAGCGTGTCGATCGCCTCGCGGCAGGCGTCGAGTGCGGCCGCGCGGTGCGCCGCCGAGACCGCGACGACGACGCTCGGCTCGCCGATCTCGACCCGGCCGGTCCGGTGGTGGATCGCGACCGCCGTCAGTCCGTGCTTCCGCGTCAGGTCGTCGCCCAGCCGGGACAGCATCGGCTCGGCCATCTCCGCGTACGCCTCGTACTCGAGGTGCTCGACCTCGCGCCCGCGCGAGCTGCGGCGGACGGTGCCGATGAAGGTCGCGACGGCGCCGGCGTCGCCGGAGCTGACCTCGGCGACGGCGGCTCCCGGGTCGAGCGGCTCCGCGGTGACGAGGAAGGCGCCGCCGGAGACCGGCGGGATCAGCGCCACCTCGTCGCCGTCGTGCAGCTCGTGCGACGCGTCGGCGTACTCGCGGTTGACGGCGTAGAGCAGCCCGGCGGGCGCGTCGCCGAGGCCGAGCGCCGGCCAGACGTCGGCGACGCGCGCGACGCCGTCGAGCTCGACGCGTCCCTGCCCCGCGCGCTCGCGAAGTCCCGCGAAGAGGCGAACGGTGACCGCTGCCATGCCCCTCATCGTACGGATGGATACGCCGCCGGAGATACTTCGCGCCGATGAGCGATCCGGCCGATCTCGGGGTGGTCGAGGCCTCGACGCTGCTCGCGCGGCGGGAGCTCGGCGCCGTCGAGCTGGCGCAGGCGTGCCTCGACCGGGTCCGGGAGCGCGACGGGAACCACAGCCGGAACGGCGACCCGGCCTCCGTCAACGCCTGGATCCGCGTCTACGAGGAGGATGCGCTCGCGGCCGCCGCCCGGGCGGACGAGCGGCTCGCGGCGGGCGGCGCGCCGCCGCTCTGCGGGATCCCGATCGGGCTGAAGGACCTCTACGGCGTCGCCGGGAAGCCGCTCACCGCGTCGAGCCTGCTCCTCGACGAGCGGCCGGAGCGCTCGTGCGAGGCGTGGTCGCGGCTGGAGGCGGCCGGCGCAGTGCTGCTCGGCCACACGCACACGCACGAGTTCGCCGCCGGCGGGACGACCGACCAGGTCGGCAACCCGTGGGCGCTCGACCGCTCGGCCGGCGGCTCGAGCGGCGGCTCGGGCGCGGCGCTCGCCTCGCGGACGGTTCCGGTCGCGACGGGGACGGACACCGCCGGGTCGCTGCGCATCCCGTCTGCGCTCTGCGGCCTGTCGACGATCAAGCCGACGCGCGGGCACGTCTCGCTCCGCGGCGTCGTCCCGCTCTCGACGAGCCTCGACCACGCGGGGCCGATGGCCCGCTCCGTCGCCGACTGCGCGCTCGTGCTCGCGGCGATGGCGGGTCCGGACGGCGGGCGTGCGGCGACGGCGCTCGCGGCGCGGCCGCCCGAGCGGGTCGAGCCCCGCTCGCTCGCCGGCGTCCGTCTCGCCGTCTCGCCGCGGGTCGGCGAGCTCGACCCCGACGTCGCCGCCGGCTTCGACGCCGCGATCGACGCGTGCCGCCGCCTCGGCGCCGCGATCGTCGCCCCGATCTCCGACGTGCCGTCGCTCGACGTGCTCGACGACTACATGACCGTGTTCCTACCCGAGCTGCTTGCCTATCACCGCCGCTTCGACGGCAGCCGCAGCCTCTACCGGCCGTCGATCCGCGAGTTCGTCGAGCTGGCCGAGGAGTCGTCGACGCACGCGGAGGAGTACGTCGCGGCGAAGACGCGACGGCGCGAGGTGACCGCCCGCTGGGCCGACCGGCTCGCCGCCGAGCGCGTGACGGCGCTGCTCGAGCCGACCGTGCCCGTCGTCGCGCCGGTGCGCGGGTCCGGCTACGACCACGCGCTCTCCGACTTCGACCTGATCTCGCTCACGCACTACTGGAACTGGACCGGCTTCCCGGTCGTCGCGCTCCCGTCGGGCGTCGGCGCGGCGAGCGGGCTGCCGGTGAGCGTCTCGCTGATCGGCGCGCCCGGCTCCGACTGGGAGCTGCTCGCGCTCGCGGCCGCGCTCCAGGAGGCGCTCGGCGCGCCGCTGCCCAGCGGGTACTAGAGGGACTACCCTGCGGAGGTGCCGGGCCACCGCATCCTCGAGTTCACGCCGGAGCCGGTCGAGCGGACGACCGACCGCGAGACGCGCCGCGCGAACCTTCGCCGCATCTTCCGGCTGTTCACGCCGTACCGGCTGCGGCTGACGGTCGTCCTCGTGCTGATCGTGATCGCCGCCGTGCTCGGCGTCATCCCGGCCTTCCTGTTGCGCGACGCCCTGAACGCGATCTACGCGAAGGACACGAGGACGCTGTCGCTCGCCGCCTTCGGGATGATCGCCATCGCGATCATCGGCGGCGTGGTCGGCGTCTGGCAGACGCTGCTCTCGAACCAGGTGGGCCAGCGCGTCATGCACGACCTGCGCGCCGCCGTCTTCCGCCACCTGCAGCGCCTCTCGCTCGCGTTCTTCACGCGCACGCGCACGGGCGAGGTGCAGTCGCGGATCTCGAACGACATCGGCGGCATCCAGAACGTCGTCACGAACACGGCGACGTCGATCGCCTCGAACGTGACGACGGTCGTGGCGACGATGGTGGCGATGCTCGTGCTGAGCTGGCAGCTCGCGCTGTTCGCCTTCGCGCTGATCCCGTTCTTCGTGCTGCTGACGCGCCGCGTCGGCGCCCAGCGGCGGCGCATCGCGAAGACGACGCAGGAGACGCTCGCCGACATCTCGAGCCTCGTCCAGGAGTCGCTCTCGGTCTCGGGGATCCTGCTCGGGAAGACGATGGGCCGCACGAACGAGCTCGCCGACCGGTTCGAGCAGGACTCGCTGCGGCTCGCCGACCTCGAGGTGCGCCAGCGGATGGCGGGCCGCTGGGTGATGGCGTCGATCCAGATGAGCTTCGCGATCATGCCGGCGGCGGTCTACTGGGTCGGCGGCCTGGCGTACGCGCACGGCTCGGCGATCACCATCGCGACGCTCGTCTCGTTCACGACGCTGCAGACGCGGCTGTTCTTCCCCGTCGGCTCGCTCCTCTCCGTCGGGCTCGACGTGCAGACGTCGCTGGCGCTGTTCGACCGGATCTTCGAGTACCTCGACCAGCCGGTCGACATCGACGAGAAGGCCGACGCGATCGCGGTCTCCGAGGCCGGCGACGTCGTCTACGACCACGTCTGGTTCAGATATGGGGACGGCGACGGCGCTTGGACCCTGCAGGACGTGAGCTTCACCGTGCCGGCCGGGACGACGACGGCGCTCGTCGGCGAGACCGGCGCCGGCAAGACGACGCTCGGCTACCTCGCGGCGCGGCTGTACGACGTGAACCGCGGCAGCGTCTCGATCGGCGGCGCCGACGTGCGCGACCTCTCGTTCCAGGCGCTCACCGACCTCGTCGGCGTCGTCTCGCAGGAGACGTACCTCTTCCACGCGTCGATCCGCGAGAACCTCCGCTTCGCGAAGCCGGACGCGAGCGACGAGGAGATCGAGGCGGCGGCGGAGGCGGCGCGGATCGACCATGTCATCGCCGGGCTGCCGGAGGGCTACGACACGGTCGTGGGCGAGCGCGGCTACCGGTTCTCCGGCGGCGAGAAGCAGCGCATCGCGATCGCGCGCACGATCCTCCGCAACCCGCCGATCCTCGTGCTCGACGAGGCGACGAGCTCGCTCGACACCGAGACGGAGCGGCTCGTCCAGGAGGCGCTCGACCGGCTCTCCGAGGGACGCACGACGATCGCGATCGCGCACCGGCTCTCCACCGTCCGCGACGCCGACCAGATCGTCGTGCTCGACCGGGGCCGCGTCGTCGAGAAGGGCCGCCACGCCGAGCTGCTGCTCGCCGGCGGCCGCTACGCGTCGCTCGCCCGCCGTGACGCGGAGCTCGGCGAGGCCGTCTCGTTCTGATCCGGTGAAACCCCGGACGCGGGCCACCCGTCGGAGCCGGTAGAAGCCCGGCATGAGCCATTACTCCGCCTCGTTCAGCCTCACCCTGCGCGTCCGCCTCGACGACCGCCCCGGCAGCTTCGCCGACCTCGCGCGCGCGATCGCCGACGCCGGCGGCCTGCTCGACGCGATCGACCTCGTCCGCGTCGAGTCCGGCAGCAAGGTGCGCGACGTCAGCGTGCTTGCCACCGACGCGGCGCACGCCGACGCGATCGTCGTCGCCTGCCGCGACGTCCCCGGCGTCACCGTCGAGCGCGTCTCCGACCGGACGTTCCTGCTCCACCTCGGCGGCAAGATCCACATGAACGCGAACGCGCCGGTGAAGACGCGCGACGACCTGTCGATGGCGTACACGCCGGGCGTCGCCCGCGTCTGTCAGGCGATCGCGGCCGATCCCGAGAGCGCGTGGACGCTGACGGTGAAGAAGAACACGGTCGCCGTCGTCACCGACGGGAGCGCGGTACTCGGGCTCGGCGACATCGGGCCCGAGGCGGCGATGCCGGTGATGGAGGGCAAGGCGCTGCTGTTCAAGGAGTTCGGCGGCGTCGACGCGTGGCCGATCTGCCTGTCGACGAAGGACCCGGACGAGATCGTCGCCGCGGTCGAGGCGATCGCGCCTGGCTTCGGCGGCATCAACCTCGAGGACATCGCCGCGCCGCGCTGCTTCGAGGTGGAGGAGCGGCTGCGCCGGTCGCTCGACATCCCGGTCTTCCACGACGACCAGCACGGCACCGCGGTCGTCGTGCTCGCCGCGTTCCTCAACGCGCTGCGCGTCGTCGGCAAACGCGTCGAGGACGTGAAGGTCGTGATCACCGGCGTCGGCGCGGCGGGGATCGCGGTGACGAAGATCCTCCAGGCGGCCGGCGTGCAGAACGTCGTCGGCTGTGACAGCCGCGGCGTCGTCCACCGCGGCCGCGGCGACCTCACCGGCGTGAAGGCGCGCTACGCCGAGGACACGAATCCCGACGGCGTCACCGGCACCGCCGACGAGGCGCTCGTCGGCGCCGACGTCTTCATCGGCCTGTCGCAGCCGGGCGCGGTCGGCGTCGCCGGGATCCGCGGGATGAAGGCGGACGCGATCGTGTTCGCGATGGCGAACCCGACGCCGGAGGTGCTGCCGGAGGAGATCGCCGGCCTCGCCGCCGTCGTCGCCACCGGCCGCTCCGACTACCCGAACCAGATCAACAACGTGCTCGCGTTCCCCGGCATCTTCCGCGGCGCGCTCGACGTGCGCGCGTCGGCGATCACCGACCGGATGGAGGTCGCCGCCGGCCACGCAATCGCCGCGACGATCGGCGAGAGCCAGCTCGCTCCGGACTACGTCGTCCCGAGCGTCTTCAACCGCGACGTCGTCCCGGCCGTCGCGGGAGCGGTCGCCGCCGCCGCGGAGCAGGACGGCGTCGCCCGCCGCAGCCGCGAGCCCGCGGACGCGCCCGCGGCGCGATAGTCCTACGATTGGTCGCATGGCGGCGACCGACGATCGGCGCACCGAGTCCGGCATCGAGGTGAAGCCGGTCTACTCGGCCGAGGACGCGCCGCGGCCGCTCGAGCCGCCGGGCGCGTTCCCGTTCACGCGCGGGCCGTATCCCGACATGTACCGCGGCAAGCCGTGGACGATCCGCCAGTACGCCGGCTTCGCCACCGCCGAGGAGTCGAACGCCCGCTACCGGTATTTGCTCGAGCAGGGGCAGACGGGTCTGTCGGTCGCGTTCGACCTGCCGACGCAGCTCGGCTACGACTCCGACGACCCGCGCGCGCACGGCGAGGTCGGCCGCACCGGTGTCTCGATCGACTCGCTCGCCGACATGGAGATCCTGCTCGACGGGATCCCGCTCGGCGACGTGTCGACGTCGATGACGATCAACGCGCCCGCGTCGCTGCTGCTCCTGCTCTACGAGCTCGTCGCCGAGTCGCAGGGCGTCGCTTCGTCGCAGCTGCGCGGCACCGTGCAGAACGACATCCTCAAGGAGTACGTCGCGCGCGGGAACTACATCTTCCCGCCGAAGCCGTCGATGCGGCTGACGACCGATCTGTTCGCGTACTGCGCGGAGCGGATCCCGCACTGGAACACGATCTCGATCTCCGGCTACCACATCCGCGAGGCGGGCTCGACGGCGGTGCAGGAGCTCGCGTTCACGCTCGCGAACGGGATCGCGTACTGCCGCGCCGCAGTCGCGGCGGGGCTTTCGCCGGACGACTTCGGCGAGCGCCTCTCCTTCTTCTTCAACGCGCACAACGACTTCTTCCAGGAGGTGGCGAAGTTCCGCGCGGCGCGGCGGCTGTGGGCGCGGATCATGAAGGAGCGGTTCGGCGCGACGAACCCGAAGGCGCTCGCGCTGCGCTTCCACGCGCAGACCGGCGGCTCGACGCTGACGGCGCAGCAGCCGGAGAACAACATCGTCCGCGTCGCGATCCAGGCTCTGTCGGCGGCGGCGGGCGGCGCGCAGTCACTCCACACGAACTCGTTCGACGAGGCGCTCGCGCTCCCGACCGAGCACGCGGCGACGATCGCGCTCCGCACGCAGCAGATCCTCCAGACCGAGGCGGGCACGACCGCGACGGCCGATCCGCTCGGCGGCTCGTACTACGTCGAGGCGCTGACCGACGAGCTGGAGGCGCGCGCGTGGGAGCTGATCCAGCGGGTCGAGGAGCTCGGCGGCGCGGTCGCGGCGATCGAGGCCGGTTTCGTCCAGGACGAGATCGAGCAGGCGGCGTTCGCGTGGCAGCAGCAGGTCGAGAGCGGCGAGCGCGTGATCGTCGGCGTCAACCGCTTCCACGAGGACGAGGAGATGGTCGTCGAGCTCCAGCGCATCGACCCGGAGGCGGAGCGACGCCAGCTCGAGCGCACCGCGCGCGTGCGCGCCGAGCGCAACGCGGACGAGGCGGCGCGCGCGCTCGCGGCCGTGCGCGAGACCGTACGCGGCGAGGCGAACCTCCTCCTGCCGATGCGCGACGCGCTCGCGGCGCGCTGCACCGTCGGCGAGATCTGCGAGACGCTGCGCGAGGAGTGGGGGATGTACGACGCGGTGCGCGCGCGTCCCTAGACGCGCAGCGCGGTCATCAGGATCGCGGCGCGCGAGCCGGTGAGGCTGCCGCCGCGCCGCTCGATGCTCCGCCTGTCGTCCGCCTCGAACGCGTCGCGGCGGGACGGATCGATGCGGAAGTACAGGGACGTCGTCCGGAACCGCGCGACGATCTCGTCGGCCGTCTGCTCGACTCGCTCGGCCTGCGCCGTGACCTCGACGTCGGCGAACAGGTCCGCGGCTTCGGGCACCTCGAGCTCGTGCCGCTCGGCCATCAACCAGTCCCACACGGCGGACGCGTTCGCGCGCCTCGCATCCGCGCCCGCGAGCAGCTCTTGCAGCGCACGACTCGACGGCAGCGTCGCCTCGACTTCGGGCGCGTACCTGCGCAGCGTCGCGCGGAACTCCGCCTCGAGCTCGTCGGACTGCTCGTCGCGGACGCCGCAGTGCAGGAGCAGCGCGAGCACGCCGCCCGGCTCGAGCAGCGCGGCGGCCTTGCGCCAGCCGACGGCCGGCTCGACCCAGTGGAACGCGGTTGCGGAGAAGAGCGCGGCGTACGCTCCCGCAGGAAGGTCGGCTTCCTCGAAGCGCGCGACGTGGTAGCGGACGTGGGCCGCGTCGCCGACCCGCCGCCGCGCCGCCTCGATCATGTTCGGGCCGGGATCGACCGCGTCGACCTCGAGCCCGCGGGCGGCGAGCAGCTCCGTCAGCTTGCCGGTCCCGCAGCCGACCTCGACGACGCGGGCGCCCTCGGCGATGCCGCCGCGTGCGAGCGCAGCGTCGACGAGCTCGGGCGGATAGCCGGGGCGCGCGGCATCGTACGCCTCGGCGACGTCGTCGAAGACCTGCCCGAAGCTGCGCAGCGGAGCCGGCGAATCCACGGCCAAGCACGATAGCCCCGCAGCGGTGCGCGTACGCTGACCGCATGCGGATCCTGCTCGTCTCGCAGATGTACCCCGGCCCGGACGACCCGGACCTCGGGACGTTCGTCGCGCAGGTCGAGCGCGCGCTCGTCGAGCGCGGGCACGACGTCGAGCTCGCCGTGCTCGACACGCGCGCGGGGGGGAAGCTCCGCTACCTGACGCTCGCCGGGAGGACGCGCGAGGCGCGCCGGCGCTTCGACCCCGACGTCGTCTACGCGCACTTCCTCGTCCCGTCCGGGCTGATCGCGGCCGTCGGCCCGCGCACACCGCTCGTCGTCACCGCGCACGGCCAGGACGTCCGCAATATCGGCTCGATCCCCGGCGTCGCCGCCGCGACCCGCTACGTCGTCGGTCGCGCCTCCGCGGTCGTCTGCGTCTCGGAGTTCCTGCGCCGCGAGCTCGAGACGAAGGTGCCGGCGGCGCGCGGGAAGACGGTCGTCGTCTCGAGCGGCGTCGACCTCGAGCGCTTCGCCGTCGCGCCGCCGCCGGACGGCCCGGCGCGCTTCCTCTGCGCCGGAACGCTGACGGAGCGGAAGAACGTCGTCCGCCTGGCGGACGCGTTCGCGGCGCTCGGCGACGGCGCGACGCTGACGTTCGCCGGCGACGGCCCGCTCCGCCCGCGGCTCGAGGGCCGGCCCGGCGTCCGGCTCCTCGGCCGCGTCCCGCACGACGAGATCCCGCGGCTCCTCGCCGACTCCCACGTCCTCTGCCAGCCGAGCCTGCTCGAGCCGCTCGGCCAGGCGCTGCTCGAGGGGATGGCCTGCGGCCGCTCCGTCGTCGCCACCCGGATCGGCGGCCCGCCCGAGTTCGTCCCGCCCGGGGCGGGCGTCCTCGTCGACCCGCTCGACGTGGACGCGCTCGCCGAGGCGATGCGCGCCGCCGCCGCGCTGCCTCGTCCCAACGAGGCCGCCCGCGAGGCAGCCGCCGCTCACGACGTCCGCCGCCAGGCGGAGCGGATCGAGGACGTCCTCAGCCTGGCGGTGGCTTCTCGAGATCCGCGAGCCTGACCTCGACGAGCGGCCGGATCGTCTCCTCGAGCCCGGCCTCCCGCGCCACCTCGAGCGCCTGCTCCCAGCTCTCGCGGGCCTTCTCCGGGTCGACGCCCTGCTTCAGCCGGTTGTCGCCGGTCACGAGCAGCTTCCGGATCCGCGCCCTGGCGTCGTCGCTGCTCACCGGGCGAGCCTACGGTACCCTTGGCCCGTGCTCCAGTTCCTCGCAGTCACGCAGGTGCTGATCGTCGTCGCGCTGATCACGCTGATCCTCATGCACAGCGGCCGCGACGCCGGCATGGGCGGCCTCGGCTTCACCCCCGCCTCGCAGGGCGGCACCCACATCGTCGAGCGGAACCTGACCCGCGTGACGGTCGTGTTCGCGGTGCTCTTCTTCGTGAACAGCATCGCGCTGTTCCACTACCTCAAGTAGCTCGGAACCGCTGCGCGGTTCCTCGCTGGGAACGGAACTCCGCGCGCCGGAGAGCGCGGTCTCCGGCGCGCTCCGTGCTGTCTCGCTGTCGATGCTCTCGGCGGGTCGGCTGCCCCGGCGCATCCGGTCGTGCCCTGCGGGCAGGACCGGACGCTGGGTCGGCCTCCGCGGAAGCCGCCGGCTTCCGCTCCGGCCTGTGGCCGGCCGGGAGGCGACTCGCCGAACCACGGTCAGCGGCGGCGCAGATGGCCGCTCGACGGGCAGACGAACCCGAACCTGATGTACGCGCTGTTGCCGATCTTGCAGAACTCACCCGCGCGGAGGCACTTCTCGCCCCACGGCAGGCTCGCGTGGACGTATCCGGCCCCGCAGCTCTTGACGGGAGCGAGCGGCGCGGTCCGAGCGGTCGACGCGGCGACCGACGAAGAGGCGCCCGCGACGCCGATCGCAAGCAGCGCGAGAGCTTTCCGCATGAGCCCTCCTTGACATGAGTCGACGGCAGGCTAAGAGTGCTACGGCGACGCGATCGAGGCAAGTGGGAGGGGTCGATGCGGCTGTTCAAGTCGGACGAGGAGAAGCAGGCCGAGGACGAGTTCCGCCGGTTCGCCGATGCGCTCGCGACGGCCGATCCGGCGCACGCGGCCGTGCTGGTAGACGGATTCCGTGCCGGCGGCTTGCCCGAGATGCTCTCGGCCCGCGACCGGAAGAAGCTCGGCGGGGCCGCGTTCGAGCGGTATGCCGAGGCTTCGCTCGCGGACGATCACCTCACTGCCGAGGAGGAGGAGACGCTGGCAAAGGTCGCAGATGCCGTTGGGCTCGGACAGCAGGATCTCGAGGCCCGCGGCGACCTCTACGTTCGCCTCCAGGTCGCGAAGATCAACGCCGGCCGCCTGCCGGTGGTCGAGGCGCCGCACCTGATGGCGAAGCAGAATGAAGTCGTCCACTTCGAGACGTCGGCGGCGCTGATGAAAGAGGTCGCCGTTCGGGAGTGGCGCGGCGGCTCGCAGGGCGTCAGCTTCCGGATCGCCAAGGGCGTCCGCTACCGTGTCGGCGCGACGCGCGGTCACATCGTCACCGTCGGGACGCAGCTTCAGGTCGCCGACACAGGCGTCCTCGCAATTACGTCGCAGCGCATCGCGTATCTCGGAAGCCGGAAGACGCTCGACATGCCGTTCTCGAAGCTGATGGGCATGGAGCTGTACTCGGACGGCGTCCGTCTCTCGCTCTCGAACCGGCAGAGCGCGCCGCTGTTCAAGGTCACGTGCTCGACGGACGTGCTCGGCGCGCTCCTGAACGCCGCTGCGCAGGAGGTTCAGACGTGACCTCCGCCTCGCTACAATGCGGCCGCTCTCGCGCTGGTGGCGGAATTGGTAGACGCGCTAGGTTGAGGGCCTAGTGGCCGCATAGGCCGTGGAGGTTCAAGTCCTCTCCAGCGCATGCAAAGGGTCGTCTGCGGACGACCCTTCGTCGTTCTGCGGGAATCTCCCGATTACCGGACCGGGGGTGGATGTCTAGGCTCGTATCGCGATGGGTTACGTGGTCGCAGGTGAATCGGGCACCGGGCCGCTCGACGAGTTGGTCCGGGAGCTGCGCGCCTCGCTCGAGCGGGCCGGATTCGAGCCGGTCGCCGATGACGAGGCGCCGGACCTCGTCCTCAACGTCGTCGACCGCGAGCGGCCGAAGCCGTTCCGGCGGCGCTCGCGCGGGACGTTCGTCGCCGCGCTCCACGCGGTCGACGCGCCGCCGCCCGATCCCCTGCTCGAGGGCTATCCGATGCTCGTCCGCGCGCTCGCCAACGTCTCGCTCACCTTCGTCCCCGGGCAGGGCGTCTGGTTCACGACGCTCGAGCGCGGCAGCTACCTCGTCCCGGCGGCCGACGGCGCCGGCCCGCTCGCCGACGCGGTCGTCGCCCGGCTCGCCCCGCTCGCCCGCTCGCGGCTCGTCATCGACAACGAGTTCCGCACCGACCTGGAGCCCGAGCTCTGGGGCGGCGACGAGATCTCCGCCTCGATCTCCGAGGCGGGACGCCGGCTCGACCAGCTCGGCCTGCTGCCGGCCCCGTTCCCGGTCGAGGAGCTCGTCAGCGAGCGCGACCTCCGCCACATCAAGCGGCTCTACGGAATCGGCGGCCTGTCCTACGGGAACCTGTCCGCCCGCAAGGACGAGACCCGCTTCTGGATGAGCGCGAGCGGCGTCGACAAGTCGAAGCTCGAGATCCCGGGCCGCGACATCCTGCTCGTCTCCGGCTACGAGCCCGAGCACCTGCGGATCGTCCTCAGCGTCCCGCCCGCGGTCGAGCCGCGCCGCGTCTCCGTCGACGCGATCGAGCACTGGAAGATCTACCAGGAGCATCCCGACGTCGGCGCGATCCTCCACGTCCACGCGTGGCTCGAGGGCATCCCCGCCACCGACGTGAACTTCCCCTGCGGCACCGAGGAGCTCGCTGCCAACGTCGCGCAGCTGCTCGCCGAGGAGCCCGACCCGGCCCACGCGACCATCGGCCTCCGCAACCACGGCATCACCGCGACGGGGGACACCCTCGACGAGATCCTCGACCGGGTCGCGCCGCGGCTCCTCCGCCAGGTCCCGATGACCTAGAGGTCTCGGGCGGGCGAACGTCTGTTTGACGCCGTCCGGAGGAGTCTCTACGCTTCCGGCGAACACACGTTCGACCCTCGAACCCTTCCCCCAGGAGGACCACCCGTGGAGCTGACCGGCCGCCAACAGGAGATCTGGACGTTCCTCGTGGAGTACGTCGACGCGCACGGCTACCCGCCGACCGTGCGCGAGATCGGCGAGGCGGTCGGATTGGCCTCGCCCTCGACCGTCCACGCGCACCTCGCCAACCTCGAGCGGGCCGGGCTCCTCCGCCGCGACCCGACGAAGCCGCGGGCGCTCGAGCTCGTCGGGCGCGAGAAGGCCGGCGAGGCCTCGGTCGCGGAGCTGCCGAAGCTGCCGCTGCTCGGCCAGATCGCCGCCGGCGCGCCGCTGCTCGCCGAGGAGAACGTCGAGGACGAGATCGCCGTCCCCGAGACGCTCCGCGGCGACTTCCTCCTCCGGGTCAAGGGCGACTCGATGATCAACGCCGGCATCCTCGACGGCGACCTCGTGATCGTGCGCCGCGCCGAGGACGCGCGCGACGGAGAGATCGTCGTCGCGCTTGCCGGCGACGACGAATCGGCCGACGAGGCGACGGTCAAGACGTTCCACCGCGACAAGGGGCGCGTGCGCCTGCAGCCGGAGAACGACGCGCTCGAGCCGATCTACGCGAGCCACGTCCAGATCCTCGGGAAGGTCGTGGGGGTGTTCCGCGAGCTGTGACCGGCATCGCCTCCATCCACCGGACGCTCGAGCAGGAGCTGCTGGCGCTGCTGCGCGGCGCCTCGCTCGAGTGCCCGGCCTGCGGCGAGTTCGTGCTCCACGAGGGCGGCGACGTGCGCTGCCCCGAGTGCGGGCTCGTGCTGCACGGGAAGATGGAGGCGAACGTCGTCCACGCGCGCTTCGGCTCGCGCGCCGGTTAGGCGGGCAGCGTCGCGCAGAGCTGCGCGATGTGGCGCTCGTCGGTGCCGCAGCACCCGCCGACGACGGTGAGGTTCGGCAGCAGCGGGTAGAGCTTCGCCGTGGCGGCCGCGAGCTCGACGGGATCGCCGTCGTCGAGCTCGTCCGACTCGTCGAGTTCCGCGTGGCTCTTCGCCGACGCGTTCGCGCGCACGCCGCCGATCCGCTCGAGCCAGGCTCCCCCGTCCGCGAGCGCCCGCGCGACGTGCGTCGGGTGCGCGCAGTTGACCATGAAGAACGCCGGCGCGCCCTCGGTCTCCCGGTCGAGCTGCTCCACCGCGTCGCGGAGCGTCTGCCCGCTCGGCAGAAGACCATCCACCTCGACGGTGAACGAGATCGAGCACGGGATCCCCGCCGCCCGCGCCGCGCGCGCGATCCCGATGCCCTCGTCGGCGTACGCGAGCGTCAACGCGCTGACCATGTCCGCGCCGGCGTCGGCGAGCGTCTCGACCTGCGGGCGGTGGTACGCCTCCGCCTCCTCCGCCGACATCAGCGCGCCGGCACGGTACGCGTCGCCGCGCGGGCCGACCGCGCCGCAGACGACGACGTCGTCCCCGAGCTCGCGCACGAGCGCGACGCCGCGGCGGTTGACGTCCTCGAGCGCGGCCGCGGAGTAGCCGAGCCGCACGCCCCAGTCCACGCTCGCGCGCCAGGTCGGTGCGTCGAGCACGATCCCGACGCCGTGCTCCCGCGCGATCGCGAGATACGGCAGGAAGTACGAGCGCAGCGCCTCGACGCCCCGGTCGTCGTCGAGCAGCACGAACGCGGCGAAGCACGGCAGCTCGAAGCCGTCGCGGTGGATGAGCGTCGTCTCCATGCCGCCGTCGGTGACGGACGTCCGGCCCGGGCGCAGAACCATGCGGGGATTCTCGCCCAGGTACGATTCGTCACGCAGGCCGGGTGACCGCGGCGCGCTCCGTCCGTTTCGGCGGCGGGGGCGTCGAGGAAAGTCCGGACACCGCAGGGCAGGACGCTCTCACAAGAGAGGCGGCGAAAGCCGACGGAAAGTGGCACAGAGAACAGACCGCCGGCGACGTGATCTCCGGAGACGTCGCCGGCAAGGGTGAAACGGTGGGGTAAGAGCCCACCAGCGGCCGTGGCGACACGGCCGGCTCGCCAAACCCCGTCCGGTGCAAGGCGAACAGGCTCCGCCGACGCGGCCCGCCGAGGAGCCGGGTAGCCGCAGAGATGGATGGTCACCCTCGACAGAATCCGGCTTACAGGCCTGCTACGGAAAAAGCCCTGG
>DATKNT010000179.1:0-12792 GCA_035541175.1 Gaiellaceae bacterium
GCGAGCGTGCCCGTCCAGTGCGGCGACTTCGCGTCCCGCAGCTCGAGCGCGAGTCCCCAGTCGTTCGGCTCCATCCGCCCCCAGCCCGGCAGCACCCCGGCGAGGCCGGGGAACTGCACCGACGTCGCCTCGGCCAGCGTCTCCGGCGCGAGCAGCGTCGGCGCCAGCAGCTCGCGCGCGAGCGCGAGCAGGTCGTCGAGCGGGCCGCGGTAGCCCCACGCCGGCGAGCTGCGCAGCTCCCCGGCGAGGCCGAGCGGCTCGAGCACCGCGCCCCGCAGGTAGCCCGCGAACGGCATCTCCGCCCGCTCCGCGACGAGGGCGGCCGCGCGCTCGATCCCCGCGTTCGAGTAGATCCGCCGCCGCCCGGGCGGCATCAGCGGCGGCCCCTCGTCCAGCCCGAGCCCGGACGCGTGGGCGAGCAGGTGCCGCAGCGTCGACCCGGTCGGCCCCGCCGGCTCGTCCAGGTCGACGATTCCCTCGTCGACGGCGACGAGCACGGCGACACCGGTGAGCAGCTTCGTCACCGACGCCCAGCGCAGCTCCTCGCCACGCGGCCCGTGCGTCTCGACCGTCCCGCCGGCCCGCACGACGCCCGCCGCCGCCGTCCGCGCGCCCCACCCGTCGATCTCGCAAAGCGAATCCACGGCGGGGGATACTAGGCCGGTGAGCCGCCGCATCGTCCCCGCGGTCTCGCCCCAGGCCGCGACGGTCGGCTACTCCCGCGCGGTGCGCGAGGGCCCGCAGGTCCACGTCGCCGGCACGGCCGCGATCTATCCCGAGGGAGTCGAGACGCCGGCCGATCCGTACGCGCAGGCGAAACGCTGCCTCGAGATCATCCGCGACGCGCTCGCCGAGCTCGGCGCCGGGCCCGCGGACGTCGTCCGCACGCGCGTCTACCTCGTCGACGCCGCCGACTGGGAGGAGGTCGGCCGTGCGCACGGCGAGGTCTTCGGCGACGTGCTCCCCGTGACGTCGTTCGTCGTCGTCGCCGGGCTGCTCGACCCGCGCTGGCTCGTCGAGATCGAGGCGGAGGCGATCGTCGCGTGACGCCGAAGCAGATCTTCCCGCCCTCGATCACCGGCAAGGGCGCGCGCTTCCCCGAGGGCGGCAGCGTCCTCGACCACGCCTTCGGCAAGAGCGACCCGTACACGCTCGGCGTCGAGGAGGAGTACATGCTCCTCGACGGCGACACGTTCGACCTCGTCCAGCACATCGACACCGTGCTCGCCGCCGTGCAGGGCCACGAGCTGGAGCCGCGGATCAACGCGGAGCTGATGCAGTCGGTGCTCGAGATCGCGACGCCGGTCTGCCGCACGCCCGCCGACGTCGAGGCGCAGCTGCGGCAGCTCCGCGGCTACGTCTGCGAGGTCGCGCGCGGGAAGGGGCTGCGCGTCGGCTCCGCCGGAACGCATCCGTTCTCGCTGTTCGAGCGGCAGCGGATCACGGCGAAGGACCGGTACCGCTCGCTCGTCGACCAGCTCCAGTACATCGCGCGGCGGGAGCTGATCTTCGGCATGCACGTGCACGTCGCCGTCGACGACGCGGAGAAGGCGATCCAGGTCGTGAACGGGCTGATCGTCCACCTGCCGGAGCTCGTCGCGCTGTCGGCGAGCTCGCCGTTCTGGCGCGGCGAGGCGACGGGGCTGCACTCGTCCCGCCACATGGTCTTCGCCGCGTTCCCGCGCTCCGGCCCGCCGCCGCGCTTCAAGGACTACGCCGACTACGCCGAGGTGGTCGGGCAGCTCGAGCGCACCGGCTGCATCGCCGACTACACCCACATCTGGTGGGACATCCGGCTGCACCCGCGGCTCGGCACGATCGAGATCCGCATCTGCGACGCCGTCCCACAGCTCGAGGACGTCGTCGCGATCACGGCGCTCTGCCAGGCGCTCGTCAGGCACTACGGCGAGCGCTTCGACGCCGGCGAGGAGATCCCGTCGTATCACCGCATCCTCACGACCGAGAACAAGTGGCTCGCCGCCCGCTACGGGCTCGACGCGCCGGTGATGGACCTGGCGACGGGCCGGCGCAACCGCCAGCCGGTCTCGCAGCTGATCCGGCGGACGCTGAAGGCCGTCGCCGCCGACGCGCGCGAGCTCGGCTCGGAGGAGGAGCTGGCGGGGATCGAGGAGATCCTCTCCCGCGGCAACGGCGCCGACCGGCAGCTGCGCGTGTTCAATGCGAACCGCGACGTCGTCGAGGTCGTCCGCGACATCGCCGACGTCACCGAGGAGGAGGCCGCTCCGGTCGAGTAGGGTCCCGCCGTGCTGGCCGCCGGAGACACGATCCCGGACGCCCGCGTCTGGACGACGCCGCGGGAGAGCGCGATGCTCGCCGAGCTCGTCGAGCACGGGCCGATCCTGCTGCTCTTCTATCTGTTCGACTGGTCCTCGACCTGAACGAACGAGCTCGAGCTCCTGCGTGACAGGAGCGCGGAGTTCGCCGCCGTCGGCGTCCAGCCGTACCCGATCTCGCGGGACTCGCCCTACACGCACGCCGCGTGGGCGCAGGCGCTCGACCTCGAGCTGCCGCTGCTCTCGGACTGGAACGGCGACGCGACGCGCGGCTTCGGCGTCGGCTTCGAGTACCGCGGGCTGCAGGACGTCTCGGCGCGCTCCGCGTTCCTCGTCGGCACGGACGGCGTCATCCGCGCGGCCTGGTCGTACGAGACCTCCGAGGTCCCCGACTTCGACGAGGTCCTCGGAGCCGCTTCGAGACTCGGCCGCCGCTGAGCGCGTCGTGCACGAGGAGCTGGAAGTGCCGGCTGAGCCTCTCGCTCCGGGCAGGAGCGGTCCGCGCAACGAATCACTCTTCGCCACTACGATCGCGGACACGGCCAACCTCCTCGACCATGCGATCGCCCACCTCGAGGCCGGACTCACCGACTGAACCGCCTCGGCGGGAGTCCGGCATCCCGCCGGGCGAGCCGGTGCTCGTCGTCGAGCACTTGACGAAGCGCTTCGGCGAGCGCGCCGCGGTCGAGGACGTCTCGTTCAGCGTCGCGGCCGGCGAGGTGTTCGGGTTCCTGGGGCCGAACGGCGCCGGCAAGACGACGACGGTGCGCATGCTGGGGACGTTGATCGCACCCACGTCGGGATCGGCCGTCGTCGCCGGCGTCCCGCTCGACCCGGCGAAGGGAGTCGAGCTCCGGCAGCGGATCGCGGTGATGCCGGAGACCCCCGGCCTCTACCTGCGCCTGACGGTGGCCGAGAACCTCGAGTACTTCGCCGGTCTCTACGGGCTGGCTCGCCCGGAGGGCCGGATCGAGAGAGCGCTGGAGGCGGTGAACCTTCGCGCGCGCGCAAGCGAGCCCTGCGGCAGCCTCTCGAAAGGGTTGCGGCAGCGGGTCGGGCTTGCGCGCGCGTTGCTGAACGATCCGGCGATCCTGTTCCTCGACGAGCCGACGTCGGGCCTCGACCCGGTCGCGACGCGCGAGGTGCACGAGCTGATCGACGGGCTGCGCAGCCGCGGCGTGACCGTCTTCCTCACCACGCACCGGCTCGAGGAGGCCGAGCGGCTGTGCGACCGCGTCGCGATCCTCAACACGAGCCTGCGCACGATCGGCCGTCCGGACGAGCTGCGCGACCGCCTGTTCACGAAGACGCTCCACGTCAGGACGGGAGCGCCGCTGGCCGCGCCCGAGCAGGTCTTCGCCGGCCTCGCGGGAGTGGAGCGCTGGCAAGGCGGCGACACCGCCGTGTACGAGCTGGTCGTCTCGGATGCGCGACTCGCCGCACCCGCCGTCGCGCGCGCGCTCGTCGCCGCCGGCGCCGACATCCTCTCGCTCCACGAGGAACGGCACTCGCTCGAGGACGTCTATCTCGAGCTGATCGACGACGACGTCGAGGCCGGGACGTGAGCCTGCAACGGGTCGTCAGCGTCATGCGCAAGGAGGTGCGCGAGTACCGGCGCAACCGGTTCGTCATCACGACGATGGCCGTGATGCCGATCGTGTTCCTGATCATCCCGATGGTCACCCTCTTCCGGGTCCCTGCCTCGGCCTCGGGCAGCCAGGTCAAGGCCGCGGTGGGCGCGATGTCACTGCTGCTGCTGATCGTCCCGCTCGTGATCCCACCGGTGATCTCCGCCTACTCGGTGATCGGCGAGCGCGTGCAGGGAACGCTCGAGCCCGTCCTCACGACGCCGGTGCGCCGCGACGAGCTGCTGCTCGGAAAGGCGGCGGCCGCGTTCGTCCCCTCGGTCGGGATCGCCTACGCGATCTACTTCATCGCCGCGGTCGCCATCCGCGTCGGCGCCGCGCACGTCGTCAGCGCCGTCATCTGGCACCCGCCGCAGATGCTCGCGCAGATCCTGTTCACGCCGCTGCTCGCCACCTGGTCGATCTGGGTCGGAATCGGCATCTCCGCGCGCTCGAGCGACGTCCGCGTCGCACAGCAGCTCGCCACGCTCGCCGGCCTGCCGCTGCTTGCCTTCACCTCACTCATCTCGTTCCAGCTGATCAAGACCAGCGTCCCGCTCGCGATCGGGCTCGCGCTCACCCTCCTCGTCGTCGACGTCGCCGCCTGGCGCGTCGTCTCGCAGATGTTCGACCGCGAACGGCTCATCACCGGCACCAGCGCCCCTCACGCACACCGCGCCGCTCAGTGAGGCGAGCATCCACCTCGCCGCGAAACGCGGCGCGGAACCTCTACATGCCCATCGCGTGGTACCCGCTGTCGACGTACAGCGTGGTGCCGGTGACGTTGCGCGCCGCGTCGCCGAGGAGGTAGGCGGCCGCGGCGCCGACGTCGTCCGCGTCGACGTGGCGGTGGAGCGGGGCGCGCTCCTCGACGATCGCCTCCATCGTCGGGAAGCCGGCGATCGACCGAGCCGCGAGGGTCCGCACGGGGCCGGCGGAGATCGCGTTGACCCGGATGTTCTTCGCGCCGAGATCCCAGGCGAGGTAGCGCACCGACGCGTCGAGCGTCGCCTTCGCCACGCCCATGACGTTGTAGTGCGGGACGGCGCGCTCGCCGCCGAGGTACGTCATCGTCACGATCGAGCCGCCGCCGGCCCGCTCCATCAGCGGCTCGGCGGCGCGGGCGCACGCGACGAGCGAGTAGGCGCTGATGTCGACCGCCATCCAGAAGCGGTCGCGCGGCGTGTCGGTGAAGCGGCCCTCGAGGTCCTCGGCCGCGGCGAAGGCGACCGAGTGGACGAGGATGTCGAGCTCGCCGCCGAACGCGTGGGCCGTCTCGGCGAAGACGCGGGCGACGTCCTCGTCCGAGCGGACGTCGCACTCGGTGACGAGCGCCGAGTCGACCGTCTCGGCCAGCTCGCGGACGCTCTTCTCGATCCGCTCGCCCTGATAGGTGAAGGCGAGACGGGCGCCGCCGGCGGCCAGCCGCCGGGCGATCGCCCAGGCGATCGAGCGCTTGTTCGCGACGCCGAGGACGAGCGCCCGCCTGCCCTCGAAGTCGCCGGCCGCTGCCATCGTGCGCGATCCTACCCCGAAGCGGCCTGCTCGAAAGTCAGCTAGGTTTGGCGCGTTGCGTCGCGCATTCCCGCTTCTCGCCTGCTGCGCGGCACTCCTCGGCGCTTTACCTGCCTCAGCCGCGCTCGTGCCGGTGCAACGCACCTTCGGCGACCGCTCGTCGCCGCGGATCCGTGTCGGCACGATTCCGCTCCCGGCGCGCGGATCGTCCTCCCGCGTCCGCGTCATCGCCGATCTGTCCCTGCCGCCGCTCGCCGCCGCCTCCGGCCGCGGACTCTTCTCCGCCGGCGCCCGTCGCCGGCTCGAGGTCGGGAGCGCCGCGTCCCGCGCGTACCTGGCGCGGCTCGCGCGGGCGCAGGCGCGCGCGGTGGCGGAGCTCCGGCGGGCGATCCCGTCCGCCCGCGTCGGCCGACGCTTCCGGGTGCTCCTCGACGGGCTGACGATCACCCTCCCGGCGAGCCGGCTGCCCGCGCTCGTCCGCCAGCCGTACGTGACCCGCGTCTACCCGAGCGTCCGCTACACGATGGAGCTCGACCATTCGCCGTCCGTGATCGGGGCCGACGTGCTGCGCCAGACCGCCGGCGCAGACGGCACCGGCATCAAGATCGGCGTCGTCGACGACGGCATCGACCAGACGAACCCGTTCTTCGACTCGGCCGGCTTCTCGTACCCGGCGGGCTTCCCGAAGGGCGACACGAAGATGACGACGCCGAAGGTGATCGTCGCCAGGGTCTTCCCCGGGCCGAACTCCGGCAAGGCGGGGCATCTCGTCGTCGACCCGAACTCGTCGTTCCACGGCACCCACGTCGCGGGGATCGCCGCCGGCGACTCGGGGACGACCGCGCCGGCGGGCCCGGATCATCCGACCGTCACCGGGCTGAGCGGCGTCGCGCCGCGCGCGTGGCTCGGCAACTACCGCGTCTTCACCGTGCCGACGCCGATCGGCCACGTCGCGAACACGCCGGAGATCGTCGCCGCGTTCGAGGCGGCGGTCACCGACGGCATGGACGTGATCAACTTCTCCGGCGGCGGCCCGCAGATCGATCCCGCCAACGACGCGCTGATCGAGGCGATCCACAACGTCGCCGCGGCCGGCGTCGTGCCGGTGATCGCCGCGGGCAACGACCGCGACGACTTCGGCACCGGCTCGGCCGGCTCCCCGGGGACGGCGCCCGACGCGATCTCGGTCGCCGCCGTCTCGAACACCCACGTCTTCGCGCCGGCGCTCGACGTCGTCGCGCCCGGCGCGCCGGACGTCCTCAAGGGGATCCCGTTCCTCGGCGCGGGCGGCGAGGTCGCCCCCGCCGCCTGGAGCTCGCAGAACCAGACGCTCGTCGACGCGGGCTCGATCGTCGGGACGGACGGCAAGCCCGTCGACCGCCACCTCTGCGGTGCCGGTGCCGATCTCTCCTCGACGCAGGGCACCCTGCCGGCGCACTCGCTCGACGGGAAGATCGTGCTCGCGCTGCGCGGCCTGTGCCCGTTCGTGACGAAGGCCGAGCAGGCGCGGGCGGCGGGCGCGGTCGGGATCATCCTCTCGGACAACCGCCAGGGCGAGGCGAACGCGATCCCGGTCCGGCTCTCGCTCCCCGGCGGCATGATCGCGAACCTCGACGGCGACCACCTCCGGGCGGCGATGGCGGCGACCGGCGGGCAGACGACGATCAGGGTCGGCCGCGACCCGCTCGAGCTCGAGACCGGCCGCAGCGGCGTGATCACGAGCTTCTCGTCGGCGGGCCCGACGGCGTTCGGCCACGACCTGAAGCCGGACGTCTCGGCGCCGGGCGGCCAGATCCTCTCGTCGACGCTGCCGAAGGTGGACAAGTCGCGCTTCGCCGTGTTCGACGGCACCTCGATGGCGACGCCGCACGTCGCCGGATCGGCCGCTCTCCTGCTCCAGCTCCATCGCGGCTGGACGCCGGAGCAGGTGAAGTCGGCGCTCGTCTCGACGGCCGGGCCCGCGTGGGCGGACACCGCGCGGACGCAGGAGGCGCCGGTGACGCTCGAGGGCGGCGGGCTCGTGGCGCTCCCGGCCGCCGCCGACCCACGGATCTTCACCGACCCGGTCTCGCTCTCGTTCCCCGACCTGACCGTGCTCCGCGGGGGCGCGAGCAGCGCCCTGCTCGTCCGCGTCACCGACGCCGGCAGCGGCGCCGGGACCTGGCAGGTGACGCTCCAGTCGCAGGCGGCGACCGCCGGCACCTCGGTCGACGTGCCGGGTGCGCTCGTGCTCGCGCCGGGCGGGGAAGCCGATCTCGCCGTCACGGTCGCCGCGTCGGCCGCCGCGGTGCAGGGCGAGAACTACGGCTTCGTCGTGCTCCACCAGGGTTCGATCACCCGCCGCGTCCCGTACTTCTTCCTCGTCGACAAGCCCGCGATCGTCCAGGACGCGGTGCTGCCGCTGAAGAAGCGCCAGACCGGCGACACGGGGGTCGGCGTCGACCGCGTCGACGCGTACCGCTATCCCGTCGCGCCGTTCGGGAACGCCCCGGACTCGCCGCCGATGGAGGAGAACGGCGACGAGAAGGTCTACGTCACGCAGGTGAACGTGCCCGCCGCGAACGCCGGCGTGTCGGCCGTGCCCCTGTCGGTGGGAACGCGGCTCGACACGTTCTACCTCGGCGCGCTGGACGAGAACACCGTCCAGGGCTTCGCGGGCACGCCGATCAACGTCAACGCGCTCATGTACGACTACCTCGATCCCGTCGGCGCCGCCGGCTCGTCGTTCCCCCGGCAGCAGACGTTCTACGCCGTCGTCGACTCCGGGCGCGGCCGCTTCAACGGGGAGAGCCTCGCCGGCAGGTACCTGCTGCGGTCCTGGGTGAACGACGTCACGCCGCCGACGCTGAAGCTCCTGTCGACGCAGGTCTCGGCAGGCCGCCCGACGATCGTGCTCCGCTCGACCGACTCCCAGTCCGGCGTCGATCCGCTCTCGCTGACGATCGGCTACGATGGCGTCCTCGTCGGCGCGACGTCGTACGACCCGGTCACCGGCATCAGCGTCTTCCCGCTGCCGCTGACCTCGCCGGCGCTGAAGCCCGGGAAGCTGACGCTGCGCATGGAGTCGTCCGATCTCCAGGAGGCGAAGAACGTCGACACCGTCGGGACGAACATCATGCCGAACACCCGCTTCGCCTCCGCGCCGCTCCGGGTCGTCTCCGGCGTCGCGGTCAACTGGCTCCTGCCCGCGGAGAAGGCGTGCGTCGCGAAGACCGAGCGCCTCCTCGTCCAGGCGAGCTCGCCGGGCGGGGTGAAGTCCGTGCGGTTCGCCGTCGGCGGCAGGACGATCGCGGTGGCGACGAGGGGCGTCACCGGGATCTGGGGCGCGACGTGGCACCGCTCGGCGGCGCTCGCGCGCGGGGCGCACGCGCTCACGGCGACCGCGCTCGGCGGCGGCGGCCGGACCGGGTCGGCAAAGCGCGTCGTCACCGTCTGTCGATGAGCGTAGGCTCGACGGAGCTCGACAATGAGCGTAGGCGCCGGCTCCGCCGGCGCCGGGAGCGGGAATGAGCCCGCGGCGCGTCGCCGTCGTCACGGGTGCCTCGTCGGGCATCGGCGCCGCGCTCGCGCGCGCGCTCGCGGCCCGGGGCTGGCACTGCGTGCTCCTCGCGCGCCGCGAGGACCGGCTCCGGCCGCTCGCCGAGGAGACGAACGGCGAGTACGAGCTCTGCGACGTCTCGGACCGCACCGCCGTCGAGGCGGTCGCGGCGCGCGTGCTCGAGCGCCATCCGGCGATCCACCTCCTCGTCAACAACGCCGGCGTCCCGGCCCGCGCGTCGTTCCTCGAAGGCGACCCGCAGGCGATCGAGGACGTGATCCGCACGAACTACCTCGGCGGCGTCTGGTGCCTCCGCGCGTTCCTGCCGGGCCTCGAGCGCGCGGCGCCGTCGGACGTCGTCAACATCGTCTCGGTCGCCGGTGCCGTCGCGGTTCCGCAGTCCGGCCCGTACTCGGCGTCGAAGCACGCCCAGCTCGCGTTCTCGCGGGCGACGGCGGCCCAGCTCCGCGGCCGCGGCATCCGCGTCCACACCGTGAAGCCCGGCTACGTCGAGACCGAGGGCTTCCCGCAGGGCTGGCTGCCCGCGCCCGTCCGCCGCATCGTCCTCGAGCCGGACGCGGTCGCAGCCCACGTGCTCGCCTCGCTCGACCGACACCGGGGCGAGACGACCGTCCCCTGGTTCTACGGGCCTGCCGGAGGACTGCAGGCGCTGATCCCGAACGTCTTCGCGTCCGTCCTTGCCCGTGTTCGAAGGCGACCGTAGAATCGTATCGTGAACGAATTCGGACAGGCCCAGCGGGGCACCGACGACGTCGGGCCTCAGGTGACCGACGTCATCGCCGTCGCCGATTTCCGCGCGGCGCTCCGCCAGTTCCTCCGCCGGAGCGAGCGTGTGGCGCGGCAGTCGGGGCTGACCCCGCAGCGCCACCTGCTGTTGCTGATGATCAAGGGCGCCCCGACCGGGGACGAGCAGTCGACGGTCACCCAGCTCTCCGAGCGGCTCCAGCTGGCGCAGAGCACCGTCACGGAGCTCGTGCGGCGCGCGGAGGAGGCCGGTCTGATCGAGCGCACGCAGTCGCAGCGGGACGCCCGCGTCGCCCATCTCCGGCTCACCCCGGAGGGCGAGCGGCGGCTGATGCTGGCGTTCACCGAGCTCGAGATCGAGCGCGCGCAGCTACGCGACGCGTTCGCGCACCTGGACGAGACCGGCAGCGGCTGAGCCCTCCTAGGGCCCGGAGCCTCCGCCCGTGCCCGTGCCGCCGCCCGAGCTCGACGTGCCGATCTGCACGATCTCGCAGTTCTTCACGACGTCGAAGGAGTCGACGACGGCGCGGTCGTTGCCCGGCCCGCAGTCGATGAAATCCTTCTCGCCGTTCGCCGCGTAGATCGTGTCGGAGCCGGGGCCGCCGTAGACCTTGCTCCGGCCGGGGCCGGGGACGTTGATCACGTCGTTGCCGGACCCGCCGTAGATGACGTCGTAGCCGCCGTCGCCGTTGATCGTGTCGTTCCCGGCGCCGCCGTCGATCACGTCGTCGTGGATCGTCCCGATCAGGTAGTCGTTCTTGCCCGAGCCGATGATCGTCTCCCCCTTGATGTGCGGCAACTGCGGGATGACGGGCTCGGTCACGTCGGAGATCGACATCGCCTTGCCGTAGGCGTTCGTCGCCGTGACGACGAGCCGCAGCGTCGAGCCGACGTCGGCGGTGACCGGGTGGTAGACCTGCTTCGTCGCGCCCTTGACGTCCTTGCAGGCGGAGCCGGTGGCGTCGCAGCGCTGCCACTGCTGCGCCGTCACGATCGGCGCGTCGCCGGTGAAGGTGCCGATGCTGGCGGTGAGGATCCCGCCGACCTCGAGCGTCCCGACGATCAGCGGCGAGTCGCTCGCCGTCGGAGCGAAGTGCGGCTTGTCGACGATGGGGAACGTGTGGTTCGTGAAGTCCGTCTGCGAGCCGGCCGGGTTCGACGCGGTGATCCACACCCGGAGCGTCTGGCCGATGTCGGCGACGACCGGGATGTACGTCGCCGCCGTCGCACCGGCGATCGGAACGCAGCTCGACAGGTCGCCCGGCGGGTTGCAGCGACGCCACTCGTAGGTGTAGGTCAGCGGCGCCGAGCCGTCCCAGGTGCCCGTGGCGACCGCGAGCGTCTGGCCGACCATGTTCGTGCCGGTGATCGGCGGCGTCACCCGCAGGTTCGGCGGGATCGCGGTGACGACCTTCGTCGACTCGGAGTTCTGCGCGACCGAGGCCGCGGAGTTCGTGGCGGTCACCTCGACGCGGACCGCCTTCCCGTAGAGATCCGGCGTGATCGTGAACACGCTGCTCTTCGCGCCGGGGATCGTGTAGCAGCTCCCGGTCGGGGAGTCGCACTTCTTCCACTGGTACGTGAACGTGATCGGGAACGAGCCGGTCCACGTGCCGTTCGAGGCGGAGAGCGTGTCGCCGATGTCCGGCACCCCGGTCGTGTTGGTGGACGGCAGCGAGATGACCGGGTAGGAGGTGTTCATCGGCGGGTTGACGGTGCCGGCGACCACCACGACACCCGTCTGGGTCGAGGGATCGGACGCCGTCGAGCCGGCGACGTTCGAGGCCGTGACGACGATGCGGAGCGTATGCCCGACGTCGGCGGAGACGACCGCGTACGTCGAGGCGGTCGCGCCGCCGATGGAGCCGCAACTCGCTCCCGACGAGTCGCAGCGCTGCCACTGGTACGTGAAGCCGGTGGCGCTCGCCCCGACCCACGTTCCGTTCGACGTCGACAGGAGCTGTCCGGTCTGCGGGGAAGCGCCGCCGTTGATGCTCGGCGCGCTCACCTTCTGCGGCGCGATCGTCTGCTGGTCGGGTGTCGAGTCGGCGCCCGAGTGGTCGAGCGTCGGCGTTCCCCAGGCGCCGCCGGCGCCCTGCGTCGACGTGTAGATCCCCTGGCTCGCGCCGGCGACCGCGAACACGAGCGCGTCCGAGGTCGGCGCCCAGCTCGGGGCGGCCTTGTCGCCGGGGACCGTGTCGTCCGTCACCTGCGTCGCCGCACCACCCGAGCCGGCGTTGTAGGCGACGACGTAGATCTGCGTGTGTCCGGTGACCGGGTCGCTCGCCTGGAACGCGATCGACTTCCCATCCGGTGACCAGGCCGGGTGCGCCAGCGTGTTCGACGTGAACGTCCCGGTGATCGTCAGCGTCGTTCCGGCCCCCGGTGCGGTCGCCGAGATGGTGGAGATCGATCCCGTGTTCGCGAACGCGATCCGCCCCGTCGCGGCCGGCGACCAGCTCGGGCTCGTGCCGCCCGCGGTCGTCAGTTGGGTCTGACTGGCGCCGGACGACGTCATCGTCCAGATCTGGCCGCCCTTGAGGTAGGCGATCTGCGTCCCGCTCGGCGACCAGACCGGCTGGCTGCCGCTGTCGAGGCTGCCGCTCAGTGTCCCGCAGGCCCCCGACGTGACGGTGCACGTCTGGATCGACGTGCCGCCGACCGAGAAGGCCAGCTGCTTCCCGTTCGGCGACCACGACGGATCAACCGCCCCGGGCTCGACGGAGGTCCCGGTGCTCTTCAGCAGAATGTTCCCGCCCTCGACGAAGGCGATGTCGCCGTCGGCGCCGCTGCTCGTCGCGGCGATCGCGCCGCCGCCGAACGGGAGCAGGACCAGCAGCGTCCCGGCGAGCACGGCCGCGGTGGCGAAGGCCCTGCGACGGATGACTGCCACCCCCCTCAGCGTCGCTCCAATAGATACCAGCCCACGAGCGCGACCGTCTGGCTCGGGCCGTGCGGCGAGAGCGCGCGGGCGGCCTCGCGGTCCTCGGTCTCGCAGCCGGCGAGGTCGAGGTAGGCGTCGAGGTCGCGCTGCTCGACGTCGCGCCGCTCGCGG
>DATKNT010000180.1:0-13984 GCA_035541175.1 Gaiellaceae bacterium
GCCCGGGTCGTTGGGGTTGACCCAGTCGGTGCTCGGGATCGCCTGGTCGTAGGTGGTCCTGAGCTCGGCGATGGTCATGCCCTGGTAGCCGGTGTCGGTGTTGCTCGTGGCATAGTCCGGGTCCTGGGCCTGAACCTGGCCGGGGACGTTGTCGGCGTTGTAGGACTCGACGCTCGGGATGAGCGAGCGGACGTTGGCGCCCGCCGCCGTCTTGTTGGCGCGATCCTTGAAGCTGAGATACGACGGCACCGCGATCGCGAGCAGGATGCCGAGGATGATGATGACGACCAGCAGCTCGATCAGGGTGAAGCCCTCGTCCGAGCGGAGCCGCCGCAGGGACCGATCCATGTTCGCCAGTTCTCCTTCCGCAGAGTGATCCAGAGCCCCCGCCGTTCCTGAAGATCGACGCCGGCCGGGCGCGCCTGTACACCCGCAGAAGGGGATCCCGCGTATGAAAACCGTAGGAATTCCTCTCACCCGTCCGCGCTAGCTCGAACGGTGTGCCGCACCGTCGCCGAGAATCTCGCTCGATGAAGATCCTCGTCACCGGCGGCGCGGGGTACCTCGGGGCGGAGGTCTGCCGGCAGGCGGCCGCCGGAGGGCACGAGGTGATCGCGACGCAGCTCCGCACGCCGGCGCCGCACGGGCGCGCCGTCCGCCTCGACCTCCGCGACGACGACGCGGTGCAGCGCCTGCTCATGCGGCACGGCCCGGAACTCGTCGTCCACACCGCGTACCGCCAGGCGGACGGAGCGCTCGAGGGCGACGTCGTGCGCGCGACGCGCAACGTCGCGGTCGCGTCGCACCGTGCGGGCGCGCGGCTCGTCCACGTCTCGACGGATCTCGTCTTCGACGGGGAGGAGGGCGCGCCGTACGCGGAGGACGCCGAGCCGCGGCCTGTCTCCGCCTACGGGCAGGCGAAGCTCGACGCGGAACGGCTCGTGCGCGAGCTCCATCCCGAGGCGCTGATCGTGCGCACGTCGTTGCTCTACGGGCTCCCGTCGGCGGGCCCGCAGGAACGGCTGGCGCTGCTCGCCGAGACGCCGTTCTACGTCGACGAGATCCGCTCACCGGTGCACGCCGGCGAGCTCGCCGCCGCCCTGCTCGAGCTCGCAACGCGGGACGACGCGCCGCGGCTCCTGCACGTCGCCGGCCCGGACGCCGTCTCCCGCTACGAGCTGGCCCGCCGGATCCGGGCCGCGCACGGCCACGATCCCGACGCGGTGACCGGCGCCCCGAGCCCGCTGACGGGTCGGGCCCGGGACGTCGCGCTCGACTCGGACCGGGCCGCCTCGCTCCTCTCGTTCCGGCTGCGCGGGGCCCGGGAGATCCTGGCCTGAGGCCGCCCCTGCTATCCTGGTGACACCATTTCCACCGGTTCGGCGAGATGGGCCTGCGGGCCCATTTTTCGTAAGAGGAGCAGCAGATGCCGACGACATACGAGCGAGAGCGCACCTTGGAGCGGGAGATCGCGCCGCGGGTCGAGCACGACCTGCCGGGCGTCGACGTGCTCGCAGTCGAGCTCGTCACCCCGTCGCGCTTCTGCGTCTACATCGACCGCGCCGAGGGCGTCGACCACGAGCTCTGCGCGCGCGTCACCGGCCTGCTCGGCGACTACCTGCGCGAGTACACCGTCGACGTCTCGTCGCCGGGCAGCGAGCGTCCGCTTCGCAAGCCGGAGCACTTCGCACGCTACGTCGGCCGCAAGGTCTCGCTGCGCACCGCCGAGCCGATCGGCGGCCGCGCCAAGTTCAAGGGCACCATCGCCGCCGCCGGACCCGAGTTCCTCGCGCTCGACGTCGCAGACGGCGAGCGGCAGACCATCCCGTACGACGCGATCGTGCGGGGGAACCTGATCGACGAAGGGTAGGAAATGAGCCAGGAGATCATCGACGCGGTCCACGAGATCGAGCGCGACAAGGGCATCGAGGAAGGCGCCCTCGTCGCCGCGCTCGAGGATGCTCTGCTGGCCGCGTACAAGAAGACGCCGGGCGCGTCCCGGCACGCGACGGTCGAGATGGACGACGCCGGCGAGTTTCGCGTCTACTCGATCGAGCTCCCCGGCGACGTCGAGGAGCGGCTGCTCGACGAGGCGCGCGAGCGCAAGCTCGAGGAGCTCGAGCGGCTCGAGGAGGAGACCGGCGAGCGCCAGCACACGCTCATCTCGGACAACGACCTCGAGATCGACTGGTCGGACGTCCCCGAGAATCAGGTCCGCCGTGAGGACGTGACGCCGGACGGCTTCGGCCGCATCGCCGCGCAGACCGCGAAGCAGGTCATCCTCCAGCGGATCCGCGAGGAGGAGCGCCGGATGATGTACGACGAGTACATCGACCGCGTCTCCGAGGTCGTCACCGGCATCGTCCAGCAGGCCGGCGACCGCAACAACGTCCTCGTCGACCTCGGCAAGGTCGAGGCGCTCCTGCCGCGCTCCGAGCAGGTCGACGGCGAGCGCTACGAGCAGGGCTCGCGCATCAAGGCGGTGATCACCGAGGTGCGGTCCGGGACGAAGGGACCGCAGGTGATCCTGTCGCGGCGCGACCCGGAGCTGATCAAGACGCTGTTCGAGCTCGAGGTGCCGGAGATCGCCGACGGGCTCGTCGAGATCCGCGGCGTCGCGCGCGAGCCGGGCTACCGCTCGAAGATCGCCGTCGAGTCGCACGCGCAGGGCGTCGACCCGGTCGGCGCGTGCGTCGGCCCGCGCGGCTCGCGCGTGCGCATGGTCGTGTCCGAGCTGCGCGGCGAGAAGATCGACATCATCCCGTGGAACCCGGAGCCGGCACGCTTCGTCGCGAAGGCGCTGTCGCCCGCGCGCGTGCGCGAGGTCTACCTCGACGACGAGGGCAAGGAGGCGACGGTCGTCGTCCCCGACGACCAGCTCGCGCTCGCGATCGGCAAGGAAGGCATGAACGCGCGCCTTGCCGCACGGCTCACCGGCTGGAAGATCGACATCCAGTCGGACACGGAGTTCGCGCAGGCGGAGGCCGCCGCCGCGTTCGGCGGCGAGGGCGGCGACGTCGAGGATCTGTCCGGCCGCTGCGCCGCGATCCTCTCGAACGGCAAGCGCTGCCCGAACGCCGCGCTGCCCGGCTCCCGGTTCTGCGGCGTGGCTGCGCACCAGGCGCTCGCGCTCACCGACACGCCGGACGAGGAGCCGGTGGTCACCGAGTCGGAGCCCGAGCTCGAGCGCGAGGCCGAGCTCGCGCAGCCGGACGCCGAGAGCGTCGGCCCGACGCTCCCCGAGCTCGAGGTGAGCGAGGTCGAGGACGAGGCGCCCGCCGACGCGGCCGCGACCCACGGGCCGGCGGCGACCGCGGTCGCCGAGGTGGAGGGCGAGGTCGACCTCGACACCGTCACGCCGCACCCGGAGATGGCGCCGCCGGAGAAGTTCCCCGACGGGATCCCGATCGAGAGCGAGGAGGCGCCAGAGGCGGAGGCGTAAGCGATGGCAGAGCCGGTGAGGCGCTGCGCCGGCTGCGGCCGGCGGGCGCCGCAGCGCGAGCTCCTGCGCTTCGTCGCCCGGGACGGCGAGCTCGTCCCGGCGCCGGTCGCCGGAGCCCGCGACGCACCCGGTCGCGGCGCGTACACCTGCCCGCGACTCGCCTGCTTCGAGCGGGCGCAGGCGCAGCGGGGGTTCGCACGGGCCCTGCGCCAGGGCGTGAAGGTCGATCCGGCGCTCGCACGTCTCTACACTTGAGGCTCATGGCAAACGGAGGCAACAGACCGAATCGGCCGCTCCGCCCTCGTGGCGGGGGCGGTCCGGGCAACCGCAGGCGCCGCGTCGTCATCGACAACCAGGCGGCGCGCCCCCGGCAGGACCAGCGCCAGGCGCGCCCGGGCCAGGACGGCGCGCGGCGCGAGACGCGCCCGCAGGCGCCCGTCCAGCCGACCGGTCCCGTCTCCGTCGAGTCCGGCGTGACCGTCCGCGACCTGTCGCAGGCGCTGGGCGTGCCGATGCCGAACATCATCAAGATCCTCATGAACCTCGGGCAGATGCGGACGGCGACGCAGTCGCTGACGGACGAGGAGGTCGAGCTGATCGCGGCCGAGCTCGAGCGCGAGGTCACGATCAAGCACGCCGGCGAGGAGGACGAGGAGCCCGAGACGTACGACGACCCGGAGGAGGCGCTCGTCACGCGCCCGCCGGTCGTGACGATCATGGGCCACGTCGACCACGGCAAGACGACGCTCCTCGACGCGATCCGGAAGACGCACGTCGTCGCGACCGAGGCGGGCGGGATCACGCAGCACATCGGCGCGTACCAGGTCGACGTCAACGGCAGGAAGATCACCTTCCTCGACACGCCGGGTCACGAGGCGTTCACCGCCATGCGAGCCCGCGGCGCGAAGGTGACCGACATCGCCGTGCTCGTCGTCGCCGCCGACGACGGCGTCATGCCGCAGACGAAGGAGTCGATCTCGCACGCCCGCGCCGCGGAGGTGCCGATCGTCGTCGCGGTCAACAAGATCGACCTGCCCGACGCGAACATCGACCGCGTCAAGGCCGAGCTGGCGCAGGAGGGGCTGCAGCCGGAGGCGTGGGGCGGGACGACGCAGTTCTCCGAGGTCTCCGCGAAGGCGCAGCAGAACCTCGACGACCTGCTCGAGAAGATCCTGCTCGTCGCCGACCTCGAGCTCGACCCGAAGGCGAACCCGACCGCCGAGGCGTCGGGTCCGATCATCGAGTCGCGCCTCGACGTCGGCCGCGGCCCCGTCGCGACGATGCTCGTCCACCGCGGCACGCTGCGCGTCGGCGATGCGATCGTCGCGGGCGACGCGCACGGGCGCGTGAAGGCGCTGTTCAACTACAAGGGCGAGAAGCTCGTGTCGGCGGGGCCCGGCGATCCCGTCGAGATCCTCGGCTTCGACAAGCCGCCCGGAGCCGGCGAGCTCGCGCACGTCGTCGAGAACGACCGCGTCGCGCGCGAGCTGGCGACGCGCCGCGCCGAGCGGCTCCGCCGCGAGCAGCTCGCGACCGCGCGCCCGTCCGGCGTCTCGCTCGAGCGGCTCTTCGAGCAGATGCAGGAGGGCGAGGTCTCCGATCTGAACCTGATCGTGCGCGGCGACGTCGTCGGCTCGGTCGAGGCGGTCGTCTCGGAGCTGTCGAAGTTCGAGCACTCGGAGGTCCGGCTGAACGTGATCCAGCAGGGCGTCGGCGCGATCACGCAGAACGACATCATGCTCGCGTCCGCGTCCGACGCGCTCATCGTCGGCTTCAACGTCCGCCCGAACGCGGAGGCGCGCGAGCTCGCGTCGCGCGAGGGCGTCGAGATCCGCACGTACGACGTCATCTACAAGCTCACCGAGGACATCGAGCAGGCGCTCGTCGGGAAGCTCTCCGCGGTCACGACGGAGGAGACGATCGGCGAGGCTCAGGTGCGCGCGCTGTTCCGCGTCTCCCGGCTCGGGACGATCGCGGGCTGCATGGTCACCCACGGCGTCGTCCGGCGCGGCGCGCAGGTGCGGGTGATCCGCGACGGCGCCGTCATCTACACGACGACGATCGCCCAGCTGAAGCGCTTCAAGGACGACGCGCGCGAGGTCGCTGAGGGCTTCGAGTGCGGCATCCTGCTCGAAGGCTTCAACGACGTGAAGGAAGGCGACGTCCTCGAGGCGTTCGAGACGCGCTCGGTCGAGCGCACCTCGCTCGACGAGGTGGCGCCGACAGCAGCCACCTAGTCCGTGGCCCTGGCAGCGTGGCGAGCGGCTTCGTCGGCATCCTCACCTGCGAGCTTCACTTCCCCGAGGCGCACTCGCTGAAGGAGAAGCGGCAGCACCTTCGCTCCGCGAAGGCGCAGCTCCAGAATCGAGTCGGCGCCTCGGTCGCCGAGGTCGACCACCACGATGTCTGGCAGCGCGCCCGGATCACCGTCGCCTGCGTCGCCCGCGAGCACCGCGAGGCGCAGCGGTTGCTGGACGAGGCCGAGCGCTGGCTTCGCGGACAGCACTGGGAGGTCGCGCTCGCCGAGCGGGTCGTCGTCGATCCCGACGACTGAGTCGCTTGAATATGTGTCGATGAGCGAGCGGATGCGGCGCGTGAACGAGTCGGTCCGGCAGGTGCTGGCGGAGGCGCTGCCGGAGCTGAAGGACCCGCGGATCGGGCTCGTCACCGTCACCGGCGTCGACACGACCCCTGACCTCCGCCACGCAGTCGTCTACGTCAGCGTCCTCGGCTCGAGCCGGAAGCGGAAGGCGAGCCTGCAGGGCCTCGAGGCCGCGCACGGGCTGCTGCAGGGACACCTCGCGCGCGAGCTGCGGATGAAGCGGACCCCGCAGCTGACGTTCGAGTACGATCCCTCGGTCGAGCGCGGCGTGCGGATGAGTCGGCTCATCGACGAGCTTGTCCCGGGCGAGGATGACGCAGACGACCACTGATCAGGCGGCGATTGCGGAAGCGATCCGCGGACACGATCGCTTTCTCGTCGTCACCCACGAGAATCCGGACGGCGACGCCCTCGGGTCGATGCTGGCGATGACGCTCGCGTTGCGCCGGCTGGGGAAGGACGCCGAGATGTATCTCGCCGGGGACGCGCCGCTCCCGCAGGAGTACGGCTTCATGCAGCTCGACGGGCTCCTGCGGCAGCTCCCGGACGATGCCGACGAGCGGGTGGTGGTCGCGGTCGACTGCGCAAAGGCCGAGCGGATCAGCCCCGACGCGACGGCGGTCGAGCGCGCTCCGCTCGTGCTGAACATCGATCATCATCACGACAACACGCGGTTCGGCGACGTCAATCTCGTCGTGCCCGACGCGTCGTCCACGGGCGAGGTTCTGCGCGACGTCTTCGACGAGCTCGGGATCGAGCTGACGCCCGACCTCGCCGAGCCGCTCTACATCGCGCTCGTGACGGACACGGGACGCTTCCAGTACTCGAACACGACGGCGAAGACGCACTACCTCGCGGGCGATCTCCTGAATGCCGGCGCCGATGCGCATTCGGTGTTCCAGCAGGTCTACGAGTCCGTCGAGTTCGCGAAGTTCAAGCTGCTCGCCCGCGCGCTCGAGCACGCGCGCGCGCTCGAGGGCGGCCGCGTCGTCGTCTCGTATCTCCTGCTCTCGGACTTCGTCGAGGTCGGCGCACCGGAGTCGTACTCCGAGGGGATCATCGACTACCTCCGCGCCGTCGAAGGGTGCGAGCTGGCCGCGCTCATTCGCGAGCCGCCGCGCGACGACGTGCCGGCGCGACGCGTGTCGTTGCGCGCGAGCGTCGACGAGCTCGACGTCTCCGTGATCGCACGGCAGTTCGGCGGCGGCGGTCATCGCCAAGCTGCCGGGTTCTCGAGCGACGCGTCGATCGAGCAGATCACCGAGCAGATCCGCCAGGGGTACGTCGCGCAGCGTGGTCCCGCGGGCGCTTGACCCCTCCGGCGTCGCGCTCGTCGACAAGCCTGCTGGGCCGTCGTCGTTCGCGGTCGTCGCGCAGATCCGCCGGGTGACGGGCGCGCGGACCGGCCATGCCGGCACCCTCGACCCGTTCGCGACCGGGTTGTTGCTGGTGTTGTCCGGGCGGACAACTAAGATCGCACCATGCCTCGTCGGACTCGACAAGCGCTACCGCACCGATGTCGACCTCACCTCGCGGACCTCGACGGGGGATCCGGAGGGCGACGTGGTGGAGGAGCGCGACCCGCCGGGCGAGGCGGAGCTCGAGGAACGGCTCGCGGGCCTCCGCGGCGAGATCGAGCTGCCGATCCCCGCCGCCTCGGCGGTGAAGATCGGCGGTGAGCGCGCGTACCGCCTGGCCAGGAGGGGCGTCGAGGTGGAGATGCCCGTGCGGCGCTCGGTCGTGCACGCGCTCGACGTCATCACGTATACGGAAGGCACCGTCAGCCTGGACCTCCGCGTCAGCTCGGGCACATACGTGCGCGCGGTGGCCGATGCGCTCGGCGGGCACTGCCGGACGCTCCGGCGCACCGAGGTGGGTCCGTTCTCGGTCGAGGACGCGGTCGCAGCCGCGGAGTTCGAGCCGGGGCTGCTGCTCGCGGAGGTGGACGTGCTCGCACGCGTCGAGCGGGCGCGGACCGCCGCCGAGTCTGGTCGGGTCTCGTGAACGTCGCCCACCGGCCCGACGAGCTCGCTCCGGCGCGGCGTGCAGTCGCAATCGGGACGTTCGACGGCGTGCACCTGGGCCACCGCCGCGTGATCGAGGCGGCGCGAGCGGCGCACCTCCGATCGGCGGTCGTGACTTTCGACCCGCATCCCCGGGCGTTCTTCGGGAACCGGGTCGAGCTGCTCGCGACGCTCGAGCGGCGACTCGAGCTGCTGGAGCAGTTGGGTGTCGAGGACGTGCTCGTGCTGTCCTTCGACGAGGCGCTCGCGTCGCTGCCGGCGGAGACCTTCGCCGAGTCGATCCTCCGGGCCGCCGGCGCGGAGGTGGTGGCGGCCGGCGAGACGTTCCGGTTCGGGCAGGGGCGCGGTGGCGATCTCGACCTGCTCGAGCGGATGGGCTTCGACGTCCGCCGCGTGCCGCTCGTCGAGAACATCTCGTCGAGTCACGTCCGGCTGCTGCTGGCGGCAGGGGACGTGCGCGATGCAGCCCGGCTGCTGGGGCGGCCGGCCGAGGTCGAGGGCAGCGTCGTCTTCGGCGACCGGCGCGGCGGCACGCTCGGCTTCCCGACGGCGAACCTCGCGGTCGCGCCGGACCTGCTCGTGCCGGCGTACGGGATCTACGCCGGGTCGGCCCTGGGCCACCGGGCTGCGGTCTCGATCGGGACGAATCCCCATTACGGTGGCACCGAGCGGCGGGTCGAGGCATACCTGCTCGACTTCGAGGGCGACCTGTACGGCCGGCGCGTGATCGTCGAGCTGTGGGAGCGGCTCCGTGACGAGGCGGTGTTCGAGTCCGAGGCAGAGCTCGTCGAGGCGATCGACGCCGACGTCGCGCGGACCCGGACCGCCACCCGACCCGCGTGACGCTGTTGCCTGGGGTGCGCAAGAAATCCGCGAGACCGGCGTCTTCTCGGCTATGGAGGCCGCCGCACCGAAGGAAGCCTCGCTCGCAGTCCTCGAGAGCGTCCGCTGTCTCGAGTGCGGCGAGATCTACTCGAAGCCGAACGCCGGGGGAACTGTCCAGAAGAACCCGGGCTGCCCGACCTGCGGCTACGTCGGGTGGATCCCGGTCAGCCTGCCGGCCGCGCCGCGAGCGCGGCGCCGCTCCGCCTAGGGTCGGCCGCGGCGCCCGTCCTGCCGATCGCGCTGACCCCGCCGAAGTAGTGGTGGCGCTCCGGCCACCGACGGACCCTCCGTCCGGCCGACTCGATCGAGCGCAGTGCGTCCTCGTCCGCCCCCGGCTCGGCGTTGACGACGTCCCCGGCCGGATGCACGCGAGGCAGGTCGACCGCCTCCTGCGGCGCGAGCCCTTCGTCGAGGATCGCCGCGGCGACGGTCACGAGCGCGGTGCGCAGCCGCGTGCCGCCGGCGCTGCCGATCGCGAGGACGAGCCCGTCGTCGTCGAGCGCGAGGCTCGGCGCCATCATGCTCTGCATCCGGTCACCGGGCTCGAGCGGGCCCGCGACGAGGTCGACCTCGCCGAGCATGCTGTTCAGGTGGAGATCGAGTCCCGGCAGGTAGTCGCCGGAGCCCAATCCGAGGCTCGAGGTGAGGACGCAGGCGCTCCCGTCGGCGTCGACGGCGACGAGGTTCGTCGTGTGCGTCTCCGGCCGGGCGTCGCCGTCGAGCGCGGCGAGGAGCGCGGCGAGACGCGCGGTCGGGGACAGCCCGCGTAGCCGGGGTAGCCGCGGAAGGGTCGACGGCATGCCGGAGAGCCCCCCGCGCGTGAGGAAGCGGAGCCCGCGGTACGGCACCACGACGGGCTCGCTCCAGCGCGCGGCATAGGCGGCGAGGTCGTCGCGCGTGAGCACACCGTCGCGCTCGTCAGACAGGTCGAGGAGCGCACGGCCGACGGTGCCGCCGTACGCGGCCGCACCGCCCTCGGCGGCGAGCGCCTCGAGCGCGGCCGCGATTCCCGGCTGCTCGAGCCGGTCGCCGGCCCGGAGCAGCCGGCCGCCGGGCGCGTACATCCGGGCGCCCTCGTTCATCGTCAGCACGGGCGCGAGCATCTCGAGGCAGGCCGCGTGCGCGGGCGGCATCGGCACGCCGTCGCGGGCGAGACGGAGCGCCGGCTCGACGAGCCGAGCCCAGGGAAGGCGCCCGTGGGCGCGCCAGAGCGCGTCGAGCCCGGCCGGCAGGCCGGGCACGGCGCACGACGCCGGCCCGATCGCGTAGTGGACGAGCTCCGCGCCGAACGGCACCGCGAGGTGCGGCAGCTCCGCCTCGCGCGGCCGCGCGCCGAGCCCGGGCGCCGAGCAGAAGCAGTCGAGGTTTCGCACGATCCCGGAGGGCGCGTCGAGGTAGATCGCATGGCCGCCGCCCAGCAACCCGGTCATGACCGTCTCCGCGACGCATGACGCGAGCCCCGCCGCGACCGCGGCGTCGGCCGCGGAGCCGCCCTCCTCGAGGATCTCGACCCCGGCGGCGGCCGTCGCGGGATGGCCGGCGGCGACGCCCTGGATCACGTGCCGGTGCGGGGAAGGACGACCCAGCCGATCCGCGCGAGGCCGGGGCGGGGGAAGTCGAGACGGTGGCCCATCAGCAGCCCGCCGGCGAACCCGAACACGCCGCCGCCGAGTGCCTGCGCCGGGAAGCGCGGCGTCTCCAGCCGGGCGCCGGTGACCGGGTCGATCTCCGTCTCCCGGACGAGCAAACCGCCGCCGGACGCCTCGACTGTCGCCTCCGTGGCGTCGAGCACGTACCGTCCGGCCACGTCCCGGGGTCTGACCCCGGGACCTGGCCGCGCGGGCGGGGACGGCGAGAGCCCGAGCTGCTCGACCACGCGCCGGACGAGGCCGCTCCCGCGCCAGCTGTTCGTCAGCACGACGAGCGCGAGCGCGTCCTCGGGGACGAGCAGCAGCAGCGACTGGTACCCGCCGACCGACCCCTCGTGATCGAAGGCGCTGCGCCCAGCCGCGTCGCGCAGCCACCAGCCGAGCCCGTACGCGGCCCCGAGCGCCGGCGCGCGCGGCTCCCGCATCGCCGCGCGGGCCTCCGCCGGCACCGGCCCCGGCCCGCCGAGCTGGTGCGCGGCGAAGCGCAGGAGGTCGCCGACGGTCGACCAGAGCCCGCCCGACGGCCTTCGCGCGGCCGGGTACGCGTCAGCCGGCACCGCGCGATGCCCCGTCTCGCCCTCCTGGACGTGGCCGCGCGCCGCGCCGGGCGGCTCCTCGTAGCCGGTCGCGGCGAGCCCCAGCGGGCCGAGGATCCGGGCGGCCATCGCCTCCTCGAAGGTCGTCCCGCACGCCCGTGCGACCGCGCGGCCCGCGGCCCAGTACCCGGCGTTCGAATACGACCACAGCCCCTCGGCGCCCGCCGGGAGCGGCGTCTCCGACTCACAGCGGAACCCCGCCGTGTGGCTCAGCCAGGCCGCGAGCCGCTCGTCGAGCGGGAGGGACGAGAGCGCGAGCGACGCCGTAAACGGCTTCGAGATCGACGCGACCCGGAATGGCGTCTCCGCCCGCACCGCCGCGTCCAGCCCGAGCTGGAGCACGCCGTCCGCGCACGTCTCGACGACTCCGTCGCGGAGCACGCCCGCGGCGACGCCGGGCACGCCCGTGCGCGCACGCGCCTCGCGCACGATCTCCTCGAGCGCTCCCACGCGCACAGCATCGCAAGCACCGCGGCGGCGGCCGCGACTTCGCATAACCATGCGGCTTTCCGCTACCCTAACCGCGACCCTGTCCCGGCTCGACGGTGCACTTCCTTGGCGCCGTCCCGCGGGGACACGGGAGACGACGACCAGGAGGCTCGATGGCCCTCACCAAGGAAGCCAAGCAGGAGATCATCAAGAAGCACGGCCGCGGCGAGGCCGACACCGGCTCGCCGGAGGTGCAGATCGCGATGCTGACACAGCGCATCAACGACCTGACGGAGCATCTGCGCAGCCACAAGCACGACCACTACTCCCGGCGCGGGCTGCTGAAGCTCGTCGGCCGGCGCCGCCGCTTCCTGAACTACCTGCAGAAGAACGATCTCGAGGGCTATCGCGCCCTGATCAAGGAGCTCGGCCTGCGCCGCTAGCTCCGCTCACGCCCAAGGAGGGCGGAGGTTTGAGCGAGCTCCCGCTGCGGTGCTGGCTCAAACTCCCGCCCTCCACGGAAACCAAGCACAGTGGAGGACAATCGAATGAGTATCGCGACCGAGCGCCGGGCGCAGGTCTCCGTCCAGATCGGGACACAGGAAATCACGTTCGAGACCGGCAAGCTCGCGAAGCAGGCGGACGGCGCCGTCGTCGTCCGCTCCGGCGAGACGATGGTGCTCGCCACCGCCCAGGGCCGCCAGGAGGCGCGCGAGGGCGCAGACTTCTTCCCCTTGACGGTCGACGTCGAGGAGCGGATGTACGCCGCCGGCAAGATCCCGGGCGGCTTCTTCAAGCGCGAGGGACGCCCGACGGAGCGGGCGATCCTGACCGCGCGCATGATCGACCGGCCGATCCGGCCGCTGTGGCCGAAGGGCTTCAAGAACGAGGTGCAGGTGATCTGCACCGTGCTCTCGGCCGACCTCGTCACCGCGCACGACATCCTGTGCATCAACGGCGCCTCCGCGGCGCTGATGATCTCGCCGCTGCCGTTCCTCGGCCCGGTGGGCGCGGTCCGCATCGGCCGCAACGAGAACGGGCTCGTCGTCAACCCGACGCTCCCCGAGCTCGAGGAGTCGTCGCTCGACCTGATCGTCGTCGGCACCCGCGAGGCGCTGACCATGGTCGAGGCCGGCGCCGACCAGATCCCCGAGGACGAGATCCTCGCGGCGTTCGAGCTCGCGCACGGCGAGATCGTCAAGCTGTGCGACGCGCAGGAGGACCTGCGCCGCCAGGCCGGCAAGCCGAAGTGGCTCGACCTCGACCTCTACGCGGAGCTCGAGCGCGAGCAGGGCCACCGCATCTGGGAGCTGATCCAGACCGTCGGCCTCCGCGAGGCCGCCGTCGTCGTCGACGAGCTGCTCGCCGAGCTGACGCCGCCGCTCTCGATGGACACGACCGACGAGGACATCACCCGCCAGGTTCAGGTCCGCGCGGCGCTGCAGATGCTGCTCGAGAAGCAGCGCTCGGCCGCCGTCGAGGGCCCGGTGCGGGAGCAGTTCGGCGACGACCTGCGCGCCCTCACCGACGCGGAGCAGGACTCGAAGCAGCTGAAGGCCGCGAAGCGGCACCTGCTGTTCGAGAAGATCACCGAGGAGGTCGAGCTGCCGTTCCCGGTCGGGCAGGCGGTCGTCGACCCGGAGACGGACGAGACGCTGCCGGCATCGAAGGACTCGACGACGCGCTCGTACGTGAAGAAGGCGTGCGAGTCGATCTACAAGGACCTCGTCCGCAAGAAGATCGCGGTCGAGAAGCGCCGGCCGGACGGCCGCGGCACCGAGGAGATCCGCCCGATCGAGGTCGAGGTCGGCGTCAACCCGCGCGCCCACGGCTCCGGCCTGTTCACGCGCGGCCAGACGCAGATCCTCACCTCGCTCACGCTCGGCACCGCGAAGGAGGGGCAGCGCATCGACGACCTCTCCCTCGAGGAGGAGCGCCGCTACATGCACCACTACAACTTCCCGCCGTACTCGGTCGGGGAGACGGGCTTCATGCGCGGCCCGAAGCGGCGCGACATCGGCCACGGCGCGCTCGCGCAGCGCGCGCTCGAGCCGGTCGTGCCGAGCGCGGAGGAGTTCCCGTACACGATCCGGCTCGTGTCGGAGACGCTCGAGTCGAACGGCTCGTCCTCGATGGGCTCCGTGTGCGGCTCGACACTCGCGCTCATGGACGCCGGCGTGCCGATCGCGGCGCCGGTGAGCGGGATCGCGATGGGTCTCGTCAAGGAGGGCGACGACTACGTCATCCTCACCGACATCCAGGGCGCGGAGGACCACCTGGGCGACATGGACTTCAAGGTCGCCGGGTCCCGCGAGGGCATCACCGCGCTCCAGATGGACATCAAGATCACCGGCGTC
>DATKNT010000181.1:0-21058 GCA_035541175.1 Gaiellaceae bacterium
CAGCCAGAACGGCGTCCTCAACTACGTGCTGACCGAGCTCCACGTCGGCAACTTCTTCCAGCACAACTGGTTCGAGACGCCCTTCTCCCAGCTCGCGATGGTGACGACCCTCGTCGTCTGGGGCGCGCTGCCGTTCGTCGCCATCAGCGTCTATGCGGCGCTGTCGCAGGTCTCGCGCGATCTGGTCGAGGCGGCCCAGATCGACGGCGCCCGCGGCTGGCGCATCTTCAAGGACGTGACGATGCCGGTGATCGCGCCGATCCTGCTGATCCTGACGAGCCTGTCGATCCTCTGGGACTTCGGCGTCTTCACCCAGCCGTTCCTGCTGATCGGCCAGGGCCACGTCGTGCCGTCGAACTACCTGATGGGCGTCTACCTCTACGAGGAGGGGTACGTGAAGACGGACTTCGGCCGCGGCGCCGCGATCTCGATCCTCATGCTCGTGATGGTCGCCCTGATGAGCGTCGTCTACGTCCGCCGCATGCTCAGGATGGGAGAGGCCACGGCATGAGGCGTCGGACCGCGCACCTGCTCGGCTGGAACGCCGTCGGGATCGGCGTCTTCCTCGTGATGGTGTTCCCGGTCTTCTGGATGATCTCGACGGCGCTCAAGCCCGAGGACCAGATCAACAGCGTCACGCCGACCTGGTTCCCGACCCATCCGACGTTCGCGCACTTCCGCGACGCGCTCGCCAGGCCCTACTTCTGGACCGACGTGAAGAACAGCGTCATCGTCGTGCTCGTGACCGTCGCGGTCGCGATGGTGCTCGCCTTCCTCGCCGCGCTCGCGCTCTCGAAGTACCGCTTCACCGGCGTCAAGCTCTTCATCGTCCTGATGATCGGCATCCAGATGCTGCCGGCCGCGGGGCTGATCATCCCGCTCTACGTCGTGCTCGCCCGCTACCACGAGGTGAACACGCTCACGGGCGTCGTCCTCGTCTACCTGACCTTCGCGCTGCCGTTCACCGTCTGGACGCTGCGCGGGTTCATCATCGGCATCCCCCCGGATCTCGAGGAGGCGGCGATGGTCGACGGGAGCACGCGGTTCGGCGCCTTCATCCGGATCCTCTTCCCGCTCGTCGCGCCCGGGCTCGTCGCCACCTCGGTGTTCGTGTTCATCACGAGCTGGAACGAGTACATCTGGGCCCGCACGCTGCTGAGCGACAGCGGCAAGCAGACGATCACCGTCTGGCTCTCCTACTTCATGGGCACGAGCCGGCAGACCGACTGGGGCGCGCTGATGGCGGCGTCGACGCTGACCGCGATCCCCGTCGTCCTGTTCTTCCTCGCCGTGCAGCGGCGGATCGCGTTCGGGCTCACCCAGGGCGCGGTTCGAGGGTAGAACCGATCGGGCCGGGTGGAAAAATTGGTATTGACCACATACCCGAGGTGTGACAGGATCACGAGCGAGAGGCCGGATCCCCGTCCGGCCTCCTCCGAGGAGAGCGACCTGGAACAGACCCTCCACCAGTGCGGCCCGGCCGCCCGTGCATCGACGGCCGGGCCGCTCGTCGCTCGCGAGGCACGCCCGTGAGCGCCGGCTGCTCGTACTTCGGCGTCCGCATCGTCCGTCACGTCCGCCGGGACATGGCCGACCTGGCCGCGCGCGGCTACTCGGGCGTGTTGCACACGTTCTCGGAGAACGACCTCGCCTACTACCGCGGCACGATCGCGGAGATCGTCGACGCCTCGCACGCGGAGGGCCTCGCTGTCCAGCTCGGCCCGTGGGGCCTCGGCCGCACCTTCGGCGGCGAGGCGGAGAGCCGCTTCGTCGCGTTCCACCCCGAGGCGTGCCAGGTGCTGGACGACGGGCGGCGGGTGGCGGCGGCCTGCCTCAACCGGCCGGCCTATCGCGCGTTCTGCACGGAGTGGGCCGACGCCGCGCTCGAGGCCGGTGCCGACTCCGTCTTCTGGGACGAGCCCGCATGGGTGATGCCGGCGCACGTCGGCGTCGACGACCCGGCGCGCTGGACCTGCCGCTGCGAGGCCTGCGCCGAGCGCTTCGGCGGTCCGCTCCCGGTGGAGCTGACGCCGGAGGCGCAGGCGTTCCGCGAGGCGTCCGTCGTCGACTTCCTCCGGGAGATGGTCGCGCACGTCGCCGAGCGCGGCGGGCGGAACACGGTCTGCCTCCTGCCGGCGACGGAGGGGACGCACGGGATCTCCGACTGGGACGCGGTCGCGTCGCTCCCCGGGCTGACGACCTTCGCCACCGACCCGTACTGGCAGCACTGGGGCGAGCCCGCGGGCCCGTTCGTGCGCCGCTTCGCGCGGCTGCTGCGCGACACGTGCGACCGCCACGGCGTCGGCGCGCAGCTCTGGGTGCCGAGCTTCGGCCTCACGCGCGAGGACGTCCCCGAGCTCGAGGCCGCGATCGCGGCGGCGCGCGAGGAGGGCGTCGACGATCTCTGGACGTGGGGCTACGAGGCGTGCGGCCACATGACGAGCCTCGCGACGCCCGACGCGCCGCTCGTCTGGGAGGCGGTCGGCGCGGCGCTCACCGGCCGGACGCAGCTGCCGACCGAGGCGGCCGCGCCGCGGTTCGCCGACCTCGAGCAGCGCTCGGCGCGGGAGCTCGTCCGGCTGATGAACGACGAGGACACGACCGTTGCGCACGCGGTCGCCGACGCGGGCGACTCGCTCGCGGCGGCGATCGAGGAGATCGTCCGCCGGCTCGCCGCGGGCGGCAGGCTCGTCTACGTCGGCGCGGGCACCTCCGGCCGGCTCGCGGCGCTCGACGCCGCCGAGTGCGGCCCGACGTTCGGCTCGCCGCCCGGCGAGGTGATCGCCGTCGTCCCGCCCGGCGACGAGGAGGGCGAGGACGACGCCGCGCGCGGCGCCGCCGACCTCGCGGCGCTCGCCCCCGGGCGAGGCGACGCGGTCGTCGCCGTCACGGCGAGCGGATCGACGCCGTACGTGCTCGCCGCGCTCGAGACGGCGCGGGCCGCCGGCGCGTACCGCGTCGCCGTCGTCTGCGTGCGCGGGAGCCGGGCCGGCGCGCTCTCCGACCGCGAGGTCGTCGTCGCGGTCGGCCCCGAGGTGGTCGCGGGCTCGACGCGGCTCAAGGCGGGCACGGCGCAGAAGCTCGTGCTGAACACGATCTCGACCGTGACGATGGTGCGGCTCGGCCGCACGTACGGCGGGCTGATGGTCTCGGTGGCGCCGGGCAACGCGAAGCTGCGCGAGCGCGCGCGGCGCAACGTCGCGCTCGCGACGGGCGCCCGCGAGGAGGAGGTCGACGCCGCCTTCGCGGAGGCGGGCGGCGACGCGAAGGTCGCGCTCGTCTCGCTGCTCGCCGGCGTCGACACGCCGACCGCGCGCGAGCGGCTCGCGGACGCGGGCGGCTCGGTCCGGCTCGCGGTGGAGGACGCGCGATGAGACTGGGCGTCGAGGCGGCGCTCGTCCGGGGCGAGCTCGTGCCGGGCGACGTCGAGGTCGACGAGGGGCGCGTCGCCGGCGTCGGCCTCCGCGGCGCGGCGCGCGGCCGGGTCGCCGTTCCCGGGTTCGTCGACCTGCAGGTGAACGGCTTCGGCGGCGTCGACTTCCTCGCCGCCTCGGCGGAGGACTACGCGCGCGCGGGCGAGGCGCTGCTCGAGACGGGCGTCACCGCGTATCAGCCGACGTTCATCACCTCGCCGGAGAGCGCGATCGTCGAGGCGCTGCGCGCGCTGCCGGACGGCGTGCCCGGGCCGCGCGTGCTCGGTGCGCACCTCGAAGGGCCGTTCCTCTCGCCCGAGCGGCCGGGGACGCATCCGCTCGCGCACCTCCGCGATCCCGACCTCGCGTTGCTCGACCGGCTGCTCGACGCCGGGCGCGTCACCGAGATGACGCTCGCGCCCGAGCTCCGGGGCGCGGACGCGCTGATCGCGCGCCTGCGCGAGCGCGGGGTCGTCGTCTCGGCCGGGCACACGAACGCGACCGCGCCCGAGGCGCATCGCGCGTTCGACCTCGGCGTCGCGGGGCTCACGCACGTCTTCAACGCGATGCGACCGTTCCGCGCGCGCGACCCCGGCGTCGCCGGCGCGGCGCTGACGCGACCGGACGTGCTCGTGAAGATGATCGTCGACGGGTACCACCTCGCCGACGAGACCGTCCGGCTCGTCTGGGCGTGCGCGAACGGACGGATCGCGCTGATCAGCGACGCGATGGCCGCGGCCGGAGCGGGGCGCGGCACCTTCCAGCTCGGCGAGGTCGAGGTCGAGGTGGCGCACGGCGCCGCGCCGAAGCGCGAGGACGGCACGCTCGCGGGCACGGTGCTGACGATGATCGACGCGGTGAGGAACGTGCACGCGCTCGGCGTTCCGTTCGAGGACGTGATCGGCGCCGCCACCGAGGTGCCGGCGCGCTTCCTCGGCTGCGACGACGTCGGCGTGCTCGAGCCCGGCTGCCCGGCGGACATCGTCGTCCTCGACGACCGGCTCGAGATCGCGAGCGTGCTCTGCGCGGGAGAGGCCCGTGTCGTGGCTTGAGCAGGAGATCCGCGAGCAGCCGGCCGCGCTCGCGCGGCTGCTCGAACGGCAGGGTGAGCACGTCCGCGAGCTCGCGGCGGCGTTCCACGAGGAGGACATCCGCTACGTCCTGATCGCGTCGCGCGGCACGTCGGGCAACGCCGCGCGCTACGCGCAGTACGTGCTCGGGCGCGCGCACCGCGTGCCGGTGATGTTCGCGACGCCGTCGCTGTACACGATCTACGGGCAGCCGCCGCGGCTCGACGGCGGCCTCGTCATCGGCATCTCGCAGTCCGGCGCGTCGCCCGACGTCGTCTCGGTGCTGCTCGAGGCGCGGCGGCAGGGCCGGCCGACGCTCGCGCTGACGAACGATCCCGACTCGCCGCTCGGGATGGCCGCCGCCGCCGTGCTCCCGCTCGAGGCGGGCGAGGAGCGCGCCGTCGCGGCGACGAAGACGTATCTCAACTCGCTCGGGGCGGTCGCGCTCCTCTTCACCGCGCTCGGCGACGACATGGTCGCGCGGGAGGAGCTCGGGCGGATGCCCGCGCTGCTCGAGCGGCAGATCGCGCTCTCGTTCGAGACGGCGCCGCCGATCGAGGAGTACCGCGACGCGGTCGGCGCGACCGTCGTCGCCCGCGGCGTCAACTACGGCACCGGCTTCGAGATCGCCCTGAAGATCCGCGAGCTGTCCGGGCTCCTCGTCGAGGCGTACTCGCCCGCCGACCTGATGCACGGGCCGATCGCGGCGATCCAGCCGCGCTGGCCGGTGATCGTCGTCGCGCCGACGGGTCCAGCGCAGGAGAGCGTCGAGGAGCTCGGCGAGCCGCTGCGTGAGCGGGGGGCACGCGTGATCGCCGTCTCCGACGCCGAGCCCGTCCTCGCCGCCGCGCACACGCCGCTGCCGCTCGTGCCCGGCGTCCCCGAATGGCTGAGCCCGCTGACGGCCGTGATCCCGGGTCAGATCACGGCGATGCGGCTCGCCGAGCAGCGCGGCCTCGACGTCGACAATCCGGCCGGCCTGCAGAAGATCACGCTCACGCACTGAGCTTCCGCAGCAGGACGAGATCCTGCGTCGGGTTGCCGCGCGCGCCCTCCGCCTCGAGCTCGAGGAACGCGAATCCCCGCGCGAACGTCTCGCGGAGGTACCGCTCCGGGTGGTAGGCGCTGCAGAGGTTCGTCCCGGCGACGTCGCCCCAGCGGACGACGAGCTCGCCGCGCTCGAACCGCTCGCGCTCGTCGGGTGCGAGCCGCGGCAGGTACGAGCGCCCGTGCGTCGTCACGAGGAGGAAGCCGCCGGGGCGGAGCACGCGGCGGAGCTCGTCCCGCCAGGCGAGCTGCAGGTCGGCGGTCAGGTGCGTGAACACGGAGAGCGCGTAGACGAGGTCGAAGCTCTCGTCGGCGAAGACGAGCGGCGGCTCGAGCGCGTTCTCCTCGAACCGCGCGAACGGCAGGTTCCGGCGGCACCAGTCCACGGCCGGCCTGCTCAGGTCGGTGCCGGCGACGCCGACCGTCTCGGGAAGCCCGGCCCAGTTGCGCGTCACCCGGCCGCAGCCGCAGCCGAAGTCGAGCATCGCCTCGAGGCTCTCGAGCGCGACGCCCTGTCGCTGGAGCGCGCCGCGCACGCTCGCGGCGCCCAGCCGCCCGCCCTCGAGGAACCAGTCGACGTCGGCCGTTCCGGCGACGCGGACGATCAGCCGTGCCGGCGGCACCGGCAGCGCATCGTCGGCGTCGACCCGCGTGCGTCGGCCCGCCAGCAGCGCCTGCGCGGATTCCCAGGTGCGGAACGCGGGGCCGATCAGGCCGGTGCGCTCGAGCAGGCGGAGGAGGCGGCGCTTCACGGCGCCGCAACGCTATAGCGTGCGCGCGTGGACGACGCGGCGCGTGCGGCGCTCGCCCGGGCGAAGGCGAGGCTCGACCGTCTCGCGCTCTACCCGCGTCCCGTGTCGATCCGCGGGGTGCGGATCGTCGTCGTGCCGCCGCTCTTCCGGCTGCCGTGGCTCCGGCGGTTCGACGGCTACGCGGCGTGGTGGACGATCCTCCTGCGCGACGCGGCCATGCTCGCGGACGACGACCTCGTCACGCACGAGCTGTGCCACGTCTGGCAGATGCAGCACCGGCCGATCGCGATGCCGCTCTCCTACCTCGCCCGCGGCTACGTGAGAAATCCCTATGAGTTGGAGGCCCGCGTCGCTGTCGAGCGGACGAGGCCTGTACCGTGACGGGAACGGGGCAGGCGCCTTGTCGTGACGAGACCACGCTTGACAGCGATCGGCGTCGCGCTCGCGCTCGCCTGCGGGAGCAGCGCAGCGACCGTGCTCGCCGCCCGCGGCACGGGCTCCGACACGTCGACGCCGCAGGTGATCGACACCGGCTTCCACTCGAGCGCGCTCGACGCGACGCTGCACGTCCTCGTCGTCCTGCCGACCGGCTACGACACGAGCGGGCTCCGCTACCCCGTCGTCTACTTCCTCCACGGCCTGCCGGCCGGCCCGACCGCGTACCGCGGCGTCGCCTGGGTCGCGTCGGCGGCCGCGCAGACGGGTCACGACGCGATCGTCGTCATTCCGCAGGGCACCCGCGTCGAGAACGGCGACCCCGAGTACCACGACTGGGGCCCGGGCCGGAACTGGGAGACCGCGCTCGCCGTCGAGCTGCCGCGCTGGGTCGACGCGACCTACCGGACGATCGCCGATCGCTCCGGCCGCGCGATCGTCGGGCTCTCCGCCGGCGGGTACGGCGCGGCGATCCTCGACGCGCACCATCCCGGCGAGTACTCGGTGATGGAGTCGTGGAGCGGCTACTTCCGGCCGACCGACCCGACCGGCGAGAAGACGCTCGACGTCGGCGACGCCGCGGCCGACGCGTACGCGAGCGTGTTCCAGCAGCTCCCGCGGCTGAAGAAGGCGTTCAAGGCCGCGCCGACGTTCTACGCGTTCTACGTCGGCCGCAGCGATCCGACCTTCGTCCCGGACAACGTCGAGCTCGACAAGCTGATGCGCGCGGCCGGGATCTCCCACGTGTTCGACCTGTATCCGGGCGGGCACGACAACGCGCTCTGGCAGGCGCACGCCGTCCGCTGGCTCGGGATCGCCCTGAACCGGCTCGCGCAGCCGGCCGGCTAGGGGCTGTCGCCGCCGGCCCTTGACTTTTCGCCTCCGATCGGCGATAACACCGGCATGTACGGTTATCCGGACGACCGGACGACCGGAGTGCGAGCGTGGCCGCGATGACGGCGGTGCTCGACCGTGCCGCACCGCTTCCGCTCTACGCGCAGCTGAAGGACGCGCTCTGCCGGGAGATTCGCGACGGGGGCCTGCAGCCGGGCGACCGGTTCCCGAGCGAGGCCGCGATCAGCGACCGGTACGGCGTGTCGCGGGCGACCGTCCGCCAGGCGATGGCCGACCTCGAGGCCGGCGGCGTCATCCAGAAGATCCAGGGGCGCGGCTCCTTCGTGGCCGCACCGAAGATCCGGCACGTCCCGCTCCTGACCTCGTTCACCGAGCTCGCCTCCAGCCAGGGCTTCGCGCCGTCGCACCGGGTGCTCTCGTCCGCCGTCGACGGCGCGCCGCGCGAGGTCGCGGCCGAGCTCGGCCTCGAGGCGGGGGCTCCCTGCCGGTTCCTCCGCCGGCTCTTCCTCGCCGACGGCGACGCGGTCGGGCTGGCCGAGACCTGGCTACCGCTGGAGGCGCTCCGCGGCCACGACGAGCTCTTCGACCGCGACCGGCTCGACCAGGGCTCGATGTACGAGGCGTTGCAGACGGAGCCGATCGGGCTCGTGCTCGACCATGCGGTGGAGACGATCTCGCCGGGCGTCGTCGACGCGGCGAGCGCCGGGCTGCTGGGCTGCGGCGAGGGCGCGCCCGTCCTCGTGATCCGGCGCCTGACCTTCACACCCGACGGAGGAGCCGTCGAGTCGACGCGGCTCGTGTTCGTCGGCGACCGCTACGAGTACCGCGTCGAGCTCCACCGGCCGGGGGCGGGGAGCGGACGATGAGCGCGCGCCCGGCGCCGACGGAGGAGGAGGTCCGCGCACTCGTGGCCGCAGTTCTCGCGACCGTGAGCAGCGGCGAGCCGGTCCCCGCCGGGAGCACGGCGGGCGACGTCGCCGTCGGCGCCGACCACGGCGGCTACCGGCTGAAGGAGCGCATCGCCGCCGACCTGCGCGAGCGCGGCTTCGAGGTCCGCGACTGCGGGACCGACGGCACGGATCCGGTCGACTACCCGGACTTCGCCCACGCCGTCGCCCGCCTCGTCGCCGACGGCGCCTGCCGCTGGGGCATCGTCGTCGACGGCGCCGGGATCGGTTCCTGCATGGTCGCGAACAAGGTGCCGGGCGTCCGGGCCGCCACCTGCTGGGACGTGTCCTCCGCGCGGAACAGCCGCGAGCACAACCACGCGAACGTGCTCGCGCTCGGAGCGGGGCTGATCGGGGAGAACCTCGCGCGGGAGATCGTGCAGGTCTGGCTCTCGACGCCGTGGGGCGGCGACCGGCATGCGCGGCGCGTCGAGAAGATCACCGAGATCGAGCGGCGCTACCTCGCGCCCGCCGGGGCGGGGGCGGCGGCGTGAGCGTGACGACGACCGACGCGCTGATCGACGCCGTCACGCGCGAGGTGCTGGCGGCGCTCGCGGGCCGCGGCGCCTGCGACTGCTCGGATCCGTCGTGCCGCGGAGCCTGCGCCGCGCACTCGCCCGACACCGTGCGCGGCGTCGTGTCGAACGGCGCGGACCGGATCAGCTACTCGGGCGACGGAGCGGAGGTGCCGCGCGACCTCGCGCGCTACATCGACCACACCTTGCTGCGGCCGGACGCGACGGCGGCGGAGATCGACCGGCTGTGCGACGAGGCGCGTGAGTTCGGATTCGCGGCCGTCTGCGTGAACCCGACCTGGGTGGCGCGCTGCGCGCAGCGGCTGCGCGGCTCGAGCGTCAAGGTCGCGTCCGTGGTCGGGTTCCCGTTCGGGGCGAACACCACCGAGGTGAAGGCGTTCGAGACGCGCCGCGCGATCCGCGACGGTGCGCGCGAGATCGACATGGTGATCAACGTCGGGGCGCTCAAGAGCGGCGACTACGAGCTCGTCCGCCGTGACATCGAGAAGGTCACGGACGCCTGCCGCGAGGCCGGCGCGCTCTGCAAGGTCATCATCGAGGCCGCGCTCCTCACCGACGAGGAGAAGGTCATGGCCTCGCATCTGGCGAAGGTGGCCAAGGCCGACTTCGTCAAGACCTCCACCGGCTTCGGCCCGGGCGGGGCGACCGTGCACGACGTCCTGCTGATGCGGGAAACGGTCGGCCCGAAGCTCGGGGTCAAGGCGGCCGGAGGGATCAGGAGCGCCGAGGACGCGCGCGAGATGATCGCGGCCGGGGCCACCCGGATCGGCGCCTCGGCGAGCGTGGGAATCGTGACCGGCGGCGAGCCCGCCGCCGGGAGGTACTGACGTGAGGAGACGATTCGAGTGAGCAACGGCGTTGAGCTCCGGGCGTACTGCTTCCTGGACAGCCTGCAACCGCAGTACGCCGCCTTCCTGGGGACGGTGGCCCAGGGATTCCTGCCGCTGGCGGGCGACGCCTCGCTGTACGTCGAGATCTCGCCCGGCATCGAGATCAACCGGCTGACCGACGTCGCGCTGAAGACGACGAAGGTGACGCCGGGGATGCAGGTGATCGAGCGCTACTTCGGCCTGCTCGAGGTGCACTCGCCCGAGCAGGCGGAGACGCGGGCGGCCGGCGCGGCGATCCTCGAGGCGATCGGCGCGACGGAGTCCGACCGGATCAAGCCGCGGATCCTCTCGAGCCAGATCGTCCGCCGCATCGACGACCACCACGCCCAGCTGATCAACCGGACGCGGCACGGCCAGATGATCATCGGCGGCCAGACGCTGTACGTGCTCGAGTGCGAGCCGGCCGCCTACGCCGCGCTCGCGGCGAACGAGGCGGAGAAGGCCGCCGAGATCAACGTCCTCGAGGTCCGCTCGTTCGGCTCGATGGGGCGGGTCTACCTCGGCGGCGAGGAGCGTGACATCGACGTGGGATGGCAGGCCGCGGTGGCCGCCATCGAAGGCCTGGACGGCCGGGAAGCCGGCCGGTAGAGACGTGAAGGACGAAAGGAGAGAGGCGCGAGATGGCTGATGCCCTGGGAATGATCGAGGCCCGGAGCTTCCCCGCGATGGTCGAGGCCGCGGACGCGATGGTGAAGGCGGCCAAGGTCGAGCTGGTGAGCTTCGAGGAGACGGGCGGCGGCTACGTGACCGCCGTCGTCCGCGGCGACGTCGCGGCGGTGAAGGCCGCGGTGCAGGCGGGCGTCCAGAACGCCGAGAAGGTCGGCGAGCTGATCGCGAGCCACGTGATTGCACGGCCGCACGTGAACATCGACCTGGTGCTGCCGCTGGGCCGCAAGGAAGAGGCCCAGGGCGAGGTGGGACAGGCCGCGTAGGACGACCGAGGAAAGGAGACCGGACGTGGTCCTCGGACGCGTAGCCGGGACGCTGGTGGCCAGTCGCAAGGAGTCGACGATGGAGGGCCTGAAGTTCCTCGTCGTCCGCCATCTCGACGTCGAGAACAACGACCTCGCCTCGTTCGTCGTCGCCGCGGACGCGGTGGGCGCCGGCGTCGGCGAGGTCGTCCTCGTCGCCTCCGGCAGCTCCGCCCGCCAGACGGAGACGACACGGGACCGGCCGTGCGACGCGGTCGTCATGGCGATCGTCGACACGTGGGAGGTCGGCGGCGAGGAGAAGTTCCACAAGTGAGCACGCTGTCCCACGACGAGGTCGAGGAGATCATCGAGCGGGTCCGGCGGCGCCTCGGCGAGGCGGGCGAGCATCCCGGTGCCGGGCTCCGCGGCCGCGAGGCGCTCTCGGCCGCCGCCGAGGCGGAGCTGGGCGACGGCGTCTTCCCCTCCATCGGCGACGCCGTCCGCGCCGCCGCAAGGGCGGCCGCCGAGTCGCAGCGCATCGGGCTCGAGGGGCGGAAGGCGATCGTCGCGTCGATCCGCGCGTCGATGCTCGAGCACGCCGAGCGTCTCGCCGAGATGGCCGTCGCGGAGACCGGCCTCGGCCGGGTGTCCGACAAGATCGTGAAGAACCGGCTCGTCGCCACGAAGACGCCGGGGCCCGAGGATCTCGAGCTCGAGGCGGTGACGGGCGACGAGGGGATGATGGTCACGGAGTTCGCCCCGTTCGGCGTCGTCGCCGCGATCACGCCGACGACGAACCCGACCTCGACGATCATCAACAACACGATCGCGATCGTCTCCGCCGGCAACGCGGTGGTGTTCAACGTGCACCCGAACGCGAAGCACGTGTCGGCCGAGAACATCCGGCTGATCAACCGGGCGATCGTCGCCGCGGGCGGGCCGGAGAACCTCGTCACCGCCGTGCCCGAGCCGACGATCGAGAGCGCGAAGGAGCTGATGCACCATCCGGACGTCCGGCTCCTGCTCGTCACCGGCGGCCCCGGAGTCGTGCGGGAGGCGCTGAAGACCGACAAGCGCGTGGTCGCGGCCGGGCCCGGCAACCCGCCCGCGGTCGTCGATCAGACGGCGGACGTGGAGAAAGCCGGGCGCGACATCGTCGCCGGGGCGTCGTTCGACAACAACGTCATCTGCACGGACGAGAAGACGACGATCGTGGTCGAGACCGTCGCCGACCGGCTGGTGCGGGCGATGGCGCAGCACGGCGCCTACGTCCTCAAGCAGCACGAGCTGAAGCACCTGGAGCGGGTGATCTTCACGGAGCCCCCGGCGCCGAGCAGGCCGGGCCACGTCAACCCGGCCTTCATCGGCAAGGACGCGGGTGCGATCCTCGGCGAGATCGGGGTCCGTGTCGACGGCGACGTGCGCCTCGCCGTGGCCGAGGTCCCGCGCGAGCACAGCCTCGTCTGGACCGAGCAGATGATGCCGGTGATGCCGGTGGTGCGCGTCCCCGACATCGACCACGCGATCGAGCTCGCCGTCCGCTCCGAGCACGGCTTCCGGCACACCGCGTCGATCCACTCGACGAACGTCGACACGATCACGCGCATGGCCCGCGCCATGAACTGCAGCATCTTCGTCGCGAACGGCCCGAACTTCGCCGGGCTCGGGCAGGGCGGCGAAGGCTTCGCGTCGTTCTCGATCGCCAGCCCGACCGGCGACGGGCTGACGAGGCCGCGGACGTTCTCGCGGGAGCGGCGGATCACCGTGGTCGGCGCGCTGCGGATCGTCTGATGGAGCCGGCCGTCGGCGTGCTCGAGTTCTCGTCGGTCGCCAAGGGCATCGAGGCCGGCGACGCGATGGTCAAGCGCGCGCCGCTCGACGTCATCCGCGCCGGGACCGTGCACCCGGGCAAGTACCTCGTCCTCGTCGGCGGGCTGACGGCCGACGTCGAGGAGGCGGTCGAGGCCGGACGGGAGGTCGGCGGCGCCTCGCTCGTCGACGTCGTGTTCCTGCCCGACGTGCACCCGGACGTCGTGGCGTCGATCGGCGGGACGAGGCGGGACGACGCGGGCGAGGCGCTCGGCGTGATCGAGACGCCGACCGTGGCGGCGACGATCGACGCGGCCGACGCCGGCGTCAAGGGCGCACGGGTGACGATCCGCGACCTGCGCCTCGCCGACGACCTCGGCGGCAAGGGGTATGTGCTGTTCGGCGGCGAGGTGGCCGAGGTCGAGGCGGCCGTCGACTGCGGCGTCGAGCGGGTCGGGGCGGACGCGACGCACGTCGTCATCGCGCGGCTGCACGAGGAGATGCGCGAGAACCTCGTCGCCGATCCCGGCTTCGGCGCGCGCGTCCACGGCGTCCGAAAGAACGGCGGGAGCGTCTAGTGCAACTCGCCCGCGTCACCGGGACGGTCGTGGCGACGGTGAAGGCCGACGGGCTCGAGGGCGTGAAGTTCCTCGTCGTCCAGCCGCTCGATCGGCGGCAGCAGCCGGAGGGCAGCTCCGTCGTCGCCGCCGACGGCGTGCACATGGCCGGCCCCGGCGAGCTCGTCTACATCGTCGGGGCGCGCGAGGCCGCCCAGGCGATGCCGAACACGTTCGTCCCGGTCGACCACGCGATCGTCGGCATCGTCGACGCCGTCGAGGACCTCTAGTGGAGGAGCTCTGGTGAAGGTCGGACGCGTCGTCGGCACGGTCGTCTCGACGATCGAGGCGCCGGTGTTCGAGGGGCGGCGCCTGCTGCTCTGCGACCTGCTGGACGCGTCGGGCCGGCCGGACGGGAGCTACCTGATCTGCGTCGACACCGTCGGCTCGGGGGCGGGCGAGACGGTGCTGATCCTCGACGAGGGGAACTCCGCGAGGCAGGTGCTGGGGCTGTCGACGGCGCCGGTGCGCGCGATCGTGGTCGGCATCGTCGACGAGCTCGTCGCGGACGGCGAGCTCGTGCTCCCCTAGCGGCCTTCCCCGGCGCCGGCTCTCGTCTAGGCTACGGGCCGAAGCCATGGCGAACAGCCGCTTCAGTCACGCGATCGCCGAGGGCGACGGCATCTCGGTCATCGCCGCGGTGGACGACCCCGACGCGGCGCGAGCCGCCGAGGCGCAGCGGGCCGAGGCGCTCCTCGTCCGCGGCGACCCGAAGGCCGTGCGCGAGGCGACGTCGCTGCCGATCATCCTGCGCTCCGCCGCCTCGCTCGAGCAGGCGTCGGCGGAGGCGGACGCGGTCATGCTCGTCTTCGACGCGCTCGAGGACGACGACGGCCGCCTCGAGCAGCTCCACGACCGGGCGCTCGAGCTCGGGCTCGACTGCGCGGTCGAGGTCCGGAACGAGGACGAGCTCGAGCAGGCGCTCGACCGGATCGACCCGGAGATCTTCCTCCTCTCGCCGCTCGAGGCCGAGGGAGACGAGACGCCGCTCGACGTCGTGCTCGACCTCCTCGCCGCGGTCCCGGCCGGGAAGCTCGCCATCGCCGACCTGCCGCTGACGACGCTCGACGAGGTCGCCGAGCTCGAGCGGGCCGGCGTCGATGCGGTGATCGTGCAGGAGGGCGACATCTCGCTGCTCGCCGGCGGGCCGCCGCCCGAGGTCTGAGCGCCGCGGGCCGCCGGCCCCTTCCGTTCTGCAAATCGGGCGCTACGCTTTCGCGGGTGAGGGTCCGGGTCCTGGGCGTGGTGGGGATCGCCGCGGCAGCCGCCGTCCTCGTGCTCGGCGCGGGCGCCGCGGCGGCGCCGGCCGCCGGCAAGGGCGCCGTGTGTCCCGCCGCGTGGAAGGCGGGCTGGATCAAGCTCGCCCAGAAGATCGACGCGCCGGTCTACTGCCCGACGTGGATGCCGAACCCACTCGACGCGAAGATCGGCGGCCAGTGGCAGGACATCTACTCGATCGGCACGGACCGCAGCTACCTCGTCAGCTTCCTCGCACACGGCGACCTCGGCAGCGGCGACGTCCACGTCAACTTCCGCGGCTACCCGGGCCGGACGACCGTCCCGAAGTGCGCGACGGTCGCGATCGAGGGGAACCGCGTCGTCCGCGGCACGGTGAACTGCTTCGCCGACCCGCGCGGCACGCTCCGCGTCGGCAACATCCTCGCCACCGTCTACACGGTGAACCAGGACGCCGACCAGTGGCACGTGCTGTACGCGTGGAAGCACGCCGGCTCGCTCTACACCGTGAGCGAGCACGTGATCCCGCCGTACACCTACGCGCAGGTGACGCGGAACCTGAAGAAGCTCATGCACAGCCTCGTCCTCGTCGAGCCGGCGCAGTAGGGCCGGGATGAAGCTGACGCGTCGCCAGCTCGTCGCCGGTGCGGCGGGGGCAGCCCTCGGCGCGGCCGGGATCTACGAGCTCGCCGACAGGCTGTCCGAGTCGCCGGCCCGCAGCGCCGCCGTCCCGCTCGGCCCGCGGCCGCCCGAGCAGCACGTCCTCGACGGCGTCCCCGTCGTCGTCGAGAACGGCGTCGAGGTGGTCGTGCCGCCGCGCCACCACCTCGTCGTCACCGCGAGGGTCAAGCAGGGCGTCGAGCCGGCGAAGGCACAGCTCGAGCTCGAGCAGGCGCTCCGCGGGCTCGAGTCGCGCTACGAGCAGACGCCCGCGGGGCTCGGGCTCACGCTCGCCTGGGGCCTCCCGTACTTCGACCGGTACGTCGCCGCCGCGGCCGCGTCGCATCTCCCGTACGACCGGCGCGCGCAGAAGCCGGCGCTGCTGCCGACGCGGCGGTTCCCGAGCGATCCGCACGGGACGATCCTCGAGGAGAACGACCTCGCGCTGCTCATCCGCAGCGACCGGCTCGAGCACATCGAGGACGCGCGCAGGACGCTGCTCGACGACCTCGGCGTCTTCGAGCCGCACAGCCTGCGCCGCGGCTTCGTCGGCGGCGACCTGCCGCGCAGGCTCGCCGTCGCCGCGGGCATCCCCGGCGCCGACCTGATCCCCGAGAACTCGGAGCTGTTCCTCGGCTTCACCTCGACGCAGAAGGCCGGCCTCGGCCCGCGCCGGATCGCCAACTTCGAGACGCTCGGGCTCGTCGACCTCCGCGGCGGCTACTTCCGCGGCGGCACGCACATGCACCTGTCGCACATCTTCGAGGACCTCGAGGCGTGGTACCTCAACTTCGCGTTCCAGGAGCGCGTCGACACCGCCTTCCGTCCCGGCCTCAAGGTGGCGGAGAACGCGCAGACGGTTCCGCAGGGGCCGAAGCAGGTCGCGAGCACGCAGGAGGTCGAGCGCGACTTCAAGCGCGCCGGCCGCTTCGGGCACAGCGCCTCGATCCAGACGAGCTCGCGGCTGCTCCAGGACACGACGGGCGAGGACGGCACCGTCTACGTGAAGGGCACCGCCATCCCGCAGCGCGCCGACTTCAACACGCTCGACAACCCGTTCGCGTGGTCGGCCGACCCCGAACGCGACGGGCTGGTCGCGGGCGCGGCGGCCGGCGTCCACTTCGTCGTCTTCAACCCGTCGAGCGACGACTTCCACCGCAACCGACTCGCGATGGACGGCGTGCTCCCCGACGGGACGAGGCTGCCGCTGCAGGCGGGCGCGCGCGGGCAGGGCTTCAACTCGGTGCTGCGCACGACGCACCGCCAGAACCTCCTCGTCCCGCCGCGGCGGCACCGGTCGTTCCCGCTCGCCGAGCTGTGACCGCCGGTGCGACCGCGATCCCGGAGGTGCAGGCGCTCCTGCGCGCGCTCGCGACCGGCCGCGACGTCGCCGAGCTCGGCAGCGCCTTCGGGCTCACCGCCGCGGTGATGGCGGAGACCGCACGCTCGGTGGTGACGGTCGAGCTCGACTCCGAGCGGGCCGGGGCGGCGCGGGAGCGGCTGGACGGCCTCGCGAACGTCGAGGTGCTCGAGGGCGACTGCTACGAGCTCCTGCGCGGCCGCGGGCCGTTCGGGCTCGTCTTCGCCGACGGCGGGCGTCCCCTGCGCTGGGAGGAGATCCTCGCCCTGACCGAGCCCGGCTCAGTGATCGTCAAGGACGACCTCACGCCCGGCTGCCCCGTCGAGGGCGATCCGGTGCGCGAGTTCCTGCTCCGTGACCCGCGGCTCGCCGCGGCGGAGATCCTCGTCACGCCCGAGATGTCCGCGATCGTCGCGGTGCGCCGCTAGCCGAAGAAGGCCTTCGCGACGTCGTACCACTCGGGCGGGACCGTCTTCAGCTCGGCCGTCGCCTCCTCGAGCGAGACCGCGATCACGTCGTCGCCGCGCAGCGCCGCCATCTGCCCGAATTCGCCCGCGTGGGCGAGGTCCGCCGCCTTCAGCCCGAACCGGGTCGCGAGCACGCGGTCGCGTGCGGTGGGGGAGCCGCCGCGCTGGATGTGGCCGAGGACGGTGACGCGCGTCTCGAAGCCGGTGCGCTCCTCGATCTCGCGGCCGAGCACGTCGCCGACGCCGCCGAGCTTCACGTGCCCGAACTGGTCGCTCGCCCGCGCCTCCTCGCCGACGAGCGTGCTCTCGCCGGTCTCGTACGTCAGCTCGTAGCCCTCGCTGACGACGACGATCGAGAAGTTCTTCCCGCGCGCGTGCCGGCGCCGGATCTCCTCGCACGCCCACTCGACGGTCATCCGCTGCTCCGGGATGAGGATGACGTCGGCGCCGCCGGCGATGCCGCTCATCACCGCGATCCAGCCGGCGTGACGGCCCATCACCTCGACCACCATCACCCGGTTGTGCGACTCGGCGGTCGTGTGCAGGCGGTCGATCGCCTCGGTCGCGATCGTCACCGCGGTGTCGAATCCGAACGTGTAGTCGGTCCCGGAGAGGTCGTTGTCGATCGTCTTCGGGACGCCGACGACGGGGAACTCGTGCTCGCGGTAGAGCTGGGCGGCGACGCCGAGCGTGTCCTCGCCGCCGATCGCGACGAGCGCGTCGAGACCGCGGTCGGCGAAGTTCTGCAAGACCTTCTCGACGCCGCCGTCGAGCTTGTACGGGTTCGTCCGGCTCGTGCCGATGATCGTGCCGCCGCGCGGCAGGATTCCCGACACCTCGTGCGGACCGAGATCCTCGAAGACGCCCTCGACGAGCCCGCGCCAGCCCTCGCGCACGGCGACGCAGTCCCACCCGGCCGCGTCCGACCGGCGCACGACCGCGCGGATGACCGCGTTCAGCCCGGGGCAGTCGCCGCCGCCGGTGAGGAGGCCGATCGTCTTCGCCACGCCCGTAGTCCTAGCAATTCGCGCGGCGCCGCGACGCGGTGTTCGCCCGTTATTCGACGACGACGACGTCGGCGCCGAGCTCGCGCTCGACCTCGGCCGGGACGTCGGTCCCGAACAGGCTGTCCATGAACCGGTGATGGTGGGCGCCGAGGACGACGACGGACGCCTTCCGGTCGCGCGCGGCGTCGGCGATCACCTGGGCGGGGTCGCCCGCCGCCCAGAGGTAGTCGGCCTCGACGCCCGCCTCGTCGACGCGCTTCCGCGCGTCCGCGAAGATGTCCTGGAGGTCCGGCGGGGCGACGAGCGGGATCATCCGCGCCGGCGTGTCGTCGAGGCTGCCGAAGCTCTGCGGGCCCTCCGGGTTCAGCGGCATCTCCTCGACCGCGACGACCACGAGCTGGGCGTGCCGCGCCTTCGCCTCCTCGATCGCCCGCTCGAGCGCGCGCTGCGCAGGCTCCTTGTCGTCGAAGCCGACCACGACCGGGCCCGGGTGACTCGTCACGGCCGAAGGCTCGCCCCACCCGCCGGCGCGGGCATCGTCCAGAAGGGGTGATCCGCTCAGCCGGATCGGCCGAACGCCTCGATTGCGTCCTCGACCGTCTCGTAGATGCGCTCGGCTCCGATCTTCCCGGTGATCCCGAAGGCGTCGAGCTCGCGGCGCACCTTGACGGTCACCTCGCAGAACGCGAGGACGACCCCGCGCTCCCGCAGCTGGTCGGCGAGCTCGCCGAGTGTCTTGCCGCCGGTGAAGTCGATGTCGTCGATCGCCGCGGCGTCGAGGACGAACCAGCGCGGCGGCGGGTCCGTGCTCACGAGCTCCAGCATCTCGTCCGAGAGCCGCTCGGCGTTCGCGTAGAAGATGCCGCCGCCGAACCGGTAGACGACGAGCCCGGGCTCCGTCGTCGTGCCGGGAGCAGGTGAAACGGCGGTGATGCGTCCTCTCGCGTTCCTCGTCAGCACGAAGTCCGAGGTCAGGTAGTGGCGGCGGACGTGGAGGACGAGCGACAGCACGATCGCGAGGATGATCCCCTCCTCGACGCCGATCGTGACCACGACGATCGCGGTGAGCAAGGCGACGTAGAACTCGTCCCTCCGTAGCCGGTAGATCTCGTGCATGCCCTTGACGTCGACGAGCTTGACGCCGATCAGGAAGACGACCGACGAGAGCACGCAGTTCGGCAGGTACTGCAGGGGCTTCGTCAGGAACAGCAGCACGATCGCGACGACGACAGCCGTCGTCAGCTGCGCGACCTGCGTGTGGCTCTTCGCCTCGTCGACCATCTCCGTCTTCGTCGGGCTGCCGTTGACGACGAAGGTGCCGGTGAAGCCCGCGGCGATGTTGGCCACGCCGAGCCCGACGAGGTCGGTGTTCTCGTCGAACTGCTCGCTGTACTTCACGGCGTAGGCGCGCGACGTCGCGGCGCTCTGGGCGAGGATGACGACGAACATCGAGATCGCCGTCGCCATCAGCTTCGCGGCGTCGTCGATGGTCACGCCGTTCGGCACGCCGACGTGCGGCAGCCCGCTCGGCACCGGCCCGAGGATCGAGACGTCGTGCGACGAGAAGTCGAAGATCCAGCTGAGCGCGATCATCCCGACGACGGCGACGAGGCCCGAGGGGACCACAGCTCTCATCCAGCGGTCGCCGACGACGAGGATCGCGAGCGTCGCGGCCGACACGAGCGCCGTCTGCCAGGACGCGTCGCCGAGGTGGCCGAGGGTCTTGAAGAAGTCGACGAGGGTGTCGCTGAAGAAGCCGACCGAGGACGTCTGCTTCGGGATCCCGAGCATCCCGCCGACCTGGCCGGCCGCGACCTGGATGCCGACGCCGGTGAGGAAGCCGACGAGCACCGTCCGCGAGAGGAAGTTCGAGAGGAAGCCGAGCCGGGCGATCCGGGCGACGATGAGCAGGCCGCCCGCGAGCAGGGCCGACAGGCCGGCGAGCGCGACCCATTGCTTCGAGTCCGGCGCGAGCCCCGCGATCCCGAGCGACGCGATGCCCGCATACATGATCGCCGCGGTCGCCGAGTCCGCGCCGACGACGAGGTGCTTCGACGAGCCGAGCAGCGCGAACGCCGCGATCGGGAAGAGGATCGTGTAGAGGCCGGTGATCACCGGCATCCCGGCGATCTTCGTGTAGCCCATCGTCTCCGGGATCGCCAGCGCGGCGAGCGTGACGCCGGCGACGACGTCCTTCGAGAGCCATTCCCGCCGGTACGGGCGGATGCCGTCGAGGACCGAGACGTAGCGGCCGAGGCCGCCCTTCGTCGCCGCCGCGCTTGCGCTCATCGTCTCCCCGATCCTTTCCGCGTCGGAACCGGCCGACTCTAGGGCATCCCCGCCCGCGGAGGCATCATCCCACCGGGACGATGCGGCTCGTTTCTCAGCCCGTTCACAGGAACGGGCGGCAAGCTCCCTGTATGGCCCACAGGATCCTGGTCGTGGACGACGAGCCCTCGATCGTCGACGCCGTCGCGACGGCGCTCCGCTACGAGGGCTTCGACGTCGACGAGGCGGCGACGGGACGCGACGCGCTCCAGGCCGCCTCGCTCCGCGAGCCGGACGGGCTCGGCGTGGCGGTACGCGACGGTGCAGGCGGCGGGCGCCGCCGCGACGAGCGGGCTGCTCTGGCTGATCGGCGGCATCGCCGCGTACGCCGCCGTCCTGCCCGCCGTGACGCTGGCGACGTTCGCCGCCAACCGCAGCTGGACGTTCCGGCCCGTGTGCAATCGCCGGGGGCGTGCCCGCGGGAGCCTGGCCGGCGCCCGCACGCAGTGCCGAAGGTGGGGATCGAACCCACACGCCCCGAAGGGCACCGGATTTTGAGTCCGGCGCGTCTGCCAGTTCCGCCACTTCGGCGTGACCCGTGAATCGTAGACCCGGGCAACTACATTTTTCGAAGCGTATGAAGACGGGCTTGGGTCTTGAAACATCCTTTTCAAGAGGGGATACTCACGCATCGGTTCCGGGTCTCCCGGCAGCCGCTCGGTGGATGCGATCGAGGAGGGAGCGTGAGCAGAAAGGTTGTTGTCGGGGCCTTGCTCGG
>DATKNT010000182.1:0-6332 GCA_035541175.1 Gaiellaceae bacterium
CTTGCCGCCGAGCTCCGTCGTCGACGGGATGATGTTCTGGGCGGCGTACTGCATGATCAGCCGCCCCGTCGCGGTCTCGCCGGTGAAGGCGATCTTCGCGATCCGCTTGCTCGTCGCGAGCGCCATCCCGACCTGGGCGCCGGGCCCGTTCACGACGTTGATCACGCCGGGCGGGACGATCTCCTCGAGCAGCTCCATCAGCTTGAGGATCGACCACGGGGTCGGGCTCGCCGGCTTGATCACCGAGCAGTTGCCCGCGGCGAGCGCGGGCGCCAGCTTCCACGCCGCCATCAGCAGCGGGAAGTTGAACGGGATGATCTGCCCGACGACGCCGAGCGGCTCGTGGAAGTGGTACGCGACCGTGTCCTTGTCGATCTCGGAGATCGACCCGGTCTCGCCGCGGATCACGCCGGCGAAGTAGCGGAAGTGATCCGCCGCGAGCGGGATGTCGGCGGCGAGCGTCTCGCGCACCGGCTTGCCGTTGTCCCAGCTCTCGGCCACCGCGAGCATCTCGGTGTGCTCCTCGATCGCGTCGGCGATCCTGTTGAGCACCAGCGCCCGCTCGGTCGCGGACCTCTCGCCCCACTCGTCCTTGGCGGCATGGGCTGCGTCGAGCGCGAGCTCGATGTCCTCGGCGGTGGACTGCGGCACCTCGGTGAAGGGCTTCCCGGTCACCGCGGTGAGGTCGTCCGCGTACTCGCCCATCACCGGCGCCACCCAGTGGCCGCCGATGAAGTTGTCGTACCGGGACTTGAGCTCGACGGGGCTGCCGGACTCGCCCGGTGCAGCGTAGATCGCCGCCCTCTCGATCGTTGCCATCGCTACTCCTTTCGAGAGCGGTCTCGGCCGCGTTCGCGCGGCCTCTTGCACCCTGTTGCCGCGGGCGGGTCACTCCATCGGGGGATCCCCGGAACGGGCGCTAGGCTGGGCCCGTGGCCGCGCCCGTCGCCAGGGACCAGGAGGTCGAGCTCGACGTCGAGTCGCTCGCCTACGGCGGCAACGGCGTCGCGCGGCTCGACGGCTTCGTCGTCTTCGTCCGGCGCGGGCTCCCCGGCGACCGCGTCCGCGCGCGCGTGACGAAGGTGAAGCGCGGCTACGCCGAGGCGACCGCCACGGAGGTGCTCGTGCCCGGCCCGGCGCGCGTCGAGCCGCGGTGCGCGCACTTCCCCGCGTGCGGCGGCTGCCGCTTCCAGGATCTCGCCTACGAGGCGCAGCTCGAGCAGAAGCAGATGCAGGTGCGGGATGCGCTGCGGCGGCTCGGCGGGATCGCGGCGCCGCCGCTCGAGGAGATCGTTCCCTGCGAGCCGGAGATCTACCACTACCGGAACAAGCTCGAGTACTCGTTCACGCGGGCGGAGGGCGGGGTCGCGCTCGGTTTCCACCGGGCAGGGCGCTGGGACGAGGTGCTGGAGATCGACCGGTGCTGGCTCACGGACGACGTCGGCAACGCGATCCGCGACGCCGTGCGCGACTGGGCGCGCGAGGAGGGGCTCGAGCCGTACTCGCAGGCGGACGGCAGCGGCTACCTCCGCCACCTCGTCGTCCGCCAGGGGCGCAACACGGGGCAGGCGCTCGTCCAGCTCGTGACCGCGCCGGGGGAGAGGTTCGAGTCGGGGTACCTCGTCGACGTGCTGCGGCGCTGCCCGGAGGTCCGCTCGATCCACTGGTCGGTCAACGACACGCCGGCCGAGGTGACGAACCTGCCGTCGAGGCTGCTCTGGGGCGAGCCGTGGATCGAGGAGGAGCTCGGCGGGCTGCGCTTCCGCGTCCGGCCGAACGCGTTCCTCCAGACGAACACGGCGATGGCCGAGCGGCTGTACGCGCTCGCGCGCGAGGCGGCAGGGCTGACGGGCGTCGAGACGGTGTGGGATCTCTACTGCGGGATCGGGACGATCGGGCTCTCGCTCGCGCGCGACGCGCTGACGGTGTGGGGGATCGAGGTGTCCGAGGAGTCGGTCGCGTGCGCGCTCGAGAACGCGGAGCTGAACGGGATCCCGAACGCGGCGTTCTTCGCGGGGAACGTCGGGCAGGTGGTCGAGGAGCTGCTCGAGCGGTCGGGCCCGCCCGACGTGATCGTCGTCGACCCGCCGCGCGCCGGGCTTGCCGGGAAGGCGCTTCGCCGGCTCGGCCGGGTCGGCGCGCAGCGGCTCGTCTACGTCTCGTGTAACCCGACGACGCTCGCCGGCGACGCGAAGGTGCTGCGCGAGGAGTGCGGCTACGAGCTCGTCCGAGCCCGCCCGGTCGACATGTTCCCGCACACGCCGCACGTCGAGTGCGTCTCGCTCTTCACGCGCTCGGCTGCGGCTCCTTAGGCTTCCGGTACTGCCGCCAGAGGATGTCGGCGTTCGCCGCGAGGAAGCCGGCCGAGAGGAACGGGAGCGCGGGGAGGCCGCCGACGTGCGCGGCGTTCGCGACGACGACGGTGAGCCCGTACATCCCGGTCATCGCCGCCCACGTCCAGTTGACGCGGAGTCCCCAGCGGTCGGCGGCGCCGAGGAAGAGCGCGTAGAAGAGGATGTCCGGCGGCCCGAGGTACGCCGCGCCGCCGCCCGGGACGACGAAGGCGACGGCGACCGCGGTGTAGACCTCGAGATGGTGCTTCGTGATCGCGTGCGTCGGCCCGCGCCAGACCGAGATCGCGTCGACGGCCGGCACGACGAGCGCGACGAGCACGACCCACGAGAGGAGCTCGAACAGCCCGAGGAACGCCCACCCGGCGAACACCGCCGCGAACAGCTTGGCGAAGTTCCCCTCGAGTCCCAGGTCGAGCTCGGCGAACGCGAGCGCGAGGAGCGCGAACGCCACGGTCGTCCCGACCAGCGACCGCGTCTCGAGCCGTCGCAGGGGCAGCAGGATGAGCACGAGCGACAGCACCACCGGCATCACCCCGAACGAGACGATCGCGACGTTCGCCCAGAGCCCGGGGCTCCGCATGTGTGGCGCGGCGAGGTACCAGCCGATCACGCACGCGAAGACGACCGCGAACGTCGCCCAGCGGCGCCGGCTCAGTAGGGAGGCAGCTCGGCCCACCACGTGCCGAGCAGCTTGAACGCGTTCCAGAACCGCGTCTTCTCCGGCTGCTCGTCCAGGGACTCGTCGATGTCGGGCGTCACGAGCGCCTGCACCGTCGGCGTGAACTGCTGCAGCTCGCCCTCGGTCGCCGCCAGCTCGCGGGCGAGCGGGAACCCGAGCCCGTTCAGGAACGCGAGCGCGTCCGCGCCCATGACGACGACGAGCTTCGGCTGCACGATGTGCAGCTCTCGGACGAGAAAGGGGCGAGACTCCTCCTCGTCGCCGTCGGCGAACTTGAGGCAGTTCGTCCCGTAGATCGCCATCGGGTCGACGTGCAGCCGCTGCAGCGACTTGAGAATCGCGTTGCCGGCGCGGCCGTAGAAGGCGACCCCCTCCTGGAGCTCGGCCGGCTTCGGCGAGTACTTCAGGAGGAAGACGTCGGCGAGGGGATGGCCCGACCCGACGACCGGCACCCGCCCGCCGCCGCCCGCCTGCGCGACCTCGTCGCCGAGCGCGTTGATCTCGGTGATCGCCTTTTGCAGGTACTTCTCGTAGATCTCGTCGGTCGCCACGGTCACGGGGAATCGACCCTTCGGGCCGATTCCCTAGGGTCGACCCGCCGGGCATCACTGCACTCGAGAGGGGAGGGTGCCACGCCGAACCTCCTTTAGAGGAAATCGACAGATTTCCTCTAGCGGACCCTTTCCCTGGCCTGCGCCACCCACTTCAGCCCCTGCAGGTAGAGGAGCGGCTTCGGGCGGCGCACGACCTCGGCGGTGCGCAGCGAGATGAGGAACTCCTCCGGCCCGCTGAAGCGCCGCATCCGGACGGCGCCGGTCCCGACCCCGGGGAGCACGTGCGCGTCGGAGCCGGCGCCGGCGATGAGGTTGTACTTGCGGGCGAAGCGCGCCGCCTCGTCGTTGTACGCCTCGAACAGCAGGCGCGCGTTGTACGTCTCGAAGACGTCGATCTCCGCGAGGTGGCGGTGCAGGGTCGCCGGGTCGGGGATCGCGTGCATCCGGTCGAACGGATGCGGCACGTAGACGAGCCCGCCCTGGGCGCGGATGGCGGCGATGGTGTCTCCGAAGGAGAGCCCGCGCGGGATCTCCTCCCGCAGGAACAGGCCGATCACCTCGCCCTGGCCGTCGGTCTTGATCTCCTCGCCCGGGATGACGACCAGGCGGCGGTTTCGCGCCAGCTCCACCGCCTCGAGCGCGCCGCCGAGGACGTTGTGGTCGGTGACGGCGATCGCGCCGAGCCCGATCGCCTCCGCGTGGTCGAGCAGCTCGTCGACCTCGATCGAGCAGTCGTGCGACCAGCTCGTGTGCATGTGCAGGTCGGCGAGGATCCAGTCGCGGTCCTCGAGCGGAACCGCGCGCTGCCCAGCGCCCCGTCGCCGCCGGGTCAGCGACTCGTAGACCTCCTCGACGCGGTCGCCGAGCACGGAGAAGCTCTGCAGCGCGGCGGCGGCGAGGCTCTCCTCGGCGCGGCGCTCCCGGAATGCGTCGTCCTCCATCAGCCTGCCGGTCTCGGCGGCGGCGAGCTCCGGCTGGTCCTCGCGTCCGGGAGGCGAGGCGACGGCGGCGCCGGCCGCCTGCGCCTCGACGAGGAGCCGCTGCATGCCGTCGAGCGCGGGGACGAAGATCGCCGCGTCCCGGAGGATCTCGGCGCGCGACGCGCCGTCGCGGGCGGTGCGGACGTGCGTCCGGCCCTGCAGGAGCCGGGACTGCGTCGGCCGGCCACCGAGCGGCCGCGTGCGCAGGAGGACGAGCTCCCAGTCGCGTGCGGCCGCGAGCTCGCGCACGAGGGCGCGCAGCAGCGGCCGCTCCGCCTGGCGCCACTCGAGGACGACGACCTTCCGCTTCGCGCGTGGGGCGAACAGCTCGAGGTCGACGCCGACCGGCACGACCTGGTAGCGGCCCGGGAAGCGCGCGGCGGCCGCCTCCACCGTCTCGGCGCTCGTGGCGAGGAGCGCGTCGAGCCGGCCGAGCAGCCGGTCCCGCTGTGCCTTGCCGGGCGGGTAGCCGAGCCGCTCGGGCGAGAAGAACGTCGCCGCCGTGAGCGCCCCCGAATCGCGGAGCGCGAGGTAGGAGAGGCTCGGCAGTCCCGGCTCGAAGCCGTGGACGACGTCGAAGTGCCCGCCGGCGAGCGCGACCGCGAGGTTCGCGCGCACGCCGACCGGCACCCCCATGCGGCTGCGCCGGGAGATCGGCACCGCCGGACCGAGCGCGATCAGCTCCGCTGCGGTGCCGTCGAGGAGCGCGCGCCGCCCGGCGGCGAGGTCGCGGGCGCGGTTCGACGGCGCGAGCACGGTGACGGCGTGCCCGCGCGTGCGCAGCTCCCGCGCGAGCCCCGCCACGTGCTCGTTCACGTCGTGCGGCTGCGACCAGGCGAACGGGGTGACGAGGGCGACGCGGATGGCCGCAGTGTAGTGGCGCTCCGGAGGGCGTCGTCCCTACGCGGCGCCCGGCTCGGGCGTGTCCGGCGGCGGCGCGGCCGGAGACGCGTCGAGGCGCTCGACGCGGCGCATCGTCGCGACGAGGATCGTGCCCGCCAGCGAGAGGACGATCAACGCGGCGACGAGGCGCCACTGCGGCGCGATCGAGACCACGCCCCACACGCAGCCGAGCAGGTCGACCGTGACGAATCCGACGCAGACATACGCCGCGCGCGAGAGGAGGGAGGAGAAGCCGGTGCTCCCCTCGATCCACACCGCCATCGCCGTCGCGAGGAAGAGCCCGATCACGAGGACGTCCGCCGACCACTCGACCCGGGTCCACAGGCCCACGCGGACGTGCGGAACCGGGTCTGCGAACGACGCGTTCACGCCGATGCCCGACGTGGCCCACGTCTGCAGGAGCAGAACCGGGAGGATGCACATCGCGCCGATCTGTCCGATCGGCGCGAGGATGCTGCCATTGTCCCGCTCCTCCAGCGTCTTCCCGTGTCCCCAGAGCCGCGCGCAGATGTAGACGATGACGAGCGAGGACGAGACCCGGCTCCAGAAGGTCCCGGGCGAGAAGCCGGCGATCCCGGCGAGGAGGACGAGCGCGAGGAACGCCGCCGCCGCGGCGCCGCTCAGGAGGATCAGCCGCTCCCGGTCGCGGAAGGTGGCGCCTGCCACGTCCCGTCTATCGGCACGTGGCAGGCCGTACTTGACACTTGTCTACTTCGCCGGAGCCGGCGTCTGCTTCGGCGCCTTGCGGCGGTTGCGCTCGATGAACTGCTCCGTCAGGTGCCGCGCCTCGTCGTCGACGATCTGCTTCGGCGGCGACTTCATCAGGTACGAGCTCGGCTCGACGAGCGCGCCGGAGATGCCG
>DATKNT010000183.1:0-8693 GCA_035541175.1 Gaiellaceae bacterium
GCGACGTTCTCGACCGTGCCGACGAGCTCGAGGTGCACGGGGCCGATGCTCGAGATCACGCCGACCTGCGGCTCCGCGATCGCGCACAGCTCGGCGATCTGGCCGAGGCCCCGCATCCCCATCTCGGTGATCACGACCTCCGTGTCCGGATCGATGCGCGTCAGCGTCAGCGGCAGGCCGATCTCGTTGTTGTGCCCGCCCTCGGCGGCAACCGTGCGCGCGACCGGGCGGCAGAGCGCGGCGAGGATGTCCTTCGTCGACGTCTTGCCGCTCGAGCCGGTGATCGCGACCACGCGCGCGTCGCTGCGCGCGCGGATCGCGCGCCCGAGCGCCGCCATCGCCGCGAACTCGTCGCCGGGGACGAGCGTCGCCGCCGCGCCGCTCGCGCGCGCGTCGTCGAGGTACGCGACGCCGCCGCCGAGCGCGACGAAGAGATCGCCCGGACCGGCGCGGCGCGAGTCGATCTCGACGCCGGTGATCGCCGCTGCGTCCCCCTCCAGCCGTCCGAGCCCGAGCGTCCGCAGCTCCTCGAGCGTCAGCGGGATCAGGTCGCCGCCCCCAGTGCCCGCAGCGCGTCGCGCGCCGCCTCGCGGTCGTCGAACGGGATCGTGCGGTCGGCGAACTGCTGCCCCTGCTCGGCGCCCTTGCCGGCGATGAGCACGACGTCGCCCTCGCGCGCGAGCTCGACCGCGCGCGCGATCGCCGCCGCACGGTCCGGGACGACCTCGGCCTCGCCGGCGACGCCCGCGACGATCTCGTCGATGATCGCCTGCGGGTCCTCGCTGCGTGGATTGTCGGAGGTGACGATCGCGACGTCGGCAAGCTCCGAGGCGAGCCGCCCCATCACCGGGCGCTTGCCGCGGTCGCGGTCGCCGCCCGCGCCGATCACGCAGATGACGCGGTTGCCGCCTGCGAGCCCGCGCGCCGCACGCAGCACCTTCTCGAGCGCGTCCGGCTTGTGCGCGTAGTCGACGACGACCGTGAACGACTGGCCCTCGTCGACCGTCTCGAACCGGCCGGGCACACCGCGCACCGACTCGAGCCCGCGCGCGATCGCGTCGTCGTCGATCCCGAGCAGGCGGCCCGCCGCGAGCGCGCCGAGCGCGTTCTCGACGTTGAAGCTCCCGCGCAGCTTCAGATCGACGCCGGCGAGCGCGTCCGGCCCGATGGCGGCGTCGCCCGCGAGCGAGAACGTCAGCGCGTCCGGCAGCTCCGCCGCGAGCCGCCGCCCGTACTCGTCGCCGACGTTCACCGCCGCCGGCGGCGAGGCGTCGATGAACAGCCGGCGCTTCGCCCGGAAGTACGACTCCATGTCGCCGTGGAAGTCGAGATGGTCCTGGCTCAGGTTCGTGAACACGAGCGCCGAGAACCGCACCCGGTCGAGCCGGTGCAGCTCCGACGCGTGCGACGACGCCTCCATCGCGCACGAGCGATCGCCTGCGTCGAGCATCTCGCGGAACGTCCGCTGCAGGTCGATCGCCTCGGGCGTCGTCCGCACGACGGCGCGCCGCTCGCCGCCGACGCGCGCCTCGACGGTGCCGAGCAGACCCGGTCTCCGCCCCGCCGCCGCGAGGATCGCGAACAGCAGGAACGACGTCGTCGTCTTCCCGCTCGTCCCGGTCACGCCGGTGACCTCGAGCTCCTCCGTCGGCCGACCGAAGAACGCGTCCGCCGCGACCGCCATCGCCACGCGCGACGACGGGACGACGAGCTGCGGCACGGGAAGGCCGAGCGGCCGCTCGACGACGAGCGCGACCGCGCCGCGCTCGACCGCCTCCGGGGCGAAGTCATGGCCGTCCGCGCGCGCGCCCGGAACGCAGAAGAACACCGCTCCAGGGGCGACCGCCCGCGCGTCGTAGGCGAGGTCGCGCACGTCGACCGGAGCGCGTCCGAGCACGTCGACCGGCCCGAGCGCTGCGACGAGGCGCTCCAGGTTCATCGGAGGGCGAGTGTACCCGCGCTCCCGGCTACCGGACCGGCTGATCCGGCGGCACTTCGAGGTACTGGAGGTCGAACGACGCGATCTGCGCGAACGCCGGTGCCGCGACGACGCCGCCGAAGATGTCCAGGCTCGGCTCGTCCACGGTGACGAGGACGACGAGCCGCGGATCGCTCGCCGGCACCATCCCGACGAACGTCGCGACGTACTTCCCGGGCATGTAGCCGTGCGGGCCCGGCTTCTGCGCGGTCCCCGTCTTGCCGGCGACGGAGTAGCCGGGGATCTCGGCGGCCGCGGCGGTGCCCGCATCGGAGACGACGCCCTTCAGCATCGTCAGCAGCTGGCGGTCGACTCGCGCGGAGACGATGCGCCGCGTGTGCGGCTGCACCGGCTGCTCGCCCTGCACGTGGTCGACGAGATGCGGCTGGATCCACCGGCCGCCGTCGGCGATGGCCGCATACACCGACGCGAGCTGGATCGCCGTCACCGAGATGCCCTGGCCGATCGGCACGTTGCCGATCGTCGAGCCGGACCAGTACGACGGCAGCAGCCCGGGGCTCTCGCCCGGGAAGTCGATCCCCGTCGGCCTGCCGAAGCCGAACCGCGCGATCCAGCCCTGCAGCCGCTTCTGTCCGAGCAGCTTCGTCGCGATCGTGATCGCGCCGACGTTGGACGAGCGTTGCAGGATCTGCGCGACCGTCATGCGCTCCGTCCCGCGCGGCTCCGCGTCGTGGATGACGCGGTCGGCGACGCGGATCGAGTACGGCAGCACGAACGAGGTCTGCGGCGTGACGAGATGGTCGGAGAGCGCGCCTGCGATCGTCACGATCTTGAATACCGAGCCGGGCTCGTAGACGTCGGAGACCGCATGGTTCACCTGCAGGCCCCGCGGCGCCGTCGGGAACGCGTTCGCGTCGTAGCCCGGCTCCATCGCCATCGCCAGCACGCCGCCGGTGTGCGGGTCGAGCACGATCGCGGTCGCGTCCTTCGCCTTCCACTTCGCGACCGTCTGCTTCAGCACCTGCTCCGCGTTCGCCTGGATCGTGTGGTCGAGCGTGAGGAACACGTTCCTGCCCTCGCGCGCGGGCCGCTCATTCTCGATCGAGATCACGTGCCCGAGCGGGTCGCGGACGACTGTCTCCTCGCCCGGCGCACCGGTGAGCTGCGCGTTCAGCTCGAGCTCGAGCCCGGCGAGCCCGTTGTTGTCGACGCCCGCGTAGCCGAGCACCGGCGCGGCGACGGAGCGCTGCGGGTAGACGCGCCGCTCCTCCGGGTAGAAGCCGAAGCCGACGAGGTTCTTGCGCGCAAGCTGGGTCGCCTGCGCCGGCGGCGCCTTGCGCTCGACGTAGACGAATCCGTGCGTGTGATCGGAGAGCAGCTTCTCGAGCGGCCGCTCCTTCAGCCCGAGCACGCGCGCCGCGATCACAGCGTCCGTCCGCGGGCGCGTGATCTGCCGCGGGTCGGCGAACACCGTCGTCGCCTGCTCGCCGAGCGCGAGCGGCGTCCCCATCGCGTCGAAGATCGTCCCGCGGCCCGCCGGCAGCACCACCGGCACGCGCGTCTGCGCCGTCGCGAGCCGCGACAGCGACGACGCGCGCACCGTCTGGATCCACGCGGCGCGCGCGAGCAGCGCCGCGAAGCCGACGAGGATGACGAGGAGCAGCAGGCGGATCCGCGAGTTGACGACCCGCGTCATGCGGTTACCGACGGCGTCCCAGGTCGAGGTAGCTCGTGTCCGATGCGGGCGCCGGCACGAGGCCGAGCTTTCGCGCCGCCGCCTCGATCCGCAGCGATGCCGACGCGGCCGAGACCTGGGACGCGAGCGCCGCGTTCTGCTCCTGCAGCTGCGTCTCGCGCGCGTTCAGCTTGTTCACGGCGATGTTCGCGCGCAGCACGGCGACGTTCAGCGCGACGATCCCGGCGAGCAGCGCGGCGAAGACCGAGATCCAGAGGATCCAGCCGGTGACGCGGCGCCCAGACCGGGCGCGGCGTCGCGGCGCCGGGGCTGCGACGGGGCGCGGTCGCCGCCGTGACGGGGCAGGCGGGTCCGCGACCGCCGTCGAGCCGAACCAGTCGACCGCGGCCACTACTCCGGCTCGCCCACCTTGATCGCCGCGCGCAGCCGGGCCGAGGCGGCGCGCGGGTTCGCCGCGATCTCGTCCTCGCTCGGCCGGATCGGCCGGCGCTGCACGGCCCGCAGCTCGGGCTCGTGCCCGCAGACGCAGATCGGGAAGTCCGGCGGGCACGTGCAGCCGCGCTCCTTCTCGCGGAAGAACTGCTTCACGATCCGGTCCTCGAGCGAGTGGAACGAGATGACCACGAGCCGGCCGCCGGGCCGCAGCATCTCGAGCGCCGCCGGCAGCGCCGACTCGAGCGCGCGCAGCTCGTCGTTCACCGCGATCCGCAGCGCCTGGAAGACGCGCTTCGCCGGATGCCCTTCGCCGAACCGCGCCGGCGCGGGGATCGAGCCCTTGATCGTGTCGACGAGCTCGCCCGTCCGCTCGAACGGCTGCTCTTTGCGGCGGCGGACGATCGCCTTCGCGATCTGCCTCGCGTACCGCTCCTCGCCGTAGCGGCGGAAGATGGTGACGAGCTCGCGCTCCGGCCACTCGTTGACGACGTCGCGCGCGGTCAGCTCCTGCGACGGGTCCATGCGCATGTCGAGCGGCGCGTCCGTGGCGTACGAGAAGCCGCGCTCCGGCCGGTCGAGCTGCATCGACGAGACGCCGAGGTCGAGGAGGATCGCGTCCGCGCGCACGCCGTTCGCCGCGAGCTGCGGCAGGACGACGCCGAAGTCGCCGCGCAGCAGCCGCGCCTGCACGCGGGCGCGCTTCTCGAACCGATCGAAGTACATGCGCGCCGTCGGGTCGCGGTCGATCGCGATCAGCTTGCCGCTCCCGCGCAGGTCGGACGCGAGCAGCGCCCCGTGTCCGCCCGCGCCGAAGGTCGCGTCGACCACCGTCTCGCCCGGCTCCACGGCGAGGCACGCGCGCACCTCCGCGGCGAGGACGGGGACGTGATCAGTCGCGCTTGGCTGCAAGACGTTCGGCAACATGCTCTGCACTCCCTTCGACCTCGGCGAGCTCGCGCCGCCAGGCCGCGCGATCCCAGATCTCGAGGTGGTCGTGGACGCCCGCGACGACGACATCGCGGCCGAGCTTCGCGTGCTCCATCAACGCCGCCGGGATGCCGACGCGCCCCTGCTTGTCGAGCTCGCCCACCGCCGCGCCCGAGTAGAAGTACCGCTGGAGCTGGCGCGTCTCCTTGGCCAGCGGGTCGAGCTCGCTCAGGCGCGCCTCGATCGCCTGCGCCCAGTCGGGGCGCGGGTACGCGTAGAGGCAGCCGTCGAGGCCGCGGCTCACGACGACGCCCTCCGCGAACGCCTGCCGGAAGCGGGCGGGCAGGGTGAGGCGGCTCTTGTCGTCGATCGTGTGCTCGAACTCGCCGAGAAGCATTCAGGGACCGGGTCGGTGGCTTACCACTTTGCCCCACGATAATCCACTTTCCCCCACTTGGCAAGCCTTTCGGCCCACCCCGAACGGGGGATTCCTGCGTAGTTTGCCGCCCGGAGTCGGCGGCATTACCGGTCGGGACGGGCGGCGCGGCGCGCCCATGCTGGGGCCGTGATCCTCGCCGCCGCCACCGCCGCGGTCGCGCTCGCGGCCCCGCACGCTCCGGCCCTGACCCTGAAGCCGTGCACCGTCCAGCAGGTCGACGCCCGCTGCGGGACGTTCGTCGTGCCGGAGAACCGGGCGAAGCCGGACGGACGGACGATCGGCCTCCGCGTGGTCGTGGTCCCGGCGCGGCGGACGCCGGCGCTCCCGGACGCGTTCGCCTTCCTTGCGGGCGGCCCGGGCGGCGCGGCGACGGACAGCGTGTTCGACGCGATGATCGCCTGGAATGCCGTGCACGAGCGCCACGACATGCTCTTCGTCGACCAGCGCGGCACCGGCGGCTCGAACGCGATGACCTGCGCGCCGCCGAAGACCTCGCTGACGACCAAGGTGCAGATCCGCGCGTTCGTGCACGCGTGCGTCGCCTCCGTCCCGGGCGACGTCACGCAGTACGGAACGCGCACGGCGATGGACGACCTCGACGCAGTGCGCGCCGCACTCGGGTACAAGCAGCTCGACGTCTACGGCGGCTCCTACGGCGCGACCGCCGCGCAGGTCTACCTGAAGCGCCATCCATCCTCGGTGCGGACGCTCGTGCTCGACGGTTCGACCGCGATCGACGTCCCGTTCTACGGGCGGTTCGCGGTCAACGCGGAGCACGCACTCGCGGACGTCGCGAAGCGCTGCGCCGCCGACGCGCTCTGCGCGAAGGCATTCCCGCGCTGGCGGACGGAGTTCCACGATCTCGTCGCCGGCTGGGACAAGCACCCCGCACGCACCGCGAAGAACCAGACGACGACGGGCACCGGACTCGCCGGCGTCGTGCAGGCGATGCTGCTCGACGCGTACACGGCGGCGTCGATCCCGCTCGTCGCCGACGACGCCGCACACGGCGACTACGGCCCACTGAACAGCGAGATCGCGAGACAGCAGAGCCAGGACAACCCCACCCAGGAGCTCATGTACTGGTCGATCTGGTGCAACGAGCCGTGGGTCGGGCTCGGGGCGACCGGCCCGTGGCACACCGACTTCGACGGCTACACCACGTCCTCGGTCATGTCGCACCGCGTCCCCTGTGCCTTCTTCCCGAAGCGGGCCGAGCCGGCGGCGGACTGGACGTCACCCCGCTCGAGCGTGCCGGTGCTCGTCCTTGCCGGCGGCGCCGACCCGCAGGATCCGCTCACGAACATGCCGCGCCTGAAGCAGGACTTCCCGAACAGCCGCGCGATCGTCGTGCCGCACTACGGGCACACCGTCGGCATGCTCAACTGCGTCCGCGACGTCGTCTCGCAGTTCGTCGACCGCGGCACGGTCAAGGGGCTCGACACCTTCTGCGTCGGCGCAGTCCTTCCGCCGGGATTCCCGCTCGGCTAGACCGACGCGGCCGTCAGCTGACCCGCGTACGCGCCGCGGCCGGTGAGGACGGCGGCGCCGCAGCGGGCGGCGAGTCCGAGCGCCTCCTCCATCGGCTGTCCCCCGGCGAGCGCGAACGTCAGGCCGGCGGCGAAGCAGTCGCCGCAGCCGTACGCGTCCTCGATCGGCCCGGGCGGCTGCACGGCCCGGAACGGGCCGCCCGGCCGCACCCAGCCGCCGAGCGGGCCGGCAGTCGTGACGACGACCCCGGGCGGCGGGTCGAGCGTCCCGACGTCGTAGCGCTCGCGGTCGTCGCCGCCGCTGCCGACGAGGACGTCGACCTCGACGCCGGCGCGCCGCAGCGTCGCCAGCTCCCGGGCGGTCGCGACGAGCACACGCGCCCGCCGCGCGGCCTGGAGCGCCGCGATGTCGCCGCTGACGAAGAACGCCGCGTCGCAGCGCGCGAGCTCCTCCCACGGCAGCGACCCGTCGTGGCCCGACGGGACGAGCTTCCGGCCGAGCACGGTGATCGTCCGCTCGCCGTCGCCGTCGACGTACGTGAAAGCCCGCCGCTGCGACTCGGGCGACGCCGCCGCGTGGACGGTGACGCCGGCGCGGGCCAGCTGCTCGCGGGCGCGGGTTCCGTGCTCGTCGGCGCCGAGCGAGGTGAAGAGCAGCGCCGAGCCGTCGAGGTTCGCGAGCTGGACGGCGGCGACCGCGCCCCCGCCCGCCGCCTCCTCCCAGGTCTCGAGCGCGGAGACGATCTCCCCCGCCTCGGGTACGTGGTCGACCCGAACGAACTCGACCCACTCGACGTGGCCGACGACCGCGAGCTTCACACCTCACATCTTGGCGGCTGAGTACGTTTCAGGTGTCGATGGCGGTTGCGATTCCCCCGTTCGAGACGTTCTACGAGCGCCACCGGGACGAGGTGATGGCCTTCCTCGGACGCCGGCTCGGCCGCGAGCGCGCCGAGGACGCCTTTCAGGAGACGTTTCTCCGCGCCCTCCGCGCCTATCACCGGTTGGAGCACGGCGAGCACCTTCGCTCGTGGGTCCTCACGATCGCGAGCCGGATCGTGCTCGACGACTTCCGCCGGCGGCGGCCGCCCGGAATGATGAACGCGGCGGAGATGCCCGAGCTGGCGACGCGGGACGCGCGGCCGGCGTTCGAGGAGCTGGCCCCGCTGACGGACGGGCTGCCGCACAAGGAACGGGCCGCGGTCGTGCTCCGGTACGGCTACGGGCTCAGCTACGACGAGATCGGCGCCGCCCTCGGCTCCACCGGGTCGGCGGCGCGACAGGCCGCGTCCGCCGGGGTGCGGCGGCTGCGAAAGGAGCACGCGTGACGACCGTCCCCATCTCCCTCGACGAGCGCTTCCGGGCCGCCGCCGCGGCGGAGGGCCTGCTCGACGTCGCCTACGACCTCGTCGAGGACACGCCCGTCGGCACGCTGCTCGTCGGCGTCACCGACCACGGCGTCTGCAGGCTCTCGTACGACCCTGAGCCCGAGCGGGAGCTCGAGGAGCTCGCGCGCCTGCACGGCCCGCGCGTCCTCCGCAGCGCCCGCCCGGTCGACCGGCTGCGCCGCGAGCTCGACGAGTACTTCGCCGGCCGCCGCCGCCGGTTCGACGTCGAGCCCGACGTCCGCGTCGTGCCGGAGTTCAACCGCCGCGTGCTCGAGGAGCTGTCCCACGTCGACTACGGCGAGACGACGACGTACGGCGCGCTCGCCGCGCGCTCCGGCAGCCCGCACGCCGCGCGCGCGGTCGGCACGGTCATGAACCG
>DATKNT010000184.1:0-6702 GCA_035541175.1 Gaiellaceae bacterium
GGGGCTTGCCTTCGCGGTGATCATCAACGTCGTCACGAGCGCGCCCCCGTGGATGGCCGCGCTGCCCGGGCTCGGCTTCCTGCACGCGCTCCGGGTCACGCAGGCGTCCACCGCGCTGACGATGGTCGCGCCGGGAGGAGCTGCGGTGGGAATGGCGTCGTCCTACACGATGCTGACCGCCTGGGGGTTCGACGACCGGGCCATCGGTCTGGCGGTCCTCGTCACCGGCGTCTGGAACCAGCTCGTCATCTTCGGCTTTCCCGTCATCGCCGTCGCCGCCCTCGCCGCGGACGGCGCCCGCAACAGGACGCTCGAATGGGTCGCGCTGATCGGTCTCGTCGTGTTCGCCGTGATCGTGACGGGCTTCGTCGCCGGCCTCGAGAGCGCCCGGCTCGCGCGGAAGTTCGGCGACCGCGCCGCCGCCGTCGTCTCGTGGTTGAGGCATCTCGTGCACAAGCGCCCGGTCCGCTGGACCGGCGAGACGTTCGTGCGCTTCCGCGGCGAGACGATCGACCTGCTCCGCCGGCGCTGGCCCCGTCTCACCCTCGGCGTGCTCGCCAACCACCTCACGGTGTTCGTCCTCATGGTCTTCTGCCTGCGCGCGGTCGGGATCACACGCGCGCAGGTGGACCTCGTCGAGGCGTTCGCCGCCTGGTCGCTCGCGCGCGTGCTCGGCTCGCTCCCGATCACGCCCGGCGGTCTCGGCATCGTCGAGCTCGGGCTGACGGGCATGCTCGTCGGCTTCGGCGCCAGCAACAGCCAGGCCGTCGCGGCCACGCTCCTCTACCGGGTGCTCGCGTCGGTGCCGACGATCGTGCTCGGCCTCGTCTCGGCCGCGACCTGGAAGCTGCACAGGCCGAACACCGCCGCGGCGTGAGCCGGCGCCATGCCGGGGGCGGGGCTCGAACCCGCACGGCCCGGAGGCCACCCGATTTTAAGTCGGGCGCGTCTGACCAGTTCCGCCACCCCGGCGCGGCCAGCGTAGCGTGTGGCAAGGTTTGCGCCCGTGACCCACGACGTGATCGTCCTCCTGTCGGCGCTCGGCGTCGTGGGCATGGTCATCGCCGGCGTGCTCGCCCTGCTCGGCGCACTCGCGCTCTTCCATCTCCGCGGGCCGCTCGAGACGGTGCAGTCGTGGCTCTGGGGCTACGAGCTGTGGTCGGCGTTCGTCGTCGCCTCGGTCGCCACCGGCGGCAGCCTCTTCTTCTCGGAGATCGCGCACTTCACGCCGTGCGAGCTCTGCTGGTACCAGCGGATCTGCATGTACCCGCTCTCGCTCCTGTGCCTGTTGGGCGCCGTCCACGGCGACACGAGGCTCGCGCGCTACCTCCTGCCCTTCCCGGTGATCGGCGGGGGCATCGCGATCTACCACATCCTCGTCGAGAACCACGTCGTCTCCCAGGCCCAGGAGTGCCTCGCCTCGGCGCCGGGCGGGTGCGCAACGAAGTGGATCAACGAGTGGGGCTTCGTCACGATCCCGACCCTCGCCCTCGTCGGCTTCGTGCTCCTCATCGAATTCTTAGCGCTCGCGGCCGCCGACTCCTCGGAGCCCGCCGCTACGCTTGCGGCTGATGGCTAGCGGGAAGAAGAGCAGGGAGGCGCGCCGCGCCGCGGCCGCCAAGCCGCCGCCCGTCCAGTCGAAGGGCGGGACGCGCGCGCGCCAGGCCTCGCCGAAGGTGCTCGGCGGCGTCGCGGGCGTCCTGCTGCTGATCGTGCTCGCGGTCGTGCTCGCCGTCGTCCTCACCGGCGGGAAGAGCTCCGGCGTCCCGAAGAACGTGCCGGCCGTCGGCTCCGTCAAGAACGGCCTGCCCGGCGCGGCCGAGGTACAGGCGCTCTACAAAGGCATCCCGCAGAAGGGCCTCGTGCTCGGCTCGCCGTTCGCGCCGGTGACGATGGTCGAGTACATCGACCTCCAGTGCCCGATCTGCCAGGAGTTCGAGACGTCGGTGATGCCGGATGTCATCCCGAAGTACGTCCGCACCGGGAAGGTGAAGGTCGAGGTCCGCCCGTGGTCGATCCTCGGGACGGACTCGACGCGCGGCCAGGCGGCGATGCTCGCTGCCGCCGAGCAGAACAAGGGCTTCAACTACGCCCAGGTCCTCTACGACAACCAGGGCACGGAGGACACCGGCTGGCTGAACGACAGCATGGTCACGCAGGCCGCCGCGAGCATCCCCGGCCTGAAGGTGCCGCAGCTCCTCGTCCAGCGCAAGTCCGCCGCCGTGAAGAAGCAGGCGTCGGACGTCGCTGCGGAGGCGCAGGCCGACCAGGTCCAGGGCACGCCGACCGTCTTCGTCGGCAAGACCGGCTCGAAGCCGACGCAGGTCGCGCTCCAGAGCGGCAGCGACGAGCAGACGCTCGTCCAGGCGATCAAGGCCGCCCTCCAGTAAGAAGCTCCGTCCGACCGGCGGACTACCGTTCGTCGGCCCGATGGTCATGCTCACGCTCCTCATCGGCCTCGTTCTCGGCGCCGTGGTCGCCGCGGCGCTCGTGCGCGCCCGCTACACCGGCGAGCTCGAGCGCGAGCGCGCGTCGGCGGGCGAGAAGCTCGCCCTGCTCGAGGAGGCGCAGGACTCGTTCGCGACGACGATGAAGGCGCTCGCCGCCGACGCGCTCGCGACGAGCAACAAGTCCTTCCTCGAGATCGCGAACGCGCAGCTCGACCAGCGCAAGCAGGCGGTGGAGCATCTCGTCACCCCGATCAAGGAGTCGCTCGCGAAGGTCGACGGCCGGCTGCAGGAGCTCGAGGTCGCGCGGACGCGCGCGTACTCGGACCTGACGGCGCAGGTGCGGGCGCTCGCGGACACGCAAAAGGAGCTGCGCGCGGAGACGGGCAACCTCGTCACCGCCCTCCGCTCCCCCGTCGTCCGCGGCCGCTGGGGCGAGATGCAGCTGCGCCGGGTGGTCGAGATGGCCGGGATGCTCTCCCACTGCGACTTCGTCGAGCAGGCGACGGTGACCGTCGACGGCAGCCGGCTGCGCCCCGACCTCGTCGTCCGGCTCCCGGGCGGCAAGCAGGTCGTCGTCGACGCGAAGGCACCGCTCCAGGCGTATCTCGACGCGCTCGAGGCGAAGGACGAGGACGTCCGCCAGGCGCGGCTCGCCGACCACGCGCGGCAGATCCGCGACCACATCGCGAAGCTGTCGGCGAAGAGCTACTGGGGCCAGTTCGACTCGACCCCGGAGTTCGTCGTCCTGTTCATCCCGGGCGAGACGCTCTTCTCCGCAGCGCTCGAGCAGGATCCGTCGCTGATCGAGGAGGGGGTCAACCAGCAGGTGATCCTCGCGACGCCGACGACGCTGATCGCGCTCCTGCGCGCGGTCGCGTACGGGTGGCGCCAGGAGACGATCGCCGAGTCCGCGAAGGCGATCAGCGAGCTCGGGCGGGAGCTGTACTCCCGGCTCGGGACGCTCACCGACCACTTCGCCAAGGTCGGGCGCGGGCTCGAGACGGCGGTGCGGTCGTACAACGAGGCGGTCGGCTCGCTCGAGACCCGGGTGCTCCCGAGCGCCCGCCGGTTCAAGGAGCACGGCGTCTCGCCGACGGCCGAGCTGGCGCCGCTGCCCGCGGTCGAGCGCAGCGTCCGGCCGGTCACGGCCCCGGAGCTGCCGGCGGGCGACAGCACCGCCGATGCGGCGTAGCCTGCGTACCATGAGGGGTCGGGGGGAACGTCGGGGCGGCCCCGATCGTTTACACCGGCAGAGAGTTTTCGAGGAAGGAAGCTGAATGAGCGACGTGCGTGACGTGATCGTCGTCGGCGGCGGGCCCGCCGGCTACACGGCCGCCCTCTACGCGGCGCGGGCGAACCTCCGGCCGCTCGTGATCGAGGGCTTCAACTGGGGCGGCCAGCTGATGATCACGAGCGACGTGGAGAACTACCCCGGCTACCCGGACGGCGTCATGGGGCCGGAGATGATGGCCGAGCTCCGCCGGCAGGCCGAGCGGTTCGGGACGGACTTCGTCACCGACGACGTCACCCGGGTCGACTTCTCGGAGCGGCCGTTCCGCGTCTGGGTCGAGAACGAGGAGTACCGCGCGAAGACGGTCGTGGTCGCGACGGGCGCGAGCGCGCGCTGGCTCGGGATCCCGGGCGAGCAGCAGCTCATGGGCCGCGGCGTCTCGGCCTGCGCGACCTGCGACGGCGCCTTCTTCAAGGAGAAGGAGCTGATCGTGGTCGGCGGCGGCGACACGGCGATGGAGGAGGCGACGTTCCTGACGCGTTATGCGTCGAAGGTGACGATCGTCCACCGGCGCGACGAGTTCCGCGCGTCCCCGATCATGGTCGACCGCGCGCGCGCCAACCCGAAGATCGAGTTCGTCACGAACGCGGTCGTCGAGGACATCGTCGGCGAGACCCGCGTCACGGGTGCGGGGCTCCGCGACACGCGCACGGGCGAGACGTTCGAGTTACCCGCCGACGGCGTCTTCGTCGCGATCGGCCACGATCCGAACACGGCCCTGTTCGTCGACCAGCTCGACCACGACGAGGCCGGCTACCTCGTCACGAAGCCCGGCTCGACGGAGACGAACGTCCCCGGCGTGTTCGCGGCCGGCGACGTCCAGGATCACGTGTACCGGCAGGCCGTCACTGCAGCGGGCTCCGGCTGTATGGCCGCGCTCGACGCGGAGCGCTTCCTCGCCTCCGAGGAGAGCCCGGCGACGGCGCTCACCGCCTCGCCGCACTAGCGCCTAGAGCACGTCCGTGTCGACGACCCAGGTCGTCTCGGTCAGCCGCTCGGCGCGAAGCACGTAGTCGCTGCCGCGGCGCGCGCCGATCTCGTCGAGCTTCGGCAGCTCGAGCCGCGAGTCGCGGCCGTCGACGCGCAGCTCGCGCCGGCCGCCGACGACCGTCAGCTCGATCGAGTCGCCCTCGACGCTCTGCGGAAGCTCGACGACGTCCACGGAGACGGCGCCGACCGCCCAGACGTCGCCGTCCTGCCGACGGGCGCGGGCGCGGTACGGCGGATCCAGCGTCGCCTCGATCGCATCGGCGAGCGGGGCGACGCTGTCGTCGGGCTCGTCCTCGTCGACGATCAGTGTCCGGCCGCCGTCGGCGAGCGCGACGAAATGGACCTCGTCGCCGCGGAGCGCCGGCGCGCGCGTCGACTCGACCGCATCCCACTCGCGCGGGCGCGGCACGCCGCTGAAGCCGGGAATCCCGACCCCCGGGTCCCCGTCGAACCCGGGCGGCGTCGAGAGGAACCCGGCCGCCTGCGACGCCATCAACGCGGCACTGATCCGGCGCATCTTCTCTCCCACGCCCCCGTGATAGCACGCGGGTGCGGCCGTGGAAAGGCCCACGACACGGCGCTTCTCCCCTTGGGGGGAGCGAGGCTCCCTTCCGGAAGCGTCGCACGAGAACCGTCACGGCGGAGTCGCAACTCCGTGTCGACTGCGTACGATCGCGGGATGCCGCCGCTCCGCGTCTTCCGGATCCCGTTCTCGACGAACGTCGAGCGCGTCGCGCTCGCGGCCGGGCACAAGGGGCTCGAGCTCGAGTGGATCGACGTCGACGCCGCCGACCGCTCGCCCGTCGAGGCGGCCAGCGGGCAGCCGCTCGTGCCGGTGCTACTCGACGGCGACGAGACGATCGTCGACTCGACCGTGATCATCGAGCACCTCGAGCGCCTCCGCCCCGAGCCGCGGCTCTACCCGGCCGACGAGGCGCGCCGCGCGGAGGTGTCCGTCTTCGTCGACTGGTTCAACCGCGTCTGGAAGCGGGCGCCGAACCGCATCGCCGCCGAACTGGAGCAGCCGCAGCCGGACACGGCCGCCGTCAACCGGCTCAGCGCCCGGATGCAGGCGGCGCTCGACCGCTTCGAGTCGCTCCTCGCCGGCCGCTCGTACCTCTTCGACGACTTCGGCGTCGCCGACTGCATCGCCTTCCCCTTCCTCAAGTACGCCGTCCTCGGGCTGCCGCCGGCCGACGACGAGCTGTTCCACCGGATCCTCGTCGACCATCAGCCGCTCGGCGCCGGCTATCCGCGCCTGAAGTCGTGGGTCGCACGCGTCGACGAGCGGCCCCGTGCGTGAGCCCGCCGCTACCCTGAGCCGATGCCGTACTACATCTGCCCGAACTGCAAGGAGCGGTCGATCGACGTCGACCGCAAGGAGGGCTTCTACGACGAGGCGGTCGCCTGCCACCACTGCGGCTTCGGCTTCCTGTTCGAGCTGATGGACGACTACTACCCCGCGCCCGGCACGGGCTTCGTCGTCTGCGACCAGGAGGGGCGGATCCTCGCCGTCGGCCGCGGCGTGTTCGAGCTCACCGGCTGGTCGGAGGTCGACCTGCTCGGCAGCGACGTCGTCGCCGGGCTCGGCCTGGCCGGGTTCGAGGAGGACAAGAACCCGGCGAGGCTCGCGCTCGAATGGGGCGTGCGCCGCCTGAACGAGGCGCTCGAGCTGCGGACGCGCGCCGGCCACACGAAGCAGGTGATCGGGGACTTCTTTCCGGCCTACGACGACGACGGCGGCCTGCTCGTCGCGCTCACTCCTCGGCTGGCATAGGGCGCACGGGCGCCGGCGGCACCGGCGCGCTGAGGTCGAGGTCGGCCGCGACGCGCGGGTCGTAGCGGCGCTGCGCGATCGCCGTCGGCACGATCGCCGACAGGACGACGACGGCGATCAGCAGCGAGAACTGCGTCCGGTCGATGATCCCGGCGCTCAGCCCGTACAGCGACGTGATCGTCCCGAACGTCAGC
>DATKNT010000185.1:0-3752 GCA_035541175.1 Gaiellaceae bacterium
AGGCAGAGCTTCCGCTCGAAGCTGAGGACGATGAACGTGCTCGTCCGCGTCCCGTCCGCCGGCTCGTACGCCTTGAACGACGGCGCGCAGACGATCGTGAACTCGGGGACGTGCTCGCGGTACGCCTCGTGGCCCGACGGCGTCTCGAACATGTTCCGCGCGAACAGGCTGTGCCACGCCTGCTCCGTCACGATCCGCAGCGGCAGCCGGTACTCCGGCTGCGCGCACGCGTCGAGGTCCTGGACGAACAGGTCGCGGCCCTGGAGGAAGCCGAGCAGCCGCGCGAGGATCTCCTCGAACTTCCCCGGCGCGAGCGGGCGGTTGTACTCGCCCCACCAGACGTGCTCCTCCGACGACGGCTCGCGGACGATGAACTTGTCCTGCGCCGCGCGCGACGAATGCCTGCCCGTGTTCACGACGACGGGGCCGCCGGCGACGATGCGGCCCTCGCCGCGGAAGGCGATCTCCTCGTACAGCGCCTCGGCCGGGAGGTTCCAGTAGACGCAGCGCGCGTTCGTGATCCCGTGGTTCTCGAGCCCGTAGTCGCTCGCGAGCTCGCGCGCCTGCCCCTGCGCCGGCGTCTTCACGTTCAGCGGGTTGAAGCTCGAGCCGACGCTCACAGCCAGTCCCTCACGAGCCGGCGGTCGCCGATGTAGATGTCGTTCGGCGCCGACGGGTCGAGCGCCCAGCGCATCCGCCGGATCCCCTCGGTCACGTCCTTCGTCGAGCCGCAGTAGCTCAGCCGCAGGTGACCCTCCGCGCCGAACTCCTTGCCGGGGACGGTGACGACGAGCGCGCGGTCGAGCAGGAAGCGCGACAGCTCCTCCGAGTCGTGCGAGTACGCGCTGAAGTCCGGCAGGCAGTAGAAGGTGCCGAGCGGCTTCTCGACGCGCACGCCCTCGAAGGCGCGCAGCTCCTGCAGCATCACGTCGCGCATGTTCTGGATGCCGAGGCGGAGGTTCTCGACGGTGCTCTGGACGCCGGTGAGCGCGCCCTCGGCGGCCGACATCGACACCGCGGCCGGGCACGACGTCGTCTGCGCCTGCACGTTCTTCATCACCTCGACGAGCGGGCGCGGCGCGATCGTCCAGCCGACGCGGAACCCGGTCATCCCGTACAGCTTCGAGACGCCGTTGACGACGATGATCATCGACTCGTCGACGTCGCGGTCGGTGAACGCGTACGCCGACGGCGGCCGCACGCCGTCGAAGACGAGCCGGTGGTAGATGTCGTCCATGATCAGGTGGACGCCGCGCTCCTCGCAGAGCGCGACGAGCCCCGCGATCAGCTCGTCCGGGTAGACCGCGCCGGACGGGTTGTTCGGGCTGTTGACGATGAGCGCCTTCGTGTACGAGCTGAACGCCTCCGCGACCTCGTCGAGCCGCGGGACGAAGCTCCCGTCCTCCGGCGTGACGATCACCGGGATCCCGTAGACCATCCGCACCATCTCCGGGTAGCTGACCCAGTACGGCGCGAGGATCACGACCTCGTCCTGCGGGTCGACGATCGTCAGCAGCGTGTTGTAGATCGACTGCTTCGCGCCCGACGAGACGATCACGTTCTCCGGCGCGACGACGCGGCCGTAGTTCTCCTCCGTGTAGCGGATGATCGCCTGCTTCAGCGAGACGGTGCCGTCGGTGGGGACGTACTTCACGTCGCCGCTCGTGAGGCGCGCGGCCGAGCTGACGATCGCCGACAGGGGCACCTTGTTCTTCGGCTCGCCGCCGCCGAGGTGGATGACGGGCTGGCCTTGCGAGGCGAGCAGCGCCGCGCGCTCGTTCAGGGCGAGCGTCGCGGACTCGCGGATCGCGCGGGCGAGGTGGCTGACCGCCATCGTGGCCGCACTGTGTCCGACGGCGCTCGCGGTGCCATCGGTAGGGCTCCGTGGAGCGCCTTCGGGGAGCTACTGAAGGGACGAGACCGCTTCGACCCGCGAGAAGAACCCGTCCAGCAGGGCGATGTAGCGCTCCGGCTGCTCGACGTGCGCCATGTGCGAGCAGCCGTCGAGGATCACGAGCTCGGAGCCCGGGATCCCCTCGTGCACCGTCCGCGCGATCGCCGGGGTCGCCTCGTCGTGCTCGCCGCTGACGACGAGCGCGGGCACGTCGATCTCGCCGAGCCGGTCGACGACGCTCCACTCGCGCAGCGTCCCCGTGACGTGGAACTCGCTCGGCCCGTTCATCGTCTCGTACACCTCGCGCGACAGCTCGGCGAAGGCGCGGTTCACGCACTCCGGCCACGGATCGAGCCGGCAGACGTGGCGGCGGTAGAAGACGAGGCACGCCTCCTCGTACTCCGGCGAGTCGGTCGTGCCCGCCTCCTCGTGGCGCGCCAGCGTGGCCTGCACGTCCTCCGGCAGCCGCGCGCGGAGCCGGCCCGTCTCCTCGACCCATTGCGGGATCGAGGCCGGCGACGAGGCGAGCACGAGCGACGCGAGCCACTCCGGTCGCTCGAGCGCCACCTCCATCGCCAGCATCCCGCCCCAGGAGTTGCCGAACAGATGGAGCCGCTCGAGCCCGAGCGCCGTGCGCACCGCGTCGACCTCGTCGACGAACAGCTCGACCGTCCAGAGCGACGGATCGTGCGGCTGGGACGACGCGCCGCAGCCGAGCTGGTCGTAGAAGACGGCGCGGCGGCCGGTCCCCGCGAGCGCCTCCAGCGGCTCGAGGTACCAGTGCGTCGCCCCGGGGCCGCCGTGCAGGCAGAGCACCGGCAGCCTGCCCGGCTCCTCGCCGGCGCCGACGACGCGCGTCCAGGTCTCGTGGCCGCGGAACGGGATCCGGGCCTCGGCCGCGCTCACGCGGGCGGCTCCACCCCGACCCGCTCGAGCGCCTCGCGCGCGGCCTCCTGCTCCGCCGCCTTCTTCGAGCCGCCGCTGCCGACGCCGAGCTGCACGCCGTCGACCATCGCCGCGCAGGTGAAGTGCCGGTCGTGCGGCGGCCCCTCGGCGGAGAGGACGACGTACGTCACCTGGCGGCCGGTACGCGCCAGCGCCTCCTGCAGCTCCGTCTTGTGGTCGACGTGGCTCGTGAGCGCGTACTCGATCCGGTCGGAGAACGCGTCGACGATCGCCTCCTCGATCGCGGCGAAGCCGTGCTCGAGGAAGAGCGCCCCGAGCACCGCCTCGAGCAGCGCCGCGAGCACGTTGCGGTTCCGCGCGAGCCGCTCGAGCTCCTCCGGCGGCGATTCGGCCGCGTGGAGCGCGAGCCGCTCGCCGAGCCCGAGCTCGCGCGCGACGACGGCGCAGCTCGCCCGCGAGACGACGTGGGAGCGGATCTTCGCGAGCCGCCCCTCGGAGAACTCCGGGTAGCGCGAGTAGATCGCGTGCGCGATCGCGAGCTCGAGCACGCTGTCGCCGAGGAACTCGAGCCGCTCGTAGGACGCCGTCCGGTCGCTCGCCCAGGACGCGTGGGTGAACGCGGTCGCCGCGCGCGCGGGCGGCAGCGCGTCGATCAGCGATCCGAGCCGGGCGGGAGGCGCGCCGGTGCTACTGGTGCGACGTGACGTAGTCGACGGCCTGGCCGACGGTCTGGATCTTCTGGGCGTCCTCGTCCGAGATCTTGATCCCGAACTGGTCCTCGAGCTCCATGATCAGCTCGACGAGGTCGAGTGAGTCGGCGTCGAGGTCCTCCTGGAACGAGGCATCCTCCGTGATCTCGCTCTCGTCGATCCCGAGCTGCTCGGTCAGGACTTCCTTGACCCGCTCGAACACTTCCTCGCGCGACGCTGCCATGTCACCTCTTCTGTCTCAG
>DATKNT010000186.1:0-11216 GCA_035541175.1 Gaiellaceae bacterium
CGCCCGGATCGTGCACGTGTTGAAGACGAGCACGTCCGCCTCCTCGCGACTCGGCGCCTCGCCGAGGCCGAGCTCCTCGAGCATCCCCTTGATCCGCTCGGAGTCGTGCGCGTTCATCTGGCACCCGAACGTCGTGACGAAGTAACGCTTGTTCATGTGAATCCGTGAGCCGTAGCCCGATCAACCAGGGTAGCCGCCCAACGGGCCTGTTCGAACCCGCGGCGGGCCGTTACGTCATCACGGTGTAGTACGGTCCGAGGTGCTGAACCACTCAGCCCACGTCCTCGAGGGGACATGTTCAGTCGGGGAGGGATGTGGTTCAGTTGAATGCAGTCCTGTTTCTCGCCGATGGCGCGCACGCCCTGAACGGACGGCTCTATGTCCTTGGGGGTTGCGTGCGAGATGCCGCTCGATGTCATGCGCCCACAGGCGCACCGCGCTCGCCGCGCTCTTCGTCCGCGAGGGCGAGCAGTGCCGTCACCGTCGTCCAGTTCCGTGCGGTGGCCGGGACGCCCAGCCTCCGTCCGGCGAGCAGCGTCGCCAGCTTCGACCGCCCGACGCCGTCGGGATGCCACGCGTAGACCTCGCGGCCGGCGACGTGGACTCGCTCCTTCCCGGCGGCGGCGGTCTCGATCCGGCGGACGGTCTCCGGCTCGAGCTCGGACGCGAGGAACGTCACCTGGTAGCGCTTCGGATTCGCGGCGACCGAGCCGAGCGGATCGCGCCGGACGACGCCGGCGAGCTCGTCGCGCGTGCGGGCGACGACGTCGATCTCGAGTCCGAGCTCCGCCGCGATCAGCTCCGCGCACGTCTGCGCGACCTTCGACGGCGAATCGCTGCTCGAGAGGACGACGTTCCCGCTCTGCACGTAGGTCCGCACGTCGCCGAACCCCGCGGCCGAGAGGAGCTCCCGCAGGTCCGGCATCGGGATCCGGTTCCGGAGTCCGAGGTTCACTCCGCGCAGAAGAAGAATGTGTCGCATCGCCGAGCGCGCCATGAGGGCCGGAGGCTAACGCAGGCGCAGCCGCGTTAGCCGAGGGCGAACGAGCGAGTCGGGATGCACAGCACCACGACTCGCGCAGCAGAGCGATCGCGCCGAGACCGTCGTGGGTGCGCAACCCTCGGCCGCGCGCAGGCGGGACCGCGCTCCCGCCGGAGCGCACACGACCATGCGCCACGCGAGCCGAAGGAGAGGGCCCGCGGGGGAACCACGGGTTGCCCCGCGACTCAGGCTGCCTGGATCGGCGTGTCCTGCGTCTCGTCTGGGCGGTCGACGATGCCGCCGTGGTTGCGGGCGACGTCGACCGATCGGCTCTCGCGGATGACGGTGACCTTGACCTGGCCGGGGTACTCGAGCCGGTCCTCGATCTCCCGTGCGATCTCGTGCGAGAGCAGCGCGGCCGCGTCGTCGTCCACCTCGCTCGGGCGGACGATCACGCGGATCTCGCGGCCGGCCTGGAGCGCGTAGACCTTGTCCACTCCCGGCCTCGACGCGGCGAGCTCCTCGAGCGACTCGAGCCGCTTGATGTAGTGCTCCAGGCTCTCGCCGCGCGCGCCGGGACGCGAGGCGGAGATCGCGTCGGCGGCGATCACGAGCACCGCTTCGACCGTCTGCGGCTGCACCTCGTAGTGGTGCGCCTCGATCGCGTGGACGACGCCCTGCGCCTCGCCGTAGCGGCGGGCGAGCTGCGCGGAGATGAGCGCGTGCGAGCCCTCGACCTCGTGCGTCATCGCCTTGCCGATGTCGTGGAGCATCGCCGCGCGCTTCGCCGTCTTCACGCTCGCGCCGAGCTCGGTCGCCATGATCCCGGCGAGATGGACGACCTCGAGCGTGTGCTTGAGGACGTTCTGCCCGTAGCTCGTGCGGTACCGCAGCCGGCCGATGATCTTCACGAGCTCCTCGTGGAAGGAGCCGCAGTTCGCCTCGAAGACGGCCTGCTCGCCGGCCTGCCGCACCATCTCCTCGATCTCGGCCTTCGACTGGTAGTACGTCTCCTCGATGCGGGCCGGATGGATGCGGCCGTCCTCGATCAGCTTCGTCAGCGTCATGCGCGCGACCTCCCGGCGGAGGCCGTCGAACGACGAGAGCACGACCGCGTGCGGCGTGTCGTCGATGATGAAGTCGACGCCGGTCAGGTGCTCGAGCGCCCGGATGTTGCGACCCTCGCGGCCGATGATCCTCCCCTTCATGTCGTCCGACGGGAGCTCGATCACCGTCACCGTCGTCTCGGCCGCGTGACTCGCGGCGACGCGCTGGAGCGCGTCGGCCACGAGGTTGCGCGCGCGCCGCTTCGACTCGGTGCGCGCCTCCTCCTCGAGCATGCGCACGCGGCGGCTGAGGTCGTGCCGGACGAGCTCCTCCCCGCGCTCGAGCAGGTGCGCCTTCGCCTCCTGCTGCGTCATGCCGGCGATGCGCTCGAGCTGCGCCTGCTCGGCGAGCTTCGCCTGCTTCATCTCCTCCTGGAGCTGGCGGAGATGCGTCTCGCGATCCGCCATCCCCTGCTCGCGGCGGGAGATCTCGACGAGCTTCTGCTCGACCTCCTCCTCCTTCGCGAGCACGCGCTCCTCGATCTTCAGCACCTGCTGGCGCCGGTCGGCGAGCTCGGCGTCGATGTCGGCGCGGAGCTTCACCGCCTGCTCGCGCGCCTCGATCTGCGCCTCGCGGCGCACCGCCTCGGCCTCGCGCTCGGCGTCCTCGATCAGCTGGCGGCGGAGGCGTCGCGCCTTGCCGACGCCGGTCGCGCCGAAGACGGACACCGCAAGCAGCGCGACCGCCGCTCCGACGGCGATCCCGATGGCGACTCCGATCCCGATCAGCACGCGCGCACTCCTCGCTCGGTGGGTTGGCGCCCACCCGCCATCGCCGGCTCGGACGTTCGGAATCGCTCGTTGCGGCGCGTTGCGGCGCGCCGTCGCGCGTCGCCTCGACCTACCCCGAGGGACGCTCCTCCTTCGTCATTCGCGAAACGGTTCTGAAGCTTGCTCTCAAAGGATCGTGTGATTCGAAACAGTCCGTATGCAGGCAAAAATGTCGGGTGAAGCGTGCGTGGATCCTAGCGCCGTCACCCGTCCGCCGCAAACGGCCCGCCCAGGGCCTCCTCCACCGACTCCGCGTCGAACCCGCGCCCCGCGAGCCAGCGGGCCGTCTTCGGACCCGCGCCCCGGAGCCCGACGAGCCGGCGGGCGCGGGCGCGCTCGGGCTCGAGCGCCGCGACCGCGCCCTCGACGAGCTCGCCGGAGATCCCCTGCTGCTCGAGGTCGAACCGGATCGCCGCGTCGCCGTAGCCGCGCTCCGCGAGCGCCTGCGCCCGCGTGCCCGCGACGCGCGCGTCGTCGACGATCCCGGCCCGCTCGAGCGTCTCGAGCGCGGCCTCGCCCGCATCAGGGCGCACCGCCCGCCGCGCCAGCCGCTCCTCGAGCGAGCGCCGCGACCGGTCGCGGTACCGAAGCGCCTGCACGGCGACGCCCATCGCCCGAGCACGCCGGAGCTCCCGCGCCAGCGTCCGCGCCGTGTCGCGGTCGAGTCGCCGCCCGACGCGGAGCTCGGCGCCGATGACCGCGTCCGCCGGGAGGAGCCGCCACGGCGCTCCGTCGAGCTCGACCTCGACCTGCCCCCGCGGCCGCTCGCGCAGCGCGGTAACGGTCCTGCCCGGCTCCGCCACGCAGGACTACGTGCCCGAGACAGACTCCGCGGCTGCCGCGATCGCCTCCTCGGCCGCCTGGACCTTGCCGTTCGTCGCAGCGGCATCCGGGTCGACGGGCAGCAGCCGGGCGGAGACGATCTGGTCCTCGCCGACCTCGATCTGCAGCTGGCGGAGGATCTGCTGCGTGACGTCCGGATGCTCGCGGAGGAACGCGGTCGCGTTCTGCCGCCCCTGGCCGAGCCGCTCGTCGCCGAGACTGAAGTACGAGCCCGACTTCGAGACGATCTTCCGCTCGAGGCCCGTGTCGAGCACGGTGCCCTCCCAGGAGATGCCCGAGCCGTAGATGATGTCGAACTCCGCCTGCTTGAACGGCGGCGCGACCTTGTTCTTCACGACCTTGACGCGCACCCGGTTGCCGATCGCCTCGACACCCTCCTTCAACGTCTCGATCCGGCGGATGTCGAGCCGCACCGACGCGTAGAACTTCAGCGCGCGGCCGCCCGGCGTCGTCTCCGGGTTGCCGAACATGACGCCGATCTTCTCGCGCAGCTGGTTCGTGAAGAGGCAGATCGTGTCGGTGCGATTGAGCGTGCCGGCGAGCTTGCGCAGCGCCTGCGACATGAGGCGCGCCTGCAGGCCGACGTGCGAGTCGCCCATCTCGCCCTCGATCTCCGCCTTCGGCGTCAGCGCCGCGACCGAGTCGACGGCGACGACGTCGAGGGCGCCCGAGCGGATCAGCAGCTCGGCGATCTCGAGCGCCTGCTCGCCCGTGTCGGGCTGCGAGACCAGCAGATTGTCGATGTCGACGCCGATCCGCTTCGCGTACGCGGGGTCCATCGCGTGCTCGGCGTCGATGAAGGCGCAGATGCCGCCGCGCCGCTGCGCCTCGGCGATGACGTGGTACACGAGCGTCGTCTTGCCCGACGACTCCGGGCCGAAGACCTCGACGATGCGGCCGCGGGGCAGGCCGCCGATCCCGAGCGCGAGGTCGAGCGAGAGCGACCCGGTCGAGACGGCGCCCACCGACACCGCCGCGCGGTCGCTCATCCGCATGACCGAGCCCTTGCCGAACTGGCGCTCGATCTGGCCGAGCGCGACGTCGAGTGCTTCGTTCTTGTCCACTGGTTCAGCCTCCTAGCGCAACCGATTCGAGTACCTCGTACTGCGCCCCGCTCGGTCGCAGCCGTGACAGATAAGCAGCCGCGTCGGACGGAACGAATGTTCCCATCGCCGGCGGCTCGAGCCGGAGTCGCGGCGGCTGCCGGAAGCGGGCGACGGTGAGGTGGGGCAGCCACGGCCGCCGCTCGCGCGCATAGACGCCGAGCCGCTCCAGGCGTCCGTGGAGGTCGCCGGCGAGCGCCGCCGCGCGGCCGCCCTCGTCGTCGAGGACGAGCATCGCGACGCTCCGGGTCTCCCGGTAACGGGACGGGGTGAGGCGCAGATCCGGCCCGGCCGCAGCCGCGGCCGCCCGCAGCTCCCCGACGATCCCGTCCAGCTCGCGGGCGGGCCGGTGGCCGAGGAAGGCGAGCGTGACGTGCAGCCCGTCGCGCCGGACGAGACGCAGGCCGGGGGCGGCCCCGTCGAGCCGCTCCGCCTGCCAGCGCACGACGCCGTCGAGGACCGGCTCGGGGAGCCGCAGCGCGAGGAAGAGCCTGAGCCGGTCATCCCCGCCCACGCTAGCGCTCGAGATCACACGTGAGTCATACGACTTCGTCGAGACTTCCCGCCAGCTGCCGCCGCACGAGATGGAGCGCGCCGACGGTCGAGCGGGCGCGGATCGAGGCGCGGTCGCCCGGGAAGTTGAACTCCCGCCCGCGGCCGCCGTCCGGCGCCTCGACGTGGAGGTAGACGAGCCCGACCGGCTTCTCCGGCGTGCCGCCGTCGGGGCCGGCGATGCCGGTGACGGCGACCGCGACGTCCGCGCCGAGCCGCTCGCGCGCGCCGCGCGCCATCGCCGCCGCAACCTCGGGCGAGACGGCGCCGTGCTCCTCGATCAGCTCCGCCGGCACGCCGAGCTCCGCCTCCTTCACGCCGTTCGCGTACGCGACGACGCCGCCGAGGAAGACGTCGCTCGCGCCGTGGATCCCGGTCAGGCGCGACGCGACCATCCCGCCCGTGCACGACTCCGCCGTGGCCAGCCGGAGTCCGCGCGCTCGACAGAGCGCGAGCACGTGCTCCTCGATCGGCCGCTCGTCGCGGGAGAAGAGCCAGCGCTCGATCGGCGGCAGCAGCCGCTCGACGAGCGCGTCCGCGCGCTCGTCGGCGCCCGGCTCGACGACGAGGTCGACGTGGATCTCGAAGTCGCGCGCGCAGATCGTCGCCTCCACCCCGTCGCCGTCCCCGCCCGCGTCCGCGAGCGCGCGGGCGACCGCGGACTCGCTCACGCCGAAGAAGCGGAGGACGCGCCGGCCGGGCGGCTGCGTGCGCGCGAGCAGGCCGCGGAACGCATCCGTCTCGAGCGCGTTCGGCCAGAGCCGCTTCAGCTCCGACGGCGGGCCGGGAAGGACGACGACGACGCATCCCGACGCCGTCTCGAGCAGCAGTCCCGGCGCGGTCCCCGCGAGGCCGAGCGAGACCGCGCCCGCCGGCAGCGTCGCCTGCTTCGTCACGCCGACAGCGAAGTCGGCGTACGGGCGCCGCAGCCGCTCGGCGGCGGCGCGGGAGATGCCTTCGATCTCCAGCTCCAGCTCTTCGTCCACGCGCAGGCCGACGCCGGCGGCCCGGGCGACCATCTCGACCGTCCGGTCGTCGTGCGTCGGGCCGAGCCCGCCGGAGACGAGGCACGCGTCCGCCTCGAGCCCGTCCCGCAGCGCCGCCTCGAGCTCCTGCGGGGCGTCGCCGACGATCGCGATCCGCGCCGGCTCGAGCCCGAGCCGCAGCGCCTCCCGGGCGAGGAACGGGCCGTTCAGGTCGGTGCGCTCGCCGCGGACGAGCTCGCTGCCCGTGACGACGACGACGGCGCGGGGACGGCTCAACCGTTCGCGAGCGCCGTGCGCGTCGGCGTGACGATCACGCGCAGGTTCCGCCGCGCGGGCAGCGAGACGGCCTTGCCGCCGAGGGCGACGCGAATGCCGGCGGAGCGCTTCACGTACAGCCAGAAGCGCGAGCCGTCGATGACCTCCTTCTGCCCCGCCGGGATCGTCGCCTGGAGCAGGACGGCGCCCGTCGCGGAGCCGCGCCGCACCTCGACGTAGCTGCCGCCGTTCACGCCCGTGAGGCGCAGCGTCCTCGGCGCGGGCGGCGTCGACGTCGCCGGGGCGGGGGGCGCCGACGAGTTGTCGCCGCCGAACTTCCACGCGACGATGACGAGTGCCGTCAGCAGCGCGATCCCGAGCAGCGCGAGCAACACCACGCGCCGCTCGACGCCGCGGTCGCGGCGGGTCCGCGCCGACGGCGGGCGGCGCACGATCGGCGTTCCGTCGTCGTGCCCGTCGACGACGTAGCGCGAGTTGTACTCGTCGACGTACAGCTGTCCGTCGAGGCCGAGGTAGTCGGCGTAGGTGCGGAGGAAGCCCTTGACGTACGGCTGCGCCGGCAGCGTCTCGAAGTGCTCCTCCTCGAGCGCCCGGAGGTACTTCGAGCGGATCTTCGTGCCCAGCTCGACCTGCGCGTAGTCGAGCCCCTGGCGGACGCGCGCCTCGCGCAGGCTGTTGCCTATCTCGAACATGGCCGCCCCATTCTAGGACTCGGCCGCCTCGAGCACCGCGCCGCCCGGGGGCCGGAGCACGGCGAACTGGTCGGTGATGCGGAGCGTGCGCGAGCTGAACCGGTAGAGCGCGGCGGGGCGGCCTCCCCCGCCGCCGTAGTGCCGGTACTCGCCGGTCGCCTCGAGCAGGCCGCGGCGGAGCAGGACGCGCTGGAGATTCGTCGCCGAGACCGGATGGCCGAGCGCCGCGCTGTAGAGGTCGCGCAGGTCGGCGATGGTGAACGCCGGCGGCGCGAGCGCGAACCCGAGATTCGTGTAGGAGAGCTTTGCGCGCAGCCGCGCCCGCGCGGCGAGCAGGATCGGTCCGTGATCGAATGCGAGCTCCGGGAGCGCGTCGAACGGCTGCCAGCGCGTGTCCTCCGGCACCTCCGGGTCGATCCCCGCGGGCACGAGGCCGAGGTATGCGGTGGCGAGCTCGCGGCGGAGCGGGTTCCGGTCCGGGTCGCTGAGCGTCTCCAGCTGCTCGAGGTGCGAGAGCTCGCGGACGTCGACCTTCTGCGCCAGGTGGCGGCGGATCGACTGCTCGAGCGTCTCGTCCGCGGCGAGCTCGCCGCCCGGCAGCGCCCACGCCCCCTCGAACGGGTCCTGGGCGCGCTGCCAGAGCAGCGCCTGCAGGCGCCCGTCGCGCACCTGGAGCACGGCCGCGAGCACGCGGTGCGCCATCGTTTTCGCTCGTGGGTCGGTAACCATCGGATAGACTCTTGACCAGGTTATCGCCTTTGGGGAGAAAACTCGACACCACCGATCTCGCGATCGTCGGCGGCGGCGTCGCCGGGCTCTACGCCGCGCTCGCGGCCGGGGACGCCGGCGCGACGGTGCTGCTGCTCGCGAAGGGCTCGCTCCAGGCGTCGAACAGCTACGCCGCGCAGGGCGGCGTCGCGGCCGCGGTCGGCGCCGACGACGACCCCACCCTCCACGCCGCCGACACGCTCGCCGCCGGGCGCGGTCTCTGCAGTCCCGCGGCAGTGCGGGTGCTGACCGAGGAGGCCCCTAGTCGCATCGCCGAGCTCACGGCGCTCGGGGTCGAGTTCGACGACGGGCTCGCGCTCGAGGGCGGCCACTCGCGCAGCCGGGTCGTCCACGCGGGCGGCGCCGAGACGGGGCGGCGGATCGCCGACGTACTCGCTGCACGGGTGCGCGCGCATCCGCGCATCGAGGTCGCCGAGGGCGAGCGGGCGCTGTCGCTGCACGTCGCGGACGGGCGCTGCGCGGGAGTCGTCACCGACCGGCGGGCGGTGGCCGCGCGGGCGACGCTGCTCGCCACCGGCGGCTACGCGGCGCTCTGGGAGCGGACGACGAACCCGCCGGGCGCGCTCGGCGAGGGGCTGATGCTCGCGTACCGCGCGGGCGCCGCGCTCGCGGACCTCGAGCTCGTCCAGTTCCATCCGACGGCGCTGCTCGACGACGGCTTCCTCCTGTCCGAGGCGCTGCGCGGCGCCGGTGCGCTGCTCCTCGACGACGACGGCGAGCGCTTCACCGACGAGCTCGCGCCGCGCGACGTCGTGGCCCGCGCGATCGCTGCGCGCGAGAGCGCGCAGCTCGACCTGCGCGGGATCGAGCGCGGGCGCTATCCGGCGCTGATCGCGACGCTCGAGCGCGCCGGCTACGACCCGGCGCGCGAGCCCATCCCCGTCGCGCCGGCGTCGCACTACTCGATCGGCGGCATCGTCACCGGCCTCGACGGCGGCGCGACCGTCCCCGGCCTCTACGCGGCCGGCGAGTGCGCGTGTACCGGCGTGCACGGCGCGAACCGCCTCGCCTCGAACTCGCTGCTCGAGTGCCTCGTCTTCGGCCGGCGCGCCGCGCTCGCCGCGCTGGACGAGCCCGCGCCGCCGCCCGGAGCGCCGCAGGCGCCCGAGCCCGAGCCGCCGGTGACGCCGGAGCTGCGCTCGGCGATGTGGCGCGAGGCGGGGCTGATCCGCAGCGCCGAAGGGTTGAGCCGCCTGCTCGTGGCGCCGGTGCCGCTCGTGCGGCTGATCGCCGAGAGCGCGCTCGCCCGCACGGAGAGCCGCGGCGTCCATTTCCGGGAGGACTTCCCCGCCGAGGACGCGGCGCTCGCGGGCCACTTCGTGCTGCGGCGGGGCGCCGCGCCGGAGCTGGAGCGATGGAGCTGACGGCCGACGCGATCGGGCGCGTCGCCGAGCTCGCGCTCGCCGAGGACGTCGGCGACGGCGACGTCACCACCGAGGCGATCGTCCCCGAGGATCTCCGTTGCCGCGCGCAGCTGCTGCTCGAGGAGCCGGGCGTCGTCTGCGGCGTCCACGCCGCGGCCGCCGTCTTCCGCGCGCTCGACCCCGACGTGCGCGTCGACGTCCTCGTCGAGGACCGCACCGCCGTCACGGCACCGCCGGCCGTGCTCGCCGAGATCGAGGGACCGGCGCGCGCCGTCCTCACCGCCGAGCGGACGGCGCTCAACCTCCTCGCCCGCCTCTGCGGGGTCGCCACCCTGACGCGGCGCTTCGTCGACCTCGTCGACGGCACCGGCGCGACCGTCCTCGACACGCGGAAGACGACGCCGGGGCTGCGCGCGCTCGAGAAGTACGCCGTCCGCTGCGGCGGCGGGAGCAACCACCGCGCGGGCCTCTACGACGCGGTGCTCGTGAAGGAGAACCATCTCCGCGTCGCCGGCGGGATCGGCCCTGCCGTCGCGCTCGTGCGCGAGCGCGCGGAGGGCTTCCCGGTCGAGATCGAGGCCGAGACGCTCGACCAGGTCGGCGAGGCGCTCGACGCGGGAGTCGAGCGGATCCTGCTCGACAACATGACGCCCGAGGAGGTGGGCCGCGCGGTCGCGCTCGTCGGCGGACGCGCCGAGCTGGAGGCGTCCGGCGGCATCTCCCCCGCGACCGTGCGCGCGTACGCGGAGACCGGCGTCGACTTCATCTCCGTCGGCGCGCTCACGCACGGCGCCCGCTCGCTCCACGTCTCACTGGAGGTCCTGTGACGACCACGGCCGCGTTCACCGAGCTGCAGGAGGAGGTCCGCGCGCTCGCGCGCGAGCGCGACGCCGTCGTGATCGCGCACAACTACCAGCGCCCCGAGGTCCAGGACGTCGCCGACTACGTGGGCGACTCCCTCGGCCTGTCCCGGCAGGCGGCCGCGACCGACGCGTCCACGATCGTCTTCTGCGGCGTCCACTTCATGGCCGAGACGGCGGCGATCCTCAGCCCGGAGAAGACGGTGCTGCTGCCCGATCTCGACGCGGGCTGCTCGCTCGCCGCGTCGATCACCGCCGACCAGCTGCGCGACTGGAAGGCGGAGCATCCCGGCGCAGTCGTCGTCTCGTACGTGAACACGACCGCGGAGGTGAAGGCGGAGACCGACTACTGCTGCACCTCCGGCAACGCGAAGCAGGTGATCGAGACGATTCCGGCCGACCGGGAGATCCTGTTCCTCCCGGACCTGTTCCTCGGGCTCTGGCTCGAGCGGGTGACCGGACGGAAGCTGACGATCTGGCTGGGCGAGTGCCACGTCCACGCCGGCATCCGCCCCGACGACATCGAGCGCTGGCACCGCGAGGCGCCGGACGCCGAGCTGCTCGTCCACCCCGAGTGCGGCTGCGCGAGCCAGGCGATGGCGTTCGCCGACGGGCGGACGCAGATCCTCTCGACGGAGAAGATGGTGGACTACGCGCGCCGCTCGCCGGCGAAGCGGTTCCTCGTCGCGACCGAGACGGGCATCCTCCACCGGCTCGAGCGCGAGGCCCCGGGCAAGCGGTTCGAGCCGGTGCGCGAGGACGCGGTCTGCCGCTACATGAAGGTGACGACGCTCGAGAAGGTGCGGGACTCGCTCCGCGAGCTGAAGCACCGCATCACCGTCGAGCCGGACATCGCCGACAAGGCGCGCCTCGCGATCGAGCGAATGGTCGC
>DATKNT010000187.1:0-6766 GCA_035541175.1 Gaiellaceae bacterium
CAAGGCGGAGAAGGTCCAGAGCCAGTACGAGACCGGTCTGATCACCGACGACGAGCGTCGCCAGGAGCTGATCGAGATCTGGACCCAGGCGACCAACGAGGTCGCGCGCGAGATGGAGGCCAACTTCCCGACCGGCAACCCGGTCTGGATGATGGTCCACTCTGGTGCCCGAGGGAACATGATGCAGGTCCGCCAGATCGCGGGCATGCGCGGACTCGTGGCCAACCCGAAGGGCGAGATCATCCCGCGCCCGATCAAGGCCAACTTCCGCGAGGGCCTGTCGGTGCTGGAGTACTTCATCTCGACCCACGGCGCGCGCAAGGGTCTGGCCGACACAGCACTGCGCACGGCGGACTCCGGCTACCTGACCCGCCGTCTGGTCGACGTCTCGCAGGACGTGATCATCCGCGAGGACGACTGCGGCACGACCGACTACATCGAGCTGCCGCTGATCACCTCGGAGGGCGTGAACAAGAGCATCACCGGCCGGATCCTCGCCGAGGACATCTACCGGCCGCTCGCCTCGGGCAAGCCGAGCAAGACGCTGGTCGCGGAGCAGAAGGAAGAGATCACGATGCCGCGCCTGCGCGAGGTCGTCGAGCAGCTCGGCGAGTTCGCGGAGGACTTCGTCGTGCCGGTGCGGTCGGTGCTCAAGTGCAAGGCGGAGACCGGCGTGTGCCAAGCGTGCTACGGCACCTTCCTCGCCACCGGCGAGATGTCGGAGATCGGCGACGCGGTCGGCATCATCGCCGCGCAGTCGATCGGCGAGCCGGGCACCCAGCTGACGATGCGGACGTTCCACACGGGCGGCATCGCCGGCGCCGACATCACGCACGGCCTCCCGCGCGTCGTCGAGATCTTCGAGGCGCGGAACCCGAAGGGCGCCGCGCAGCTCGCCGAGATCCCCGGCGTGGTCGGGATCGAGGAGACGGAGCGGCAGATCAAGATCACGATCCTCCCCGAGAGCGGGAACGAGGACGAGGAGCGCTCGACCACGGTCCCGCGCCGGACGCGCCTGCTCGTCACGCACGGCCAGGTCGTCGAGCCGGGCGACCCGCTGCACGAGGGGTCGCTGAACCCGTCCGACCTGCTGCGCCTGAAGGGCTATACGGCGACCGAGCTGTACCTCGTCGGCGAGGTGCAGAAGGTCTACAAGTCCCAGGGCGTCGAGATCCACGACAAGCACATCGAGCTGATCGTCCGGCAGATGCTGAAGAAGGTCCGGGTCGACAACGCGGGCGACACCGACCTCCTGCCCGGCCAGCTCGTGGACAAGGTCGTGCTCGAGCGCGAGAACGCGCGCGTCAAGAAGGCGAAGAAGGAGATCGCGACCTCGGAGCCGCTGATCCTCGGGATCACGAAGGCGTCGCTCGCGACGGAGTCGTTCCTCTCGGCCGCGTCCTTCCAGGAGACGACGAAGGTGCTCACCGACGCGGCGATCGAGGGCAAGGTCGACCGGCTGCTCGGCCTGAAGGAGAACGTCATCATCGGGAAGCTGATCCCGGCGGCGACGGGGCTGAAGCGGTACCGGACGATCGAGATCGGCCCGTCCGACGCGGTCCCGGTCACGGCCTACAAGCGGCCGGAGACGGAGGAGCAGCTGCTCGCCGCGCTCGAGGAGATCGGCTCGGACGGCGGCGACGCCCTCACCGGCCTCGGCCTCGAGCCCGAGCTCGCCGACGAGGTCGAGCCCCGCAGCGACCTCGAGGCCTGGGAAGTGCCGGAGGTGGACTCGCCGCTCGACACCGAGTGAGGCGTCTGCACGAGGGGGCGACCACGCGCCGCCCCCTCTGCTACACCATCGGGCGATGCGCAAGCTGATCGCCGTCGTCGTCTGCGCGTGCGCCTGGGCCTGCGCCCCGGGTCGTGCCGCCGCCGTCCCCACCCCGCTGCCCGTCTGGGCCGGCACGTGCGGGCTGCCGCGGCAGACGACGACGTGGATGGACTTCGGGCAGGCCCAGTTCGCCGCAGAGCTCGGCAAGCCGGGCATCGTCGTCTCGGGCTCGAGCGGCCAGCTCCCCGCGCAGATGCGCGCAGCCGGCGCGCAGACCGTCTACTGGGACATGTACCTCAAGTCGCGCGTGGGGCAGCCGTCGTCGCCGGCCGATCCCGCGACGGTTGTCGCGAAGGCCGACCGGCTCTACGACTTCGCGGCAGCGCAGATGGGCTGCGCGACGCCGGTGATCGTGGAGAACGAGCTGTTCGGGGCGAGCCTCGCGACGCCCTGGTCCGACAACAACGCGACGTACCGGCAGAACGTGCTCACGTTCCTCACCGAGCTCGCGCGGCGCGGCGCATATCCGATGCTACTCGTCAACAGCACGCCGTACACCGGCGGCGAGGCGGCGACGTGGTGGCAGCAGGTCGCACAGGTCGCCGACCTCGTGCGCGAGGTCTACGTGCCCGCGACGCAGCTCTGGAAGGCGGGCCCGATCCTCGCGAACCGGATGCTGCGAACGCGGTTCCGGCAGGCGGTGCAGCAGTTGACCGACGACAGCGTGCCGCCGCAGCGGATCGGGCTGATGGTCTCGATGGCGACCACGATCGGGTTCGGCGGCCGCAACGGCCTGAAGCCCGCGTCCGCCTGGTACGACACCATCAAGTGGCAGGTGCTCTCGCTGCGCGAGGTGGCGGAGGAGACGCACGTCTCCTCCCTCTGGTCGTGGGGGTGGGGCGAGTGGTCGTCCGCGGAGCAGGACCCGGACAAGGTCGGCGCCGCATGCGTATGGCTGTGGGCCCGCTATGCCCCGTTCTGCGACGGCCCGGCCGCGGCGGGGCCGCAGTTCGACGCGTCGCGGACGGAGGGGCAACTGATCCTCGGCCCGGGCGTGCAGTGCCGGATCGGCAAGGACGTGCTGACCACGGCGGCGATCTCGCGTCTCGAGCGCGTCACCGGCGACCGCGAGGTCGCGTTCACGGCGCTGTACGAGCGCCTCGTCGACAGCCGGCAGATGCCGATCCCGCGTGCCCGCGTCCTCGCCGCCGAGAGTGCGGTGGTGGCGTCGCGCTTCCACGGCAGCTGGCCTGCCTACCGTGCCGCGCTTGCGGCTGCACACGGCGACCGGCAGATCGCGTGGGGCGTGCTCGGCGACGTGCTGCGCCGCGAGGCGATCGCCGCCGAGCTGCCGTCGCAGCCGCCGTCGCCGTCGGACGTGACGACCTTCTACACGTCCTATCCGGAGCTCCAGGTCCGCCGCGTGAAGACGAAGTCGCCCGCGCCCTGGCTCGGGAACCGCACGAGCGGCTACGCGCTCGCGCAGATCGCGCCTGTCGACCTGTTCACCGCACGCGCCGGCATCCTCTCGCTCCTCCGCACGCCGCTGGGCTCCTTTGCGGTCGAGCCCCTGAACGACGTCCAGCCGCTCGGCTCGCTGAACCTGTCCCAGGTGCGGCCGGCGATCGTCGCGGCGCTCCGATCGTTCGAGGGGAGCGCGGCCTACGAGCGCTGGTCGACCGCCGCCCAGCGGAACGCGCTCAGCGAGGCGATCTGCGCCGAGGACGATCTGCCGCAGCCGGCCGCGGTCGACCTGACGACGTATCTGCCGTTCCTGTCGCCGACCGGTGCGTAACGCGTCGCTACTTGTCGGCGCGAACGAGGAAGCCGCTCTTGCCGTGCCGGATGTCGAGCTTCGTGAACCCGGCGCCGTTCAGGAGCGACCGCAGCCCGGCGGCGGTGTAGTCGAAGATCGGGCAGTCATTGATCACCTCGTAACGGAGCTTCCGGATCGGGCCCTTCGTCCACGTCCAGCGCGGGAAGCTCGCGACGAGCGAGCCGCTCGTTAGCTCGCCGATCCGGGTGAGGTGCGCGGCGGCGTCCTCGATGTAGTCGAAGTAGCCGACCGCGACGGCGATGTCGAACGGGCCTTCGAGCGAGGCCGTCACGAAGTCGCCGATGACGAGCTCGACCTTGTCACCGAAGCGGGCGAGACGGGTGCGCGCGAGGTTGAGCATCGGCTCGGAGATGTCGACGTCGACGTAGCGGGAGGCGCCGGCCTCGAGCAGGAACTCGCCGACGCGTCCTGAGCCGCCGCCGACGTCGAGGACGCTCGGCGCGTCGTAGTCGCGCACGACCTCGACGGCGAGTTCGCGCCGGGCGAAGAGGCCGGGTCGGACGGCGCGCTGAAGCGCGTGCTCCTCGTCGTAGAGAGCGTCAAACGAGAACGCCTTCGCGCGAAAGTGATCGCGAACGCGTCCGGTAGTGCTCGACGATGTCTCCGTAGGCTTGTTCATAGCTGACGAGGCGAAACTGGCCGGCGATCGCTCGCAGGCGCTTCGCCACGAGCCCGCGGCCGGTGTTGCGCCACAGACTGCGCCGAGCAGCGTACAGACGGGAGGTGAGCGACGGAACCGGCAACCGGACGTGCAGCGGCTCCGGATCGAACTCGTACGGGTGGAAATAGAGGACGGGGAAGGCGTTCAGCTCCTGCGCTGCGCGCAGGCCCCGCGAGATCGCCGCCGTCGGCAGCAGCCGCCAGTAGGAGCCGCCGCCGATCGGAAGAACGCGACCGCGGACGCGCGTCACCGCGACCGGCAGCTCCCACAGGTCCCGCCCCGACTCGAGCTCGAGCCGGTAAGGGGCGTCCGGGATGCCGCCGATCCGGTTCGGCACCTTCGGCGAGTCGTACTGGCTCGTGTCGAAGCGGAAGCCGTGCTCGGCGAGCACCTCGTACGCCCACGGCGTATCGCGGTTGATCGAGAAGGCGGGAGCCCGATAGCAGACGGGCCGCCGGCCGGTCAGCTCCTCGACGAGCGCCGCCGCCGACTCCAGATCCTCCGCGAACTCCTCGCGCGTCTGCGCGTATACCCGCTCGTGCGCAAAGCCGTGGCACGCCGGCTCGTGCCCGCGCGCGGCGATCTCGCGGACGAGCTCCTCGTAGCGGCGGGCCGTGATCCCGAGGAAGAAGAAGGTCGCCTTCGCGCCGAGCTCGTCGAGCAGGTCGAGCACCGCGTGCGTCTGCCGTTCCAGCGCCGGACTCGCGACGTCCCAGTCCGCGACGCCCGCCGCGCGGTGAACGAGCTGGTGCCAGTCCTCGAAGTCGATGCTGAGGAGGAGTCCCCGCTCCACGGCGGGAGTATCCCGCGCAATCGGATCGGGCGGGAGCGGAGCTGCGCACGGCCGGGACCCCGACTCGGCCGTCCTCTGTGTGCTCGAGCTCGTCGGTCGAAGGCCCGACCCAAGTCGCAGGTTCCGCCGTTGGGCTCGGCCGTCGATTCGACCGGCCCGCGCGAGGGAGGACTTCTCACGGACGCGCAGATGCGGCGGATGCATCCGCCGTTAACGCGCGGCCTTTTCCTTCGTCCTTCGCGCGGTACAGCGCTTCATCTGCGCGCTCGAAGAACGAGACGGAGTCGTCGTCCGGCGTCAACCCGGCGAGGCCGGCGGAGATGCGAAGCCGCCCGGCCTGGCCGATCGGGCCTCCGCCGATCGCCTCCCGCAGCCGCTGGAAGAGCCGCTCCGCCTGTTCGATTCCCGACTCCGGCATGATCACCGCGAACTCGTCGCCGCCGACGCGGCAGGCGATGTCGGCGCTCCGGACGACGTCGCGGACGCGCTCAGCCGTCTCCGCGAGCACCGCGTCCCCGGCGAGGTGGCCGATCCGGTCGTTGACGTCCTTGAAGTCGTCGATGTCGAAGACGACGAGGGCCGCGTTGCGGTTGTAGCGGTGGGCCCGGGCGACCTCGCGGGCCAGCGTCTCGTGGAAGTAGCGGCGGTTGTGCAGTCCGGTGAGCCCGTCCAGGTCGGCCAGCTGGCGCGCCTCCCGGAACTGGCGCGCGTTCTCGATCGCCGGTCCCGCGCGCTCGGCGAGCTCCTCGAGCCGGCGCACGTCCTCGTCCTCGAAGCGGCGCCCCTCGGCGCGCGTGAAGACGGTGAGATAGCCGGCGCGGCCGCCGCCCTCGCCGAGCGGCACGGCGAGGCCGCCGTGGATGAGGGTCTCCGGGTCGGGCTCGCCCTCGTGGTAGCGGTAGAGGATCTCGATCGCGCGGGCCGGCCGCCCGTCCGGCGGGCCCGCCACCGCCTGGCGCTCGGCCTCCTCCGCCGAGAGGCCCAGGGTGGCGACGACCGGCTTGTCGTGGCCCTCGAGCCGGATCAGGGCAGCGTCCGCGCAGGGCAGGCCCGCGGCCGCCTCGAGCGTCCGCGCGAGCACCTCGTCGAGGTCGATCGAGCCCGCGATCTCGCCGAGGAAGCGGCTTCGCCGCCCCTCCTCCTCGGCCCGGACGACCGCTCCCGCCAGCTCGTGGGCGAGCTCGTCCATGCGGACCTCGAGGGTGCGGACGACCTCGTCGACCCGCGCATCGGCTCGCCGGCCCTGCCGCCGGACGAGCACGACGAACAGCACCACGAGCACGAGGACGCAGACGCCGAACGCCGCCGCGATGCCGATGTCGGTGTGCGTCATGGGAACCCGAGACGGTGGAGCGGAGATCATCCGGCCGCAGCAGCCGGGTCTCGCTCACTGTAGTCGGGTCGGCTCCCGGAAGCTATCCTTCGGGAGTCGTGATTCCCGCTCGCGAAGCGGGTTTGACGGTGATTCCGGCCTTCCGCTACCATGCCGCGGGCGGTTGGCTGGGGCGCGACCCCTGCCGGCCGTCTCTTTGTGAACGGAGATCAAGGACTCGTAGACGTATGCCGACCGTGAACCAGCTCGTCCGGAAGGGCCGCAAGGTCCCCCAGGCGAAGACGAAGACGCCGGCGCTCGCCGGCTCCCCGCAGAAGCGGGGCGTCTGCACGCGCGTCTACACGACCACGCCGAAGAAGCCGAACTCG
>DATKNT010000188.1:0-21147 GCA_035541175.1 Gaiellaceae bacterium
AGGTTGACGACGAGCGTCGAGCCGACGACTCCCGCGGCCCCGCGCGAGAGCAGCCCGTGCGGAGTCTTCGCGATCGAGTCGGCACGCAGCGCCTGCGCGATCCCCGGCGCGTCCCGCTCGACGACGTCGCGCGTCGCCTCCGGCGTCACGTCGCGCGGCGCGAGCCCCGTCCCGCCGGTCGTGAGCACGACGCGCGCCGACGCGGCGAGCTCCCGCAGCGCCGCGGCAATCTCCTCGCGCTCGTCCGGCACGACGCGACGCTCGACCTCGAATCCCTCGCCGCGCAGCAGCTCGTCGAGCACGTCACCGCTCCGGTCCTCCCGCGTCCCCGCGACGACGCCGTCGGACACCGTGAGCACCGCCGCCTTCAGACGACCGTCTCCTTCGTCTTCTCGACGAGCGCGACCTCGACGATGCGCATGCCCTTGTCGATCGCCTTCGCCATGTCGTAGACGGTGAGCGCCGCGACGCTCGCGGCGGTGAGCGCCTCCATCTCGACGCCGGTCTGGGCCGTCGTCTCCGCCGACGCGACGATCGCGACGGACTCCTCGCCGGCCTCGAGCTCGACCGAGACGTGCGTGAGCGGCAGTGGATGGCACAGCGGGATCAACTCGCTCGTCCGCTTCGCGGCCATGATCCCCGCGAGCTGCGCCGTCGTCAGCGCGTCGCCCTTCGGCAGCTCGCGCAGCCGCCGCGCCGTCGCCGGCGACATGCGCACCTCTGCGCGCGCGACCGCGCGCCGACGCGAGAGCGGCTTGCCGCCGACGTCGACCATGCGGACGTCGCCCGACTCGTCGACGTGCGAGAGCTCGCTCACCGCCCGAGGGACCGCCTCGCCACGTGCAGGAGGCCGCGCCGGTAGCGCCAGGCCGCCCGCAGCCGCTCCCCGCCCGAACCGTAGAGGACGTCGAGCATCCCGCGCAGCCCCTCCTCCGTCCGCGCGTCGTACGGGAACCACCACGCCGGCCGCAGCAGCCCGCGGTCCTCGTCGACGTACTTCACGCGCGTGCACTCGTAGAGCCCGTGTCGCGAGCTCGTGCGCCCGAAGCCGGAGCCCTTGACGCCGCCCCACGCCGCCTGACCCGTCGCGAACGAGTAGCCGAAGTCATTGACCCAGACCATGCCCGCGTCGATGCGCCGCGACACACGCCGCGCCTTGTCGAGATCGCGCGTCCACACGCTCGCCGCGAGGCCGAACTCCGTGCCGTTCGCGCGCCGCACCGCATCGTCCTCGCCGTCGAACGGCTCGACGGTGACGACGGGCCCGAAGATCTCCTCGTCCGGCAGCGCGCCCTCGATCACCGTCGGCTCGAGGAACCAGCCGTCGCGCTCCGGCCGTCGCGCGCCCGTCAGCGCCTCCACCTTGTCGCGCTGCCGCTCCGAGATCAGCGGGCCGACGTCGACTCCGAGCCTCAGCTCCCGCGCGCGCGCCGCGAGCCCGCGCGCGAACTCCTCGTACACGGGCCGCTCGGCGTAGATCCGCTCCGCGCTCACGCACGCCTGACCGGCGTTGATGAACGACGCGAACACCGCGCCGTCGAGCGCGCGCTCGAGATCCGCGTCGGCGAAGACGACCATCGGATCCTTGCCGCCGAGCTCGAGCACGACCGGGCAGCCGCGCGCGCCCGCGGCGGCGGCGACGCGGCGGCCGACGGCGACCGACCCGGTGAAGAACACCTTCGCGATCCCCGGCTCGTCGACGACTGCCGCCCCGATCGACGCGTCGCCCTGCACCACCTGGACGAGCCCCGCGGGCGCGCCCGCCTCCTCGACGACGCGCGCGACCCATTCGCCGGTGAGCGGCGTCAATTCCGAGGGCTTCAGCACGACGCCGTTGCCGGCCGCGAGCGCTGTTGCCACTTCTGTAAACGGGGTGCCGAACGGGATGTTCCACGGAGTGATCGCCGCGACGACGCCGAGCGGCTCGTGCAGGAGCCAGGCCTTCTTCGTGCGCAGGTGCAGCTGCGAGAAGCGGATCGGCTCGTCGGCGAGCACGCGCGCCGCGTTGCGCGCGAGCCACGCCGCGTGGTCGACCGCGGGATAGAGATCGTGCGCGATCGCCTCGGTGCGCGGCTTCGCCGTTTCGGCACAGACGACGTCCGCGATCTCGTCCGCCCGCTCGCGCACGACCCGCCCCGCCTCGCGCAGCACGCTCCCGCGCGCCGTCGCGCCGAGCGACCGCCACTGCTCCTGCGCGGCCGCTGCGGCAGCGACGATCGAGCGCAGCCCGCCCGGGTCCGTGCGCGGCACGGAGCCGACCGGCTCGAGCGTCGCGGGATTCACCGAGACGAGCTCCGGAGCGGAGGCCGTCGCCATGCCGTGATCGTACTAAGCGCCCTGCGGCACGAGCGCGTCGAGGTCGGCGAGCTGCGCCGCGATCCAGGACGCGAGGTCGTGGTCGCGCACGTACGTCCGCGTCTCCTCGAGCCGGCGGCGGCGCTCCTCGACCGGCATCGTCAGCGCCGCCTCGATCGCCTGCGCCTGCCCGTAGACGTCGACGGGGTTGACCGTCAGCGTCCAGCGGCCGAGCTCCTCGTGCACGCCGGTGTTCTCGGAGAGGACGAGGACGCCGTCGCGCTCGTTCACGAGCGGCGCCTCCTTCGCCACGAGATTGAGCCCGTCGAACACCGCGTTGACGAGCAACACGTCGTACTGCTTGTAGGCCGCGACCGACTGCGCGAAGTTGTCCGCGATCCGCAGGTCGATCGGCGTCCACCCCTCCGTCTGGAAGCGGTCGTTCACGGCGCGCGCCTCGCGCTGGATCGCGGCGAGGTACTCCGAGTACTCCGGGATGTCCTGCCGCGACGGATCGAGCAGCGCGAGGAGGACGACGCGGCCGTGCAGCTCCGGATGCTGGTCGAGGAACAGGCCGAACGCGCGGAAGCCGCGGACGACGTTCTTCGACGGATCGGTGCGGTCGACGCGGACGATGAGGAACTCCGGTCGCGACTCGAGGATCTGCCGTTCCTCCTCGAGCACCGCCGGCGCGTCCCTGAGCTCGTCGAACTCGAGCGGGTCGATCGCGATCGGATGGTTGGTGACGAGCGTGCGCCGTCCCTCGTACGTGACCGTTCCCGCGCGGTCGTCGACCTCCGCGCCGAGCAGCTCCTCGCACGACCGGAGGAAGTTCCGCTTCCAGCGCTGCGTGTGGAAGCCGACGATGTCGTTCGCGAGCAGGCCCTCGTGGACGGCACGACGCAGGTGCTCGGGCAGGACATGCCAGTAGTCCGACTGCGGCCACGGGATGTGCACGAAGTGCGACATGACCGCGCCGGGCCGCCGCTCGCGAATCAGCCTCGGCGCCAGATAGAGGTGGTAGTCGTGGAGGAAGACGGTCGCGTCCGGGTCGCGGTCGAGCTCCGCGGCGACCGCGTCGGCGAACGCCTCGTTCACGGGGAGGTAGCCGTTGAACCACGCGTGGTGGAGGCCGAGGTCGAGGTCCGGCGCGTACGGCAGTCCCCACATGTAGTGCTGGAGGAACCAGAGCGTCGGGTTCGCGACGACGTTGTAGTACCAGTCGTATGCCGTCGGATCGTGCGCGACGAGGCGGAGCCGGTAGGGCGATCCGTCCCGCGCGGTCTCCTCGAAGCCGTCGCCGCCGTGCTCGGCCGCGACGGCGCGATCCTCGTCGGACATGGCGCTTGCGATCCAGGTGACGTCGTGGTGGGCGACGAGGCTGCGGAGCGCGGTGACGAGGCCGCCGCCGCCGCGAAGGACGAGCCGCTCGCCCGACGGCGAGCGGCCGTAGCTCACCGGGCCGCGGTTGGCGACGACGATCAGCTTCCTCCGTCCGCCCACGACGGGGAACCTACCCCGGCGGGCTAGCGACTGCTCGGCCGCTCGGCCAGGCGCACGGCGACCGTGCGACGAGTGCCGCCGCGGACGATGCCGAACACGGCCGTCTGCCCCGGCCGGAGCTCACTCGTGACAATCCGCACGAGAGTGTCCGCATCGGGCACGGGCGCGCCGTCGACGGAGACGACGACGTCGCCGCCGGTCAGGAGGCTCTCGCCCTCGAACTGGATCTCCTTCGAGCCGCCGCGGACGCCCGCGTGCGCGGCCGGCCCGCCGGACGTCACGTGCTCGACGAGGGCGCCGTGGAGCACCGGCAGCCCGAGGTGCCGCGCGAGCGACGGCGTCAGGTCCTGTGTCTGCAGGCCCGCGTAGGCGTACGCGACGCGGCCGTGCGCGAGCAGGTCGACGAGCGAGCGGCGGGCCGAGTCGATCGGAACGGCGAACCCGATCCCGGAGCTGCCGCCGGAGTCGCTGCGGATCTGCGCGTTGATCCCGATGACGCGACCGCGCCCGTCGAGCAGCGGCCCGCCCGAGCTGCCGTGCGTGATCGGCGCGTCGGTCTGGATCGCGTCGACGAGCTGGAAATGCGCCGCCGTCAGCGCCGCGATCGAGCGGCCGACGGCCGAGACGACTCCGACCGCGAGCGAGTTCTCGTTCCCGAGCGGGCTGCCGATCGCCGCCACCGGCTCGCCCACGACGACCGCGGACGACCGGCCCAGCGGCAGCGGGTCGAGCGCGTGCTGCGACGCGGCGACGCGGATGACGCCCACGTCGTCGTACACGTCCCAGCCGACGACCCTCGCCGGGATGCGGTCGTGATCGGCGAACTCGACGTAGATCCGCGACGCGGCGCGCACCGGGACGCCGGCCGCGGTCTCGCCGGCGGTCGTGATCACGTGCGCGTTCGTGAGGATCGTCCCGCTCGGCGAGACGACGAACCCGGAGCCCTGTGCCGCGGTGCCGTCGGCGAAGTACGTGAAGACGGTGACGACGCCGGGGGAGCGCAGTGCGAAGATCCGCGCCGGCGAGAATCCACGCGTCGTCGAAGGGATGACGGTCCGGACCGCGGCCGGGCGACTCGCCGCCGCGGGCAGCTCGCGCACGACGACCGTCCGCGTCGTCGACCCGCCGTCGATCAGGCCGGCGGCGCGCCCGATCCCGAGGACGGCGGCTGCGCCGACGAGAGCTCCGGCGAAGGCGACGGCGGCGACGCGCACGGCCCCGAAGACTAGCGCCGATTTCCCGTGAAAACGATCGGGCTCCCTAGGCGGGGACGCCCGCCGGCTCCGGCTCGCCCACCGCTGCCGGCAGCGAGACGGTGAACACCGTCAGGCCCGGCCGGGACTCGAGCCGGAGCTCGCCGCCCATCAGCTCCGCCAGCTCGCGCGCGATCGCCAGGCCGAGCCCCGTGCCGGAGGCGCGCGAGCCCGACAGCCGCGTGAACCGCGCGAATGCCTGCTCCGCCTCCTCGGCCGGGATCCCCGGCCCGTCGTCCTCGACCGCGAGCTCCGACCCGCGGACGACGATCCTGACCGGCGTGCCCCGCGGCGTGTGCACGAGCGCGTTGTCGATCAGGGCCCGGCCGATCTGGACCACCCGCTCCCGGTCGGCGAACGCGACGCCGGCCCGCTCGACGACCACCTCGAGCGGGTGGCCGTGCTGCTGGGCAAGCGCCGCGAACTCGGCGGAGAGATCGTCGGCGGCGTCTGCCAGCGGCACCGGCTCGAGCTCGAGCCGCATCCGGCCGGCGTCGAGCCGCGAGAGGTCGAGCAGGTCGGTGGCGAGCTTCGACAGCCGCTGAACCTGCTCCGACATCGTCGCGAGGAACTCGCGCTGGGTCTCCTCGTCGAGATCCTCGTGCTGGAGCAGCTCGAGGAAGCCGCCGAGCGAGAAGATCGGCGTCCGCAACTCGTGCGAGGCGTTGGCGATGAAGGCCCGCCGCGCGTCGTCGAGCTGCGCGAGCTGGAGCCGCATCCGGTCGAACGCGCGCGCCAGCTGGCCGACCTCGTCGCGATGCCGGTCGACGACGGGCTCGCTGAAGTCGCCGCCGGCGATCCGCTCTGCCGCGGCTTCCAGGCGCCGGATCCGGCGGGCGAAGGCCGACGAGGCCCCGAAGCCGACGAGGAGCGAGATCGCAAGGGCGATCAGGCCCGCCCAGAGCAACCGCGTGCTCACGAGGTTGTCGTTCGCGAGCGTGTCTCGCAGCGAGCTCGCGAAGAGGAGGATGTTCCCGTTCTTGTCGGGGACCGCGACCTCGGCGTAGGAGGTGCCGTCCCGGTTGACCCGGCCCTTCTCGAGCTTGCCGCTCGTCGACGCCCGGAGGGCGAGCGGGTCCTTGACGACGTCGCTCGAGAGCCCGAGATGGAGCGAGTCGGCGTTGACGAGCATCGTCGTCTGGTCACCCCCGGCGATCGGCCGGAGGAAGACGACCCGCGCGCCGGAGGCGTGGGCCGCGTAGTCGACGAAGTCCTCGTCGACGCCCGCCGCCTCTGCTTCCCGCTCCAGCGCCCGGGCCGACTGGGTCAGCTGGGCGATCTTCGAGTTCACGAGCCTCCGCTCGAGCGTCGGCACGAGCGCGATCCAGACGACGGCCAGCGCCCCGAGCACGACCGCGGCGAGCGCGAGGCTCAGCCGGACGCCGACGTTGCGGAACGGGTTCACGTCCCGAGTGTGCCGGCGCGGGCGGTCTGGTCCCGGAAGCGGTAGCCGACGCCGCGCACGGTGAAGATGAACTCGGGCTCGCGCGGATCGCGCTCGAGCTTCTCGCGGAGGTGCCGGACGTGGACGTCGATCGTCCGTGGCTCCCGATACGCGTAGTCGCCCCAGAGCGCCTCGAGCAGCGCCTGGCGGCTGAAGACCCGGCCCGGGCGCGCGGCCATCGTCCGGAGGAGCTCGAACTCGACGTAGGTCAGCTCGACCGGCCGGCTGCGCACCTCGACCGTCCGCTTGGCGACGTCGATGACGAGGCCGTCGGCCGCGATCACGTCGGCGGCGTCGCCCGGGCTGCCGATCGCGGCGCGGCGCAGGAGCGCCCGCACCCGGCTCCGGAACTCGCGGATCGAGAACGGCTTCGTGATGTAGTCGTCGGCCCCGAGCTCGAGCCCGACGACCTTGTCCAGCTCGTCGTCGCGGGCGGTGAGCATGATGATCGGCACGGTGCTGCGTGCCCGCAGGCGGCGGCAGACCTCGAGCCCGTCGAGCTTCGGCAGCATCAGGTCGAGCACGACGAGGTCGACGTGCTCCGCGCCGAACTGCCTCAGCGCCTCCTCGCCGTCGCGGGCCTGGAGCACGCGGAAGCCCTCGTGCTCGAGCGGGTACGTGAGGAGCTTCTGAACGGCTTCCTCGTCGTCGACGAGAAGGATCGTGGCGGAGTCTGGCATCAGATAGGTGCGATTCGGTGCCCGCCGTCGCCGGGTCTTACTATAGATCGCCGTGGCGGCCGTCCCGCCCTCATCCGAGCGGCGCCGGCCGCGGCCAGGGTCGTTGGAGCGGCCGGTCAACGGCCGGCTCTACCGCGGAACCTGGCTGCTCGTCGGCCTGCCGCTGCTGCTCCTGGCGTTCAGCGTCGCCCGGCCGGCGCCGCTCCAGCCGCCCAACCTCCCGCCCGCGTTCGACCGGGACGCCGCGGCGCAGCTCGCCCGCGACCTCGCGAGCCAGTGGCCGAATCGGGCTCCCGGGACGCCGGGAGCGACCGGCGCCGTCGGCTGGTTCCGCGACCAGCTGACCCCGTACGGTTACATCGTCCGCTCCGAGCCGTTCACGGCCACCGTCCCCGGCCGCGGCCGCGTGCGGTTCGTCAACCTCGTCGCCGTCAAGCCGGGCGCGTCCCGGCGGACGATCGTCGTCATGGCCCACCGCGACGACACCGGCGCGGGCGCGGGCGCGAACGACAACGCCTCCGGCACGGCCGCGCTGATCGAGCTCGCACGCGCGTACGCCCCGGCCGCAGGCGCGGCACGGCTGCAGCTGCCGTACTCGCTCGCGTTCGTGTCGACGGACGGCGGGACGACCGGCGACGCCGGGGCGGCGGAGTTCGCGGCCCACGCGCCCGAGGCGCCGAACGTCGCCGCGGTGATCGACCTCGACGGGGTCGCGGGGCGCGGCGTGCCGCGCCTCCAGTTCGGCGGGGACACACCCCGCTCGCCCGAGCCCGGCCTGCTGGAGACGATGCGCTCGGTGCTCACGCAGGAGACGGGCTCGCAGCCGCAGTGGCCGGGCGCCCTGCGGCAGCTGATCGATCTCGGCTTCCCGTTCAGCGTCTACGAGCAGGCGCCGTTCGTCTCGCGCGACATCCCCGCGGTCACGATCACGACCTCCGGCGACCGGCCGCCGGGCGGCGCGGCCGACACCGTCGCCGCGCTCGACGTCCGTCGTCTCGACCAGGTCGGGCGGTCGGTGCAGAACGCGCTCGACGCGATGGAGCAGGGCGTCGCCCTCTCCCAGGGGCCGCCGAGCTACGTCTACCTCGGCCAGCGGATCGTGCGCGGCTGGGCGGTCGAGATCGTGCTGATCGCGATGCTGCTGCCGTTCCTCGCCGCCGCCGTCGACCTGTTCGCGCGCTGCCGGCGGCGGCGGATTCGCGTCGCGCCCGCGCTGAGGAGCTACCGGACACGGCTGTTGTTCTGGGTCTGGTGCGGCCTCCTGTTCGCGGTCTTCGGCCTGTTCGGCGCCTGGCCGCGCGGCGGCGGCCGGCCGCCCTCGCTCGACGGCGTCCGCTGGCCGACGGCGGCGCTCATCGCCCTTGCCGTGCTCATCGGCGCGAGCTGGTTCGTCGCCCGCGACCGGCTGCTGCCCCGCCGTCGTGTCCGGCCGGAGGAGGAGCTGGCGGGCCACGTCGCGGCGTTGCTCGCGCTCGGCGTCGTCGGACTCCTCGTCGTCGCGACGAATCCGTTCGCGCTCCTGTTCCTGCTCCCCTCACTCCACGCCTGGCTCTGGCTCCCGCAGGTCCGCGGACGCGCCCTGCCCGCGCGGCTCGCCGTCCTGCTCGCCGGCTTTGCCGGGCCTGCGCTGCTGCTCTGGTCGTTCGCCGACCGCTACGGCCTCGGCTTCGACGCCCCGTGGTACGTCGCGTCGCTCTTCACCGTCCGCTACGCGCCGCTGGCGGCGGCCGCGATCGGACTGGGCTGGCTCGCCGGAGCGGGACAGCTCGTCGCGCTCACGGCCGGCCGGTACACGCCGTACCCGAGCGCAGCGGAACGCGGGCCGCGAGGCCCGATCCGCGAGACGATCCGCCGGCTCGTGCTCGCGCAGCGCCGGCGCAGCCGCCTCGCGCAGCGGGAGCGACAGGCGGCGAGCGGCTGAGGCTTCAGCCGGCCGCGTCGAGGCGAAGCCAGCCGACGGTGTCGCCGGCCGCCAGCTCGCCGATTCCACGTGGAACGTGCACGAGCGCGTCGGCGCCCGCCGCGTGGACGATCATGTGCGACTCCTGCCCCGACACGGGTTCGAGCAGCGTTCCGTCTCGGTCCAGGCGGGAGCGCGCCCGCACGAGCTCGTCGCGGGCGTCGTTTCGCCGGACGGGCGCGGCGAGCCGTCCCGCCTCGAAGCGCGGCAGCGGCTCCGGGAGCCCCTGGAGCGCGCGCAGCGCAGGCTTGACGAACAGCTCGCAGCCGACGAGCGACGACACCGGGTTTCCCGGCAGGCCGAACACGAGGGTCTCGCCGCGGACGCCGAACGACACCGGCTTCCCCGGCTTGATCGCGACGCGCCAGAAGACCTCCTCGACCCCGAGCCCGGCCTCGATCCGCCGCACGAGATCGTGCGGCCCGACCGAGACCCCGCCCGAGGTGACGAGGACGTCCGCGGCGAGCCCGCGCTCGACCGCCACCCGGAGCGCCGACTCGTCGTCGGCGACCGCCGGCAGCGTCTCGATGTCGGCGCCGACGGAGGCGAGCGCGGCCGCCAGCATGACGGAGTTCGCCTCGTACACCTGACCCGGGGCGAGCGGGTCGCCGGGACGAGCGAGCTCGGTGCCCGTCGAGATGACGACGACGCGTGGGACGCGCGCGCACACGACCTCGCCGATGCCGGCGGCGGCGAGGCCGCCGATCTGCGCCGGGCCCAGGCGCACCCCAGCCTGAACGACGACGTCCCCCGCCGATACGTCGTCGCCGCGAGGACGGACATGCGCACCCACCGAAACAGCCTCCGCCACGTCGATACTGTTGTCATGCTGGACAACGTACTCGCTGGGGACGACGGCATCCGCACCCGCCGGAACGACGCCGCCCGTGGAGATCGCCATCGCCTCACCCGCACCGAGCGGGCGATCCGTCGGCCTGCCGGCGGCGATCGTTGCCACGACAGGCAGCGAGCCGGGCACATCCGCGGCGCGGACGGCGAAGCCGTCCATGGCGGAGCTCGGGAACGGGGGCAGATCGACGGCGGCCTGCGACGGCTCGGCCGTGACGCGTCCCGACGCGCGCCCGATCGGAACCGCCTCGGCCGCGAGCGGACGAACGCGCGCCAGCACCTGCGCCTGTGCCTCCTCGAAGGTCAGCAGCTCGGGCACTACGGGGTCGGCGTCGTCTCGGTCGGCGTCTGCGGGGGCGGCGCCGGCTCGGTCGATGTCGTCGCCGGCGGCGAAGGAGGAGGAGCGACCGTCGTCGCGGGCGGTGCGGAGGTCGTCGTCGGCGCGCCGCTGGTCGTCGCCGGCGCCGGCCCGGTCGCCGTCTCCGTCGTCGTGCTGGAGCTCGTCGTTCCCCAGGCGCCGCTGTACTCGTACTGTCCGCGCCACGCCGTCCACACCGGCTGCGTCAGCGCCGGCGGGAACGGGACGTCAGGCTTGCCGCCGACGGCCGTCTCCATGTAGAGGTGCCAGATCGTCGCGGGGAACGTCGGTCCCGACACGGCGATCCCGTGCACGTCGAGCATCGGGATCTCGCCGCTCGGGTAGCCGATCCACACGGTCGCCTCGAGCCGCGGGGTGTACCCGGAGAACCACGCGTCCGCGTAGTTGTCGGTCGTCCCGGTCTTGCCGGCGTCGGTGTGGCCCGAGAGGTGCGCGCCGGTGCCCGTGCCGTACAGCATGTTCTGTTCCAGCACCTGCGTCACGGTCGACGCGACCCAGTCGGGGATGACACGCTCGCGCTGCGGCTGGCCCCAGCCGACGTCCGTGTCGACCTTCCCGTTCGGAAGGACGACCTTCGTGATCGCCATCGGCTTCGAGTAGACCCCGCCGGCGGCGAGCGTCGAGTACACGGACGCCATCTCGATCGGCGTGACACCGATCGAGCCGAGCGCGATCGACGGAACCGCCTCGAGCGGCGAGCTGCGGACTCCGAGCCTGTACGCCATGTCCGCGATGTTCTGCGGGCCGACGTCGAGGGAGAGCCGTGCGTACACCGTGTTGTCCGACTGGAGCGTCGCGCTCAGCACCGACTCGACGCCGGCGTACGTGTGCTCGTACGTCTGGACGTCCCACGCGCAGCCGGGGGTGCTCGGGTTGCAGAGCGGATCGGGCTGGTAGTGGAGCGGCGCCGACAGGTACGACGTCGTGAACGGGTTCATCCCGAGCGAGACCGCCGTCGTCAGCGCGACCGTCTTGAACGTCGACCCCGGCTGCCGGCGCGCGCTCGTCACGAAGTTGAACTGGTTCCCCTTCTTCCCCGGCGTCACCGCCACCATCGCGCGGATCGCGCCCGTGCGCGGGTCGATCGAGACGATCGCCGACGCCGGGTCGGTGGACAGGTTCAGCACGTGCGTGATCGCCGCGCGGGCCGCGCGCTGCAGCGCGGGATTGATCGTCGTGTAGACCTTGAGCCCGCCGGAGCGGACGGTGTTCGCGCCGTACTCCTGCTGGAGCTGGTCCTCCACGTAGCCGAAGAAGTACGGCTCGCGGATGTGCGTGTAGCGCTTCCCGGCGTGCAGGTCGAGGTGGCGGTCGCGGACGGCAGTCGCATATTGCTGCGACGTGATGTCGCCGGCGACGAGCATCGCGTGCAGCACCTCGTTCCTGCGGGCGATCGCGTCGTCCGGCTGGTGGAACGGGTCGTAGACCGACGGCGCCTGCGGCAGGCCGGCGAGCACCGCGGACTGCTCGAGGTTCAGCTCCTTCGCGGGAATCGAGTAGTACGTCTCCGCCGCCGCCTCGATCCCGTAGGCGTGGTTGCCGTAGTAGACCTCGTTCATGTACGCGGTCAGGATCCGCTGCTTCGACCAGTGGTTCGCGAGCTTGATCGCGAGGCACGCCTCGATCAGCTTCCGCTTCAGCGTCCGCTCGCGCGAGAGGTAGAGGTTGCGGACGAGCTCCTGCGTGATCGTGGAGCCGCCCTCGACGATCTTCCCGGCCCGTACGTCGGCGACGACGGCGCGCGCGATGCCGATCGGGTCGATGCCGCCGTGCTCCCAGAAGCGCCGGTCCTCGATCGCGACCGTCGCCTTCGCCATCCACGGGCTGATCCGGCCGGCAGAGACGGGCGTGCGGTTCCGCTCGGCGGGGATGGCGCCGAGCACGGAGCCGTCGGCGGCGTAGACGAACGAGTTCTGCCCGACCGCGACCGGCGTGAGCTTGTTCAGGTCGCAGCTCGAGTTGTAGGCGACGGTGCCGGCGATCGCGGCGGCGGCGGCGAGCGCGAGGGGGATCCCGACGAAGATCGCGAGGAGCGCGAAGCGGCGGCTCTGCCGCCTGCGCTGCCGCGTGCGACGGCGGCGCCGGCGACCGGCGGAAACGCCCGGTCCGGCCGCCGACCGGCGGCGGCCCGGCGGCGACGGCGGTCCGGTCATCCCCAGACGCCCAGCGCGCGGAGGCGCCTGTGCGCCCGCAGGCGCAGGTCGCGCTCGAGATGGGCGGCCGCGTCCTCGCTGGCGGCGCCGGCGAGGATGGTCACGGTCGCCGTGCCGTCGAGAGAGCTGACGTAGACCGACGTGTCGGGCTCGTCCGCCGTCTCCTCGCGGAGGCCGGCGACGACGGCGCCGAGATCGGCTGTGAGCGGAACCTGCACGGTGACCTCTGCGTACGTCTCCCTGCCGCGAATCGAAGCGTTGCGGATGGTATCGGAGGCCAGTTTCTCGTTCGGGACGACGATCCTCGCCCGGTCGGCCGTGCGGATGAACGTGTACGTCAGCCCGATCTCCTCGACCACGCCTTCCTGGCCGTTGTAGGTGACCCGGTCGCCGAGGCGGACCGGCTGGCTGATCGCGATCAGCATCCCGGCGACGAAGTTGCCGAGCGTCCGCTGCGAGGCGAAGCCGATGATCACGGCGAAGACGGCGGAGGAGGCGAGCAGCCCGCCCGCGACCGCGCGCACGCCCGGGATCACGAGCAGGGCCGAGAACAGCCCGATGACGAGGATCGCGGCCGTGATCCCGCGGCGCAGGAAGCGGTAGCGCGTGGCGACCTCCGGGCGAACCGGGCGCCGCGACAGCCACCAGTCGACGAGCTGCGCGAGCAGCCAGACGAGGACGAACACGAGAGCCGCGCCGATCAGCCGGTGCCACAAGCTCATGGCTCTCGTTCGTTTCGCGGCTGAGCGGCCGATTCCTCAGTCGTCGAGCGGCAGCGGCCGCCTGCCGGCGAAGCCGTCGTCGAGCGTGTGCCAGTAGCGGATCTCGTCCTCGCCGAGCCTCCAGCAGAGCAGGACGGTCTCGCCGCCCCGGCGGGCCGGGAAGTCGACGAGCCCCTCGTCGAGATCCTTCACCTGGGCGCCGTGCCCGCCGATCTCGTCGACAAGCCGCGCCAGCTCCCGCTCGAGCCGCTCGATCTCCGCCGCCGCCTCGGCAAGCACCGCGGGCGGAATGCCGCCGCCGTTGCCGCGGATGCGCCCCTCGAGCTCCTCCTGCCGCTCGAGCGCCTGCTGGTGCGCGCGCCGGCGGTCGACCATTCGCTCGACGAGCGGCCGCACCTCGGCGAGCGCGGCGTTCGCTTCCTCCGGGGTGAAGTGGCGCATCGATGCGACTCTATGCGCGATGGCGCTCGAAGCGGTCACGATCGACGCGTACGGCACGCTCGTCGCGCTCCGCGATCCGGTGCCCGCGCTGCAGGTCGCGCTCGCGGAGCACGGGATGGAGCGCTCGGCGGACGAGGTACGTGCCGCCTTCCGGGACGAGGTCGCGTACTACGTCGAGCGGTCGCACGAGGGCCGGGACGAGGCGGCGCTCGCGCTCCTGCGCCGCGACTGCGCCGGCGTCTTCCTCGACGCGGCCGGCGTCGCGCTCGACCCGGGCGAGTTCGCGCCGGCGTTCGTCGGCGCGCTCGAGTTCGAGGCGCTGCCCGGCGCCGCGGCTGCGTGCCGCGCACTCGCCGCGGCCGGGCTGCGGCTCGCCGTCGTCTCCAACTGGGACGTCGGCCTGCACGACCACCTCGCCGCGCTCGGGCTCGACGGGCTGCTCGACGCCGTCGTCACCTCGGCCGAGGCGGGCGCGCCGAAGCCGGCGGCGGCGGTGTTCGAGCTGGCGCTCGCACGGCTCGGCGCGGATGCGGCGCACGCCGTGCACGTCGGCGACGCCGACGCCGACGCGGAGGGGGCGCGCGCCGCCGGCCTTCGCTTCGAGCCGGCCCCGCTGGCCGACGCCGCGCGCAGGATTCTGCTCGCGTGAGAGCTCGCCTCGTCGCCTGGTCGATGCTCGTCGCCGCGATCGCGGCGCTGAACTACGCGAGCCGCTTCACGGGAAGCTCCTCCTCGAAGAGCACGCGCGACGTCGTCTACAGCTACTCGACGTTCGCCGGCGGAATGGTGCTCTACGCCGTCTGGGCGGGAGTCGTCTTCCTGATCGCGGTCGACCGGTTCGACCTGCTGGCCCTGCGCCGTCCCCGGTCGTGGCGGCTCGCGATCGGCCTGATGGTCGCCGCGATCGTCGCCATCTACCTCTGCGAGGCGGTCGTCACGCTCATCCCGCTGCCGCAGAGCCCGGGCAAGGAGCAGGGGCTGACGCCGACGCACTGGGAGCCGGCGCACGCCGGCGCGTTCGCGGCGAACCTCGTCCTGTTCGCGGTCGTCGCGCCGTTCGTCGAGGAGCTGACCTTCCGCGGTCTCGGCCAGTCGCTGCTCCGGTTCTTCCTCGGCCGCTGGCCGTCGATCGTGCTCGTCGGTGTCGCGTTCGGCCTCGCGCACGGGCTCGTGGAGGCGCTGCTCGTGCTCGTCCCCTTCGGGATCATCCTCGCGTACGTGCGCGACCGTACCGACAGCGTCTATCCCGGAATGATCGTCCACGGCATCTTCAACGCCGTCGCACTCGCGGCCGCCGTCCTCGGCTGACGGCATGCTTCGACCCGTGCAGCGGCTCGCGGTGCTCCTGCTCCTTGCCTTGACGCTCGCTCCGGGCGCGGTCGCAGCACCGCCAGGCGTCGCCGCGTCCGCGTCGGCGACCGCCGGCCAGGCGCCGCTCTCCGTGACGCTGACGGCGACGGGCGACGCCGCCTCGTATCGCTGGGATCTCGGCGACGGGACGCCGGCCGACGGGGCGACCGTCCAGCACGTCTACGCCGCCGGCCTCTGGACGGCGACGGTGACGGCGACCGCGCCGGACGGGGAGACGGCGACCGCGCAGGTGCAGGTGCGGGCCGAGACGGTGACGCTCGCCGCGCGCTCGCCCGCCACGTACGGACGGATCGCCCTGTTCACCGGCTCGCTCCGGCCGGCCGCGGCGAACGTCCAGGTCACGCTCTCCGCCGGCGGCCGCACGCTCGGCCGGGGCACGACCGGCCCCGGCGGCGGCTTCCGGATCCACACGCGCGCGGGCGCCCCCGGCGCCGTCGTCGCCCACGCCGACCAGGCGGCGTCGCCGCCGTTCCAGCTCGCCGTCCGCCCCGCCGTCACCGTGGGCTTCGAAGGAGACGCGTCGCTCTACGGCAGGCTCCGCGCCGTCGCCCGGATCGAGCCCGCGTCGGCCGGGACGCTCGCCGTCACCGTCAGCCGCTCCGGCAGCGTCGTCAAGACCGTCTCGGGCCGCGCGCTCGAGCTCCCGCTCGACACGAGCCTCCCCGGCAGCGTCGTCGTCACCGCGCGCGCGCGACCCGCGACCGGCTGGGAGCCTGCGCACACGAGCGCGAACACGACGATCGCCTATCCACAGCTCGCCGTGGGCGCAGGCGGGTCGGTCGTCGCCGCGCTCGCCCGCCGCCTCGCCGCGCTCGGCTATCTCGCCCCGACCGGCACCGCAGGCTTCGACGGCGAGCTGCTCGATGCGGTCTACGCCTTCCAGAAGGTGCAAGGGCTATCGCGGACGGGAACGGTGACGACCGCCTTCTGGGCGAAGCTCGACCATCCGCTCCGCCCCCGCCCGCGCTACGCGCAGCCGGCGGACCACCTCGAGGTCGACATCGCCCGCCAGGTGCTGCTCGTCGTGCGCGGCGGGCGTGTGGCGACGATCGTCCCCGTCTCGACCGCCGGCGTCGCGGGCGACTACACCCCGCGCGGCCGCTTCGCCATCTACCGCAAGGTGACCGGCTTCGACCCGAGCCCGCTCGGCACGCTGTACGACCCGATGTACTTCACCGGCGGCTACGCGATCCACGGCAACCCGTCCGTGCCGCCGTACCCCGCGAGCCACGGCTGCGTCCGCGTGCCGATGTGGATCGCGCCGACGCTCTACGCGACGAACGACGACGGCGAGACCGTGTACGTCTACTGACGTGCCCGCCGACGACGACCCGCTGATCCGCCGGTTGCGCGAGCAGGTCTCGGACAACGACCGCGCGCTCGTCGACGCGATGAACCGCCGGCTCGAACTCGTCGCGCAGATGTGGGCGTACAAGCGCTCGCGCGGGCTCGAGGTGCTCGACCCGGAGCGTGAGGAGTGGATGCTCCGCTATCTCTCGCGGGCGAACCGCGGCCCGCTCTCGCAGCACGGGCTCGAGGAGCTGTTCGGGAAGGTCCTCGAGCTGACGAAGTCGGAGCTGACGCGCGGGGAGGAGTAACGGTCTGATGGGCGACGTCCGGCCGCGAGCGCGGCCGGCACAGGGATCTTCGCGCGTGCCGGAATCCGCGCGAGCGGATTCGGGCACTTGCGCCAACAGACTCAGTCCTCTTCGCTCTCGCCGTCCTCTTCGAGCGCGAACTCGTCCGGGGTGACGTGATCGAGGAAGCTGCGGAACTTCGAGACCTCCGCCTCCAGCTGCTCCTCGTTCACCTCCTCGCCCTCGAACTCGATCGCGGACTCCTCGATCACGCGGTCGGCGGCGAAGATCGGCGCCTCCGCCCGGATCGCGAGCGCGATCGCGTCGGACGGGCGCGAGTCGACCTCGATCTCCGTCCCGTCCTGCGTCACGGTGATCTGCGCGTAGAACGTGTTCTCGCGCAGCTCGGTCACGGTGATCCGGACGACCTGGACGCCGAGCTGCTCGAGCACGTCGCTGAACAGGTCGTGCGTCATCGGCCGCGGCGGCGCCTGGCTCTGGAGCTTCATCAGGATCGCGGCGGCCTCGTTGTGGCCGATCCAGATCGGCAGGAACTTGTTCCCGTCCGCGGTCTTGAGGAGGACGATCGGCTGCTTGCCGACCAGATCGAAGCTGACCCCGTAGATGAGCATCTCGTGCATGGCGCGCGAGGCTCGTGGCCTCAACCCGAATATAGCTCAGGCCGCGGGATCGAAACCCCCGGGCTCATCGAGCTCGGGATGCGCCGGCTCGAGCTCCTCGAGCGGGACGGTGAACCGCTCGCCCGTCACGGGATCCTCGACCTCGGCGCGCCGCCTGGGCACGCTCATGGGCTGGAGCCCGCGCAGGACGAGCACGCGTCCGTGGTAGATGACCTCGTCGCCGATTCGCACAGCCGCAGTGGAGAAGATGGAACCTGCCATTGACCCCTACCGCTCTACCCATCGACCGGATTCCGTCCTTTCGGCATCCCTGGATCGGCGTCACTCGGCCGAGGCGGTGCCGTCCGCCACTTGGCTACACTTGCGCTCCCGGCGGGCGATTAGCTCAGTTGGTTAGAGCGCCGCTCTGATAAGGCGGAGGTCCCTGGTTCGAATCCAGGATCGCCCATGCTTATCGCTGCGTCGCCCGCTTCGCGCGAGCAGGCGCGCTGCGCGCGCGTGCTTCGCGCTTTGCTTTCCGCTCGCAGGTGGAGGCAGAGCGAACTCGTGGCCGGCCGATGTGGGCCGCGCCCGCCAAGTCGGGCGCGGTGGCGGTCAGGTGAGAAGCAGGCCGGCGACGCGGCGGCGGGCGACGGCGATGCCGACCACGCCGAGGACGAGCAGGTACGCGGCGTCGACGAGGTTGCGCGGGCCGACGACCCCGAGCGTCAGCGAGCGGATCAGCAGGATCGCGTGGTAGAGCGGCGAGAAGCGGACGATCCACTGGATCGCCGGCGGGTACACGGTGATCGGGTAGAAGGTCGCGCTGAACAGGAACATCGGCAGCAGCACGAGCTGGACGATCTCGAAGTCCTGCCAGCTGCGCATGTACGTCGTCGCCCCGATGCCCATCCCCGCGAAGGCGAAGCCGACGAGCGCGGCGGCGGGGAAGGTCGCGAGCCCCCAGTACGAGTGCACGAGCCCGAGCGCGGCCGCGGTGACGATGAACGCCGCCGAGTAGAGCAGGCCCCGGAACAGCGCCCACGCAGCCTCGCCGAGCGCCACGTCGGTGGGGCCGACCGGTGTCGCGAGCATCGCGTCGTACGTCCTCCCGTACTTCAGCTTCCAGAAGACGTTCGTCGCGTCGTAGACGGCGCCGTTCATCGCCGAGGAGGCGAGCAGCGCCGGCGCGATGTAGCTCGCATACGAGACGCCGTGGACCTTCCCGATGAAGTAGCCGAGGCCGACACCGAGCGAGAGCAGATAGAAGACCGGCTCGAAGAAGCCGCTGAAGAGGGTCATCCACGCGCGCCGGTAGACCATGAGGTTCCGCTCGAAGAGGAGATGGCCGCGCGTCGCGGGGAACGCCGTCATCGCACGAGCCTCCACCGGTACGCGCGCAGCGCGACCGCGAGGCCGGCGCCCGCCCACAGCAGGAGATAGCCGGCGTTCGCGAGCGACGGCCAGAGCTGCGCGGTGCCGAGGGTGAGATTGCGGCAAAGGTTGACGCCGTGCCACAGCGGCGTCAGGTACGCGACGACGCGCAAGGCACTCGGCATCCGCGCGACGGGGAAGAAGATGCCGGAGAAGAGGAACATCGGCGTGATCGCGAAGCGGAACAGCGCGTTGAACGTCGAGTCCCGGGTCGCGCGCACGGCAAGCGCGGCGATCGGCGCGGAGAACGCGGCGCCGACCAGCACCGCCGTCGGCACGGCGAGGATCCCGAGCGGCGAGCGCACCGCGCCGAACGCGGCAATGACGACGAGGTAGACCGTCGTCGACATCGCGACCCGGCTTGCCACCCAGAGCTGGTGGCCGGCGACGATGTCCCGCGCGCGCAGCGGCGTCGCGAGCATCGCGTGGTACTGCCGCGTCCAGCGGACGGCCGCCATCACCGGCCAGCTGCACTCGTTGGCGGCGATCTGCATCGCCACCGCCGCCATCAGCCCCGGCGCGACGAAGTCGAGGTACGGGATCCCGAGCGGGCTGCGGCCGCGGTTGACGATCGTCCCGAGCCCGACGCCGAGCGCAGTGAGGTAGAGCACCGGGTTGACGACGGACGAGACGACGCTGCCGCGCCAGACGCGACGGTACGACGCGAGGTAGTACCCGTACGCGCGAAGCGGGAAGTCCATCAGTCGACGAGCGTCCTGCCCGTGAGCCGCAGGAACACGTCCTCGAGCGTCGAGCGGCGCACGAGGACGCTCTGCGGGTGCAGCTGCTCGTGCGCGACGGGGACGAGCGCGTCGCCGTCGTCGGTGTAGAGCAGCACCCGGTCCGGGAGCACCTCCGTGCGTGCGACGAGGCCGTTCATCCGCGCCGCGTCCACCGGCGGCGTCTCGCCCTCGAACCGGAGCTCGACCACCTCGCGCGTCGACAGCCGCCGGATCAGCTCGAGCGGCGACCCCTCTTCGGCGATGCTGCCGCGGTCCATGATCACGAGGCGGTCGCACAGCTGCTCCGCCTCGTCCATGTAGTGCGTCGTCAGCACGAGCGTCACGCCCTGCTGCTTCAGGCGGAACAGCCGGTCCCAGACGGCGTGGCGAGCCTGCGGGTCGAGCCCGGTCGTCGGCTCGTCGAGCAGCAGCACCTCGGGATCGTTGACGAGTGCGCGCGCGATCGTCAGCCGCCGCTTCATGCCGCCCGAGAGCTGCTCGACCTGGTCGCCCGCGCGCTCGGCGAGCTGCACGAACTCGAGCAGCCGTTCGGCCCGCCCGCGCACCTCGCGACGCGAGAGCCCGAAGTAGCGGCCGTAGATGACGATGTTCTCGCGCACGGTCAGCTCGTTGTCGAGGGTGTCCTCCTGCGGCACGACGCCGAGCCGCGCGCGGATGCGCGTGCCGTCGCGCACCGGATCGAGCCCGAGGATGCTGAGCTCGCCCCCGGTGGGCGGAGACACGCAGCCGATCATCCGCATCGTCGAGCTCTTGCCCGCGCCGTTCGGGCCGAGGAAGCCGAACGCCTCGCCCCGGCGGACGTCGAAGTCGACCGCGTCGACCGCGGTGAGCTCGCCGAACCGCTTGACGAGGCCGCGGGCGTGAATGAGCGTAGGCTCGACGGAGCTCATCAGAGAGCGAAGGCGCCGGCTCGGCCGGCGCCGGGAGCGGGCATGAGCGTAGGCTCGACGGAGCTCATCAGAGAGCGAAGGTGCCGGCTTTGCCGGCGCCGGGAGCGGGAATGAGCGGCGCTGCCGCGCTCATGCGCCCACCCTAGCTCCGTCCCCGCTACAGGCGGGAGGCGGCGCGCTCGAGCGCCTCCGCGAGCTGCTCGAGCTCGTGCTCGTCGGCGAAGACGAGCTCGACGCGCCCGCGGCCGACCTTCGCGTGGAAGCCGGTGAGGTGCGCGAGCGCGAAGCGGACGCGCTCGGCGAGCGCCGGGTCGACGGGCGTCGCGCGGACGCGGGGCTTCTGCTTCGCGCCGGCCCACTTCGCGCGCTGCTCCGCGGCGCGGACCGACAGCCCCTTCTTGACGATCTCGCGCGCGAGCCTGCGGCGGCCCTCGTTGTCCGGCACCGCGAGCACGGCACGCGCGTGACCTTCGGTGAGCTGGCCGCGGTCGAGCATCCCGAGGATGTCGTCGGGAAGCTCGAGCAGCCGGATCCGGTTGGAGACCGACGGCTTCGACCGGCCGACGCGCTCCGCCACCTCGCCGAGCGAGAGCGAGAACTCGTCGATCAGCACCGCGTACGCGCGCGCCTCCTCCACCGGCGTCAGCTGCTCGCGCGCGACGTTCTCGATCAGCCCGAGCACGAGCGTCTCGCGGTCGTCGGCCTCGCGCACGACGGCGGGCACGGTCGCCCGCCCGGCCTCGCGCGCGGCCCGCCAGCGGCGCTCGCCCGCGACGAGCTCGTACCCGCCCGCGGCGCGCGGTCGCACGAGCAACGGCTGGATCACGCCCTGG
>DATKNT010000189.1:0-14214 GCA_035541175.1 Gaiellaceae bacterium
CGACGACGACACCGAGGCGGGCAGCGATCTCGACCCGGCGATCGAGGATGGGAAGCTCGTGATGCCTAGGGCGATGATCACGCTCTCTGGAGTGCGGCCCGCCAGGTGGCGAATCTCCGTCCCTGGGCCGAACCGTCACGAGCGCGCCGACAGCGCGAGGATGGCCGCATGACGACCTCGACAGTGATCCTGTTCCTCGCGGTCTTCGCGGCGAGCGCGGTCGAGGCGGTGGAGGCGCTGACGATCGTGCTCGCCGTCGGCGTCACGCGCGGCTGGCGCTCGACGCTCTGGGGCGTCGCCGCGGCCACCGTCGTGCTCGCGGCGATCGTCGCGGCGCTCGGACCGGCGCTCAAGACGATCCCCATCGGCACCCTCAGGCTCGTCGTCGGCGCGCTGCTGCTCGTCTTCGGGATGCAGTGGCTGCGGAAGGCGATCCTGCGGGCGAGCGGCTACGTCGGCCTCCACGACGAGGAGGCCGCGTTCGAGCGCAGCCGCGCGCAGGCGAGCGCGGCGGGCGAGGAGACGCGCGCCGGCATGGACTGGTACTCGTTCACGGTCGCCTTCAAGGGCGTGCTGCTCGAGGGGCTCGAGGTCGCCTTCATCGTGGTCACGTTCGGCGCGACCGAAGGCCACCTCGGCCTGGCGATCGTCGCAGCCGCGGCTGCCGCAGCGCTCGTGATCGTCGTCGGCGTCGCCGTCCGGGTGCCGCTCGCGCGCGTGCCCGAGAACGCACTCAAGTACGCCGTCGGCGTGCTGCTGACGAGCTTCGGCACCTTCTGGGGTGCCGAGGGCGCAGGGGTCGACTGGCCCGGCTCCGACGCCGCGATCCTCGCCGTCGTCGGATTCGTGGCGCTGCTCTCGCTGGCGCTGACGTGGTCGCTCCGCCGCCGTCGCGCACACGTCCTTCACGCCTCGGCGGGAACGGCATGAAGTACATCCGTGGATTTGCCCGCTTCTGGTGGGACTTCATCGTGGGCGACGACTGGCGCGTCGCCGCCGGCATCGCCGTCGCGCTCGCGCTGACGAAGCTGCTGACCGCGCACGGCACCAACGCCTGGTGGTTGCTGCCGACCGCCGTCGCGGTCCTGCTCGTGGCGACCGTGTGGCGAGGTGCTGGAGGCTCCACGACCACGACTGCGGAACCGGCATCCGCCTCCGAGACCTCCGGCAGCACGCCCGCGTCGAGCGGTCGGGCGACCCGCTAGACCCCGCACCGTGCGGCCGCCTCACGGCAGCGGGCTGGCAGCCGCCCGTCGTACGGTCGTAGAGCGATGACGGCACAGGCGGTCGCGCATCCGGGGTGGGATCGTCGCCGGCTTCTGTACGGCGATTGGTCGTGGCTTGTCCGCGACGGCATCGACGTGATCCGGGTCGCGTTCATCACGGGGACGGTCCTGTTGACCGCGGAGGGGCACTCGAACTCCGGCGGCCTGATCGCCGCCTCCGCCGTGCTGCTGGTGGCAAGGATCGTCGACCTGCCGCGCTGGTTCGACTTCTCGCTGACGGTGGCGATGACGCTGATCGCGTGGGGGTCGGCGATGCACCTCTACGGCGGCTGGTTCTACTACGACAAGGTCGTCCACGGCCTCTCCCCGATCGGGTACGCGCCGGTGCTCTACATCGTGCTCGTCCGGCTCGGAGTCGTGCCCGACCCCGGTGTCGCGATCCGCGAGCGACGGGTCGCCCGGATCGCCGGCATCTTCATCGTCACGCTCGCGATCGGGATCGCGGTCGGAGCGGTCTACGAGAACATCGAGTGGCTCGAGGACAAATGGGACATCCTCGGCGGCCATTTCGTCCAGGGTCTCTGGGACACGGAGACCGACCTGCTCTGCGACACGGGCGGCTCCCTCGTCGGAGCAACCTTCCTCACCGTCTGGGCCCTGCGCGGCTGGTCGAGCCGTCGCGTCACCGTCGTTCCGGCGCCGATGCCGCAGCAGACGGCCGTCCAGGCCGCCGTCGCACGTCTCGAGCACGACTCGGCTCGCCCCGCCTCGACCTGGGAGCGCCGGCTCACAGGCCTGCCGCTTGCGGCGCAGGGCGCCGTCGCCGCCGGCGCCGGGGTGCTGCTGCTCGCCTTGCCGTCGCCGTCGCTCCGGACCGTCGGTGTCCTCGTCGGCGGCGCGCTCCTGATCTCGGCCGCAGTCGGCCTTACCGGGCTCCGGCGAGCAACGCCTGCCGACCGTCGCACCCGACTCGCGGAAACAGCCGCGTTGGCCGTCGTCGGCACGCTGATGCTCGCCTGGCCGGCGATGTCCCAACGCGCCTTGCTCTACGCGCTCGGCGCCGCCAGCCTCGCGCTCGCATGCGCCGAGGCAGCCTCGCTCACCAACTCGACAGCCGGCACCCGCGCGCGCTGGCTGGGCGGCGTGACGACCGTCGTGCTCTTCCTCTTCGGCATCGCAATGCTCGCCAGCCCTCAGCGCAGCCTCGACGCCGTCGTCATGCTGCTCGGCCTCTTCCTCGTCGTCCTCGGGACGCTGCGACTGTGGCAGGCGCTGGAGGAACGCCACGGCCGGACCGCACACGGCACCGCTCGCCGGCCACCGCGCCACGGCGGCGCTTGATGTCTCGCGATTACGGGGAGCTCACCCCGGGCAGCACGTCAACCGTTCCAACCATGAAGGCGGTCGTGAGCGACCGGTACGGCCCGGCGGAGGTCCTGCGTGTCACGCGCGTGCCGAGACCGTCACCGAAACCGAACGAGCTCCGTATCCGGATTCGAGCGAGCGCGGTCACGGCGAGCGACATCTTCATTCGCTCGGCGAGAGTGCCGCCGCTGTTGCAAGTGCCGTTCCGGCTGATGATCGGGGTGAGCAAGCCACGCCATCCGGTCCTCGGCTTCGTCTTCTCGGGTGTCGTCGACGAGACGGGTCGACAGATCACTCGATTCGAGCCCGGCGATGCGGTGTACGGCATGACCGGCTTCCGGCTCGGCGCCTACGCCGAATACCGCTGCATGCCCGAGTCGGACTCGCGCCATCACGGTGTTCTCGCGCTCAAGCCGGCGAACCTCACCGATGAGGAGGCAACCGCCGCCGCCTACGGCGGCCTGCTCGCGCTCCAGTACGTGGACCGGGGAGACATCGAGTCGGGAGACGAGGTCCTCGTCTACGGCGCGTCGGGTACCTCGGGAACGATTGCGGTCCAGTACGCGAAATCCCTCGGGGCGCACGTGACGGGCGTCTGCAGCACGGCGAACATCGACTTCGTCAAGGCGCTCGGCGCCGACGAGGTGATGGACTACACCCGTGTCGACGCGCCGCCCGCCGGCGTGCAATACGCATTCGTGCTCGATTCCGTCGGCAGGGCGAAGTCATCGCAGCTCGAGCGCGCGTGCAGGAAGGCCCTCGCTCCGGGCGGGAAATACGTTTCCATCGACGATGGCGACCTGGAGTTGAACTCGACGCGCCTGGAGCGGCTGACGGCGCTCATCGAATCGGGCGTGCTGTCGCCGTTCGTCGGGCGGACGTTTACGCTCGACGAGATCGTCGAGGCCCACAGATTCGTCGAAGGCGGGCACAAGCGCGGCGGAGTCGCCGTCTCGATCCGGTAATCCGTCGTTCGAGCTGCTCCTCTCGGATCGAGTCAGGCGGCCCGCCCTCCCTGCACGCAACGGTCAGCTTCTGCTGCGAGCGGAACGCGCCGGCCTGCACCGCGCCGGCAGTTTCGCTAGGACTCGTGCATGGCGGCGAAGCGGATCGGCGTCGTCGGCGCCGGGATCGTCGGGCTCGCGGTCGCGCGGCGGCTGGCGGAGCTCGAGCCCGGCGCGGCGGTGACCGTCCTCGAGAAGGAGGCCGCCGTCGCGACCCACCAGTCGGGCCGCAACAGCGGCGTCGTCCACGCCGGGATCTACTACGCGCCCGGCTCGCTGAAGGCGCGGCTGTGCCGGCACGGAGCCGAGCTGCTGCGCCCGTACTGCGAGGAGCGCGGGATCCCGTTCGAGGCGTGCGGCAAGCTCGTGGTCGCGCTCGACGCGTCCGAGCTCGAGCGGCTCGACGAGCTCGAGCGCCGCGCGCGCGCGAACGGCGTGCCGGGAGTCCGCCGCGTCGAGCGGGACGAGTTGCGAGAGATCGAGCCGTACGCCGCGGGGATCGCAGGACTCCACTCGCCGACGACGGCGATCACCGACTACCGCGCGGTCGCGGCGGCATTCGCCGACGACGTGCGCGCCGCTGGCGGATCGGTCCTGCTCGGCGCCGAGGTGACCGCGATCTCCGTCGCCGACTCGACCGCACGAGTCGTGACGCCGGTCGACACGTTCGAGTTCGACCTGCTCGTGCTCTGCGCGGGCCTCCAGTCGGACCGGCTCGCGCGGCTCGCCGGCGACGCGCGCGACCCGACGATCGTCCCCTTCCGCGGCGAGTACCACCGGCTCCGGCCCGAGCGCGGGCACCTCGTCCGCGGGCTCCTCTATCCCGTCCCCGATCCCGCGTACCCGTTCCTCGGCGTCCACTTCACGCGGCGCGCGGGCGGCGGCGTCGACGTCGGGCCGAACGCGGTGCTCGCGCTCGCGCGCGAGGGCTACCGGCGGCAGGACGTCAGCCTCCGCGACCTCGGCGAGACGCTCGGCTCGCCCGGCTTTCGCGCACTCGCGCGAGCGCACTGGCGGATGGGCCTCCACGAGCTGCGGGGATCGCTGAGCAAGGCCGCGTTCGCCGAGGAGGCGCGCCGGTACCTCCCGGCGCTCTCAGCCGCCGACCTCGTGCCGGCCCCCGCGGGCGTCCGCGCGCAGGCGCTCGACCCGGACGGCTCGCTCGTCGACGACTTCCGCATCCACCGGCTGGGGCCGGTGACGGCCGTCAGGAACGCGCCGTCGCCGGGCGCGACGTCGAGCATGGCGATCGCCGAGCACGTCGCCGACGCGGCGCGGGCGTAGCGGCTCGGCCCGGCCGGTCAGGCCTCCGGCGCGGGAGCCGCCGCGTACTCCTCGTCGGTGACGTGGTCGAGCCAGGTGGCGGCGTTGCCCTCGTCGTCGACCTGGAGCATCGCCAGGTGCGTCATGAACCGCGTCGCCGTCGCGCCGTGCCAGTGCTCCTCGCCCGGCTCGAAGAAGACGCGGTCGCCGGGGCGGATCACCTCGACCGGGCCGCCGCGCCGCTGCGCGAGGCCGACGCCTTCGAGCACGAAGATCGTCTGCCCGTTCGGATGCGTGTGCCACGCGGTGCGCGCGCCCGGTGTGAAGTGGACGCTGCTCGCGCTCACGCGCGACGCGCCGGACGGCGCCGCGACGGCGTCGATCCAGACCGCGCCGGTGAACCAGTCACTCGGCCCGGCTGCGGTCTCGATGCTGCTCCTCGTGATCTGCATCGGTGACCTCCTCTTCGTCGAGCGTCGCCGCCCAGCTCGCGAGGAGGCTCAGCGCCTCCGCGGACCTCGAGCCGGCCTCGGATGTGTAGACGAACATCGTCAGGCCCGGGTCGGCGACGAGCTCCATGTTCTCGTAGGTCAGCTCGAGGTCGCCGACGACGGGATGGTGGAAGCGCTTGGCGCCGGTGTCGTGGTAGCGGACGTTGTGCGCGGCCCAGCGCGTGCGGAACAGCTCGCTCTGCGTCGACAGCTCCCCGACGAGGTCCGAGAGGTCGCGGTCGTGCGGATCCTTTCCGGCCTCGGAGCGCAGCACCGCGACGGCGTCGGTCGCCACCTGCTCCCAGTCCGCGTAGAAGCCGGACGCACGCGGGTCGAGGAAGATGAAGCGTGCCGAGTTCGTCGGCCCGTGCGGGCTGTCGAAGTGCTGCGAGTAGAGCGCACGGCCGAGCGCGTTCGCGGCGAGGATGTCCATGCGCCCGTTGCGCACGAACGCCGGCGCGGCCGTGATCGCGTCGAGCATGCGCGCCACGCTCGGCCGCACCCGGTCCCGAGTCCGGCGGCGACGCCGGCGCGGCGCCGGCTGCGCGGCGCGCGCGAGGTCGAAGAGGTGCGCGCGCTCGGCCTCGTCGAGCTGGAGCGCACGCGCGATCGCCTCGAGCACGCTCTCGGAGACCCCGGCAGCGTTGCCGCGCTCGAGCCGCGTGTAGTAGTCGACGCTGACGCCGGCGAGGAGCGCGACCTCCTCGCGCCGCAGCCCCGGCACGCGCCGCGTCCCGCCGTACGTGCGGAGCCCCGCCTGCTCCGGCGTGATCCTCGCCCGCCGGGAGGTCAGGAACTCGCGAACCTCGCCCCTCGCGTCCATGCGGTCGAGAGTACCGCCGCGCCGCACGCGCTGAGGGGTCCTGCCGGTACCTGGAACGAGAGGGTCGGGCACGCGGCGCGCCGGCGTGCTTCAGTGACGTGACGACAGCGCAGACGAGAGGAGCCACGATGAAGAAGCGCACGCTCGGAGACAGTGGACTGGAGGTCTCGGCGATCGGCCTCGGCTGCATGGGGATGAGCCAGAGCTACCTGCCGATCCCCGACCGGGGCGAGATGATCGAGCTGACGCGGGCGGCGGTCGATCGGGGCGTCACCTTCTTCGACACCGCGCAGGTGTACGGGCCGTTCGCGAACGAGGAACTCGTCGGCGAGGCGCTCGAACCCGTCCGCGACCAGGTCGTGATCGCGACGAAGTTCGGATTCGACTTCGACGGGCAGAACCGCGGCGGCCTCGACAGCCGCCCGGAGACGATCAAGCGCACCGTCGACGACTCGCTGAAGCGGCTCAGGACGGACCGGATCGACCTGCTCTACCAGCACCGCGTCGATCCGCAAGTGCCGATCGAGGACGTGGCCGGCGCGGTCAAGGAGCTGATCGAGTCCGGCAAGGTCGGGCACTTCGGCCTCTCCGAGGCGGGCGTGCAGACGATCCGCCGAGCCCACGCGGTCCAGCCCGTGACGGCCCTGCAGAGCGAGTACTCGCTCTGGTGGCGCGAGCCCGAGGAGGCGATCCTGCCGACCCTCGAGGAGCTCGGGATCGGGTTCGTGCCCTTCAGCCCGCTCGGCAAGGGCTTCCTCACCGGGAAGATCGACGAGTCCACGACCTTCGACAGCACCGACTTCCGCAACACCGTCCCTCGCTTCGACCCCGAGGCGCGTGCGGCGAACCGGGCATTCGTCGAGCTGCTCGAGCAGGTCGCGGCGCAGAAGGACGCGACGCCCGCCCAGATCGCGCTCGCCTGGGTGCTGGCCCAGAGGCCGTGGTTCGTGCCGATCCCCGGGACGACGAAGCTGCACCGCCTCGAGGAGAACCTCGCCGCAGCCGACGTCGAGCTCACCGACGACGACCTGCAGGAGATCGAGACCGCCGCCGCGCAGATCACGGCGCAGGGCGCCCGCTACAGCGAGGCGAACCAGCGGATGATCGACCGCTGAACGAGAGGAACGAGACCATGCGCGCAACCGTCATGCACGGCGCCGGCGACGTCCGGATCGAGGACGTCCCCGACGCCGCGCTCGTCGAGCCGACCGACGCTCTCGTCGCCGTCACCCGCGCGGCGACGCTCAGGCTCGTGCCGAGCTAGAGGCGCTGCCGCGCCGCGTTCGAGCGGCGGCGCGGCAGCTGGGCGCGTCCCCTACTGCGTCGGCGCCGGAACCGCGACCCGGTTCGCCGGGACGATCTGCGGCTGGTAGGAGAAGACCTCGCGGCTCGACGGGTCGACGATCACCTTCAGCCAGTTGACGTCGTTCGTGCCGTTCTCCTGGTGGTCGCCGAACGTCTCGACGCGCGTGAAGTTCTCGAGGCGCTGTCCCTGCGCGTTCAGGAACGGCTTGTCGATGCGGAAGTAGTGCGAGTCTCCGTGGACGTAGGCGACCGGCTTCCCGAACGCGACCACCTGGTCGCGGAGGGCGAGCAGGAACGACTGGAAGCCGTCGGGCTGGCCGTCGGCCTCCGCGAGGGTCATCGGGTCGCGCGTCGGCGCACGTGTGCCGTCGGTCAGGTCCCAACCGGGATCGGCCTGCGAGATGAGCATCACCGCCACCGAGTGACGCGCCTCGGCCTCGGCGAACGTCTGCTGCATCCACGCGATGTCGGCGGCGTTGCGCCCCGCCTCTTCGGCGGGATCGGGCGCGGTGTCGCAGAGGTTGTTGCACGAGCCCTGGATGTCGAGCGTCGCGTACGTGACGCGGTCGATCGTCCAGCGGCGGTTCTCGACGCACTGCACCGGCCCGTTGAACCCCGGGCAGAGCGGCGTCGTCTGCACCTCCTGGCGCAGCTTGTGCTGGCCGAGCGTGAACGGCGTGCTGAAGAACAGCTGCCGCTCGTGGTCGAGCCGCTCGAGCGAGTTGAAGCCGCCGTTCTTCGGGCGGTCGCAGTCCGTCCAGTCGTTGTCGCCGGGCGTGAAGACCGCGGGCGCCCGCAGCGAGTCGAAGTAGCCGAGCGCCTGCGTGTACAGCGCGTCGCTGCAGGTCGTCGGCGTCGTCGAGCCGGCGGTGCCGTTGCCGGCCTTCAGGTCGCCGTCGTGAGCCGTGAACGCGAGATCCTGCTTGTTCATGTCGGCGATGAGGTTCGGCACGCCGACCGTGGCCTGCGCGTCCGAGTAGGGCAGGTCGCCCCAGAGCCCGATCGCGTACGTCCTCCCGTGGTCTCCTCCGTCTCCTCCGTCGAGGTGGCTTCCGGCTGCGACGCCGGTCGTGACCGCGGCCGCGACGAGCGCGGCCAGCGTCGGCAAGATCCAGTTGCGCACTGCCTACCCCTTTCCCCTCGTGTGACGACGCGGGCGACGCTAACAACGGCGTCTCGATCCGAGTGGTGGCGTTCCCGTGACGATCGGGAGACCGGGGGAAGGAGTCGTCCGCAGCGGGTGTTACTCCGTCGGGTAGTGAGCCGCTGCGACCTGCACGTCCACTCGATTCACTCGACGGACAGCGGGAACTACGCGCTCCGTCGCGCCAGGCTCGGCGAGTCGTACACGTCGCCGGAGCGGGTCTACCGCACCTGCCGCGCACGCGGGATGACGCTCGTCACCATCTCCGACCACAACACCGTCGAGGGCGCGCTGCGCATCGCGCACGAGCCCGGCGCGTTCCTCTCCGTCGAGGTGACGACGCGCTTCCCCGAGGACGACGTGCCGCTGCACGTGCTCGTGTGGAACCTCACCGAGGAGGACCACCGCGACCTGCAGCCGTACCGGCCGTCGGTCTACGAGCTCGTCCGCTTCCTCCGCGAGCGCGGGCTCGCGCACGCGCTCGCGCATCCGCTGTACCGCATGGGCCCGCCGCTCACCGTCTCGCACGTGGAGCGGATGATGCTGCTGTTCGACGTCTGGGAGGGACGGAACGGCGCCCGGCCGCGCGAGGCGAACGAGCTCGCGTGCCGGCTCGCGGCGACGGTGGGGCCTGCGTCGCTGGCGACGTTCGCGGAGCGCCACGGGATCGAGCCGGTGCACCGGGGAAGGATCGCGCTCACCGGCGGCTCCGACGACCACGGCGCGCTCGACATCGCGACGACGTGGACGGAGTCGCCCGGCGACGACCCGGTCGCGTTCCTCGGGTCGATCCGCGACGGTCACGCCGGGATCGGCGGCGCGCACGGGTCGACGACGAAGCTCGCGCACGCGGTCGCGGCGCTCTTCGTCAATGCGTACCGCGCGGCGGGCGGCGAGCTGCCGGACACGATCCGCGCGCAGGTCGAGCTGCTGTTCGACCGCGACGCGGAGGACGCGGAGGAGCGCCACCGCGAGATCGCCGACCTGTCGTCGCGGCTCGTCCGCCTGCTCGGCGAGCGGGCGCGCTCCGGCGGGGTCGCGCTCGCATCGCTGCCCGGTGCCGGCCGCCGGCTGAGCGCGCTCGCCTACGCCGCCGGGCTCCAGCTCCCCTACCTCGCCACCGCACACCATCACGCCGGCTCGCGCGACGGCCTCGTCGAGATCGAGCGCGGCTTCTTCGGCACGCCGCGCCGGACCTCGACGCCGCGCGCGCTCGTCTTCACCGACACGTTCTCCGAGGTGAACGGGGTCGCCGGGACGATGCGGCGGCTCGCGGCCGCGGCCGCCGACGGGAGCTTCGCCGGCGCGGTCGTGGTCGCCTCGCACGGGCCGGAGCAGCCCGGCGTCGTGACGCTGCCGCCGGACTGGTCCCTGCCGCTCCCGTCCTACGAGGCGATCGACCTGCGCTTCCCGCTCCCGACCGACGTGCTCGCGCGAATCGAGGAGACGCCGCCCGACGTCGTCCACGTCGCCACGCCCGGGCCGGTCGGCGTGTGCGGGCTGCTCGTCGCGCGGCTCCTCGGCATCCCGGTCGTCGGCTCGTACCACACCGAGCTCGGCCCGTACGCGCTGCACCTGACGCGCGACGCGCTCGTCGCCGAGGCGATGGACGTCTACGTCGACTGGTTCTATCGCCAGTGCGCCGTCGTGCTCGCGCCGACGCGGCAGGTCGCGGACGCGCTCGAGTCGCGCGGGCTGAGGAACGTCGGCATCTGGGGCCGCGGCGTCGACACGTCCCAGTTCGGGCCGGAGCGGCGCGACGAGGCGCGGCGGCAGGAGCTCCTCGGCGAGGGCGGCGCCCTGCTCCTGCTCTCGGTCGGGCGGCTCTCGCGCGAGAAGCGGATCGGCGTGCTGCTCGACGCGTTCGCGCTCGTCTCGCGCGAGCGGCAGGACGTTCGCCTCGCCGTCGCGGGCGACGGGCCGGCGCGGCGCGAGCTGGCGCGGACGGCGCCGGCGGGGACGATCTTCACGGGAGAGCTCGTCGGCGACGAGCTGGCGGCGCTCTACGCGAGCGCGGACGTCTTCTGCTTCCCGAGCACGACCGACACGTTCGGGCAGGTGCTGCTCGAGGCGGGCGCCTCCGGGCTCCCGGTCGTGGCGGCGGCCGCCGGCGGCGCGCTCGAGCTCGTCGCCGACGGCCGGACCGGCCGCCTCGTCCCGCCGGACGAGCCGCCCGCGCTCGCGGCCGCGATCCTCGAGCTCGCCGCCGATCCCGAGCTCCGGCGCCGCCGGGGCGCCGCCGGCCGCGAGGCCGCGCTCGCCCGCACCTGGCCCGCCGCGATCGCCTCGCTCGCCGCCGTCTACCGCGACGTGCTCGGCGTCCGGAAGGAGGAATCCCTCGTCGCTGCCTAGCATCGCCCGCCGGTTCGTGGCAGGCTGCGACGATGGACTCACGGCTCTTCCTGCCCGGCTGGGGCGCCCCGGCCTCGCTGTACGCCCCGTCGCTGCCCGCGAGCTGGCAGGCGCTCGAGCCGCCGAGCTTCGCCGACGCCGGCGGCTCGCTCACGGCGTACCGGCGCTGGCTCGACCGCGAGCTGCGGGTCCGCGGCCGGTCGCGGCTCGCCGGGCACTCGATGGGCGCCGCGCTCGCGATCCTCGCGGCCGCGGACGCCCCGGAGCTCGTGGAGCGGCTCGTCCTGATCGCGCCCGCGGGCCTGCCGCTGGAGAAGCCGATCCGGGAGAGCCTGCGCGACTTCGCGCGCCAGCTCGTGCGCGGCGCCTACCCGCGCCGCACCGCCGCCGCCGGCGCGGTCGCCGTCGCACGCGCGCCGCGCGCCGCGCTGGGGGTCGCGCAGCACGTGCGCCGGCTCGACCTGCGCCGCGAGTGCGCGCGCATCCGGGCCGCCGGCATCCCGACGACCGTGATCGGCTGCATCTCCGACACGCTCGTCACCACCGATCGCGCCCGCGCCCTCGCCGACCTGCTCGGCGCGCGCTACGAGGAGCTCGACCTCCGCGGCGGCCACATGTGGATGCTCGCCGACGGCGCCCGCTTCGCCGCCGTCGTCGCCCGCGGCTAGCGCACCCCGAAAGAGTGGATGTTAGCTGCGGGCCGGGCGCGGCGCGTCGGGGACGACACCGATCGAAATCCGTCCGCTCGCCGATGTGGAGCGGGGACGGGTCGCGCTTCCATGGAGGCATGGCCGCGCCGTCCGAGGCGACGCTGAAGAAGCTCGACCACATCCCCGACGAGCTCCAGCGCGAGTTCCCGCAGATCCCCCAGGAGCGGATCGACGATCTCGTCGACACGCTCTCGGCGAGACTCCTGCTCGCGGCGCACTTCGACGACTTCGTGCCGCTGCTCACACACCGGCGGGCGCGGGAGCGGCTGCTCGAGGAAGCGCACGCGCACGGATCCGCGTAGGGTTCGCCCGGACGGGCAAGGGGTCTCGAGTTGAGCACGACCGACATCGCACGCGAGTACCGCCAGGCCATCGAGGACATGCTCCTCGAGCTGGCGCGCCGGCACGACGCCCGGGCGGCGACGGCGGACGGACTGGACGCGCCGCGCCACGAGCGCTCGGCCGACGCCCTCCGGCGGGCGGCCGCCCTTCTCCAGGACTGGTCGCCCGAGGACACGGACCTCCAGTACTTCGCCCGGTTCGCGCACGTGCTCGAGCGGAAGGGCTTCGACGCCGACCCGGAGCTCGTCCTGCGCGGCTCGACCGAGCCCGTCCGCCGCTTCACCACCGTCGCGGGACAGCCGTCCGGCGTCAGCACCCGCGAGGTGCTGTGGCTGGTCGAGGACATCTTCAACGACACGGTCGAGCGGTACGAGGAGGCCGTCTTCTCGGCGCGTCAGTAGCTCTGCCACGGCCGCGGTCGGGGAATCACGGATGGGACGCCGGCCCAGCCGGCGGAGGGTCGCGACGATGCGGACGAACGCCGTCCCGGCACTCCTGTTCGTCCTGCTCGCCCTCGTGGCGGCGGGATGCGGCGCGACCCGCGCAGCACGGGCGCCGCTCGTGGTCGACACCGACCTGAGCAGCGACGACCTGATCGCCCTCGCCTACCTGCTCGAGAGCCCGCGCGTCGACGTGAAGGCGGTCACCGTCTCGGGCACCGGCCTCGTCGAGTGTCCCGCCGGCGCGCGCGTCGCCGCCGACCTGCTCTCCGCGCTCGGGCACGCCGACGTGCCCGTCGCGTGCGGGCGGACGCTCCCCCTCGCGGGGACGAACACGCTGCCGAGCGACTGGCGCACGGCTGCCGACTCGATGTTCGGGCTCGACCTCCCCGCCGCGAGGACCGACGCCCGGAGGAGCGCGGTGTCGCTGCTGGCGACCACGATCGGCGGCTCCTCGACGGCGCCGACCGTGCTCGAGCTCGCGCCGATGACGAATCTCGGCGAGACCCTGCGCCTCCATCCAGGCCTCGCGAAGAGGATCCGGGCCGTCGTCGCGATGGGCGGTGCGTTCGCGGTCCCGGGCAACGCTCCCGACGACGCCGCGGCGGAGACGAACGTCTGGGTCGACCCGAGCGCGGCGCGAACCGTCCTCCGCAGCGGCGTTCCGCTGACGCTCGTCCCGCTCGACGCGACGAACCAGGTCCCCGTCACGACCTTCGTCGGGCGGGCGCTCAGGCGATACCACTTCGAGTCGCCCGCGGCGACGATCGTCTGGGACCTCGTCCTCGCCACGGCGATGGACCGCGGCGGGCAGTACTTCTGGGACCCGCTCGCCGCCGCGACCGTGACGGAGGGCTCGCTCGTGACGACCGCGAGCCGGCGCATCGCCGTCGCGCCGGACGGCCGGACCGCGGTCACCACCCGCGGCACGCCGGCACGAATCGTCACCGGCGTGAACCGTGCGGGCTTCGAGCGTGTCTTGCTCGCCGGCCTCCTCGACGGACGCCCGTTCGCGATACCCGCGCATCGCGTCGCCGCGACGGTGACCTACGACGGAACGACGTGCACCTACCGGGGAGCCAAGAGCGTCGACGCCGGACCGGTCGCGCTCGACACGGTCAACGCCTCGACGCGCCCGTTCGTCTGGGTCGCCGGCCGGCTCGACGGACGCCACACGTTCGCGCAGCTCGAGCGTTACGCCCTCGACCCGTCCGGCCCGGCGGCGACCCCGCCGTGGTTCGCCGTCGACTTCGTCGGCACCACGCCGCCCCATAGCAGCATGACGTGGCTGCCGACCCTCCAGACGGGCACGACCGGCTCGACGATCATCGCCTGCGCGACGCAGACGCCGCCGCGCGCCTGGCTGGCCGACGAGCTCCCCGTCTACAGCAGTCGCGGATGAGAGCGGGACGACTCGTTCTCCTCCTGAGCGCGGCGGGATATCCGCTCACGGAGCTCGCCGTCCGCCGCCTCGGGTCGCGCGGAGCCGTCCTCACCGAGTCCGTGTGCGCGGGGCTGCTGATCCGCGACGCCTCGATGCTGGCGGCCGGCGTCCCGCACCGGCTCCGGCCGGTTCCGGCGGCGCTGCTCCGGCTCGAGACCGGCGCGGCCGCCGCGGCCGTGGCCGCCGGAATCCGCCCGGCCCGCGCACCCGCCGCGCGCCGCACGGCCGTCGCGGCGCTGTTCGCCCTCCACACGGTCCGCTTCTGGATCTACCTCCGGCCGGACCAGGGGCGAAGGACGGCGAGC
>DATKNT010000190.1:0-10721 GCA_035541175.1 Gaiellaceae bacterium
GGATGCGGCCGTTGAGCGGGCGCGCGCCCTCGATGAAGAACGCGTCGGCGAGGGCTGGTGCCACGGCCACGGGAGGCTATCCTAGCCGGGCCGTGACTCCGACCCGCGACCAGGCCTGGCAGACGCTGACGAAGTACACGAGCAGCGAGTCGCTCCTGCGGCACGCGCTCGCGGTCGAGGCGTCGACGGCTGCGTACGCGGAGCGCTTCGACGGCGACGAGGAGCTCTGGCGGGTGGCGGCGCTCCTCCACGACTTCGACTACGAGATGCACCCGACGCTCGACAAGCATCCGCAGGACGGCGCGCCGATCCTCCGGGAGGAGGGCTATCCCGAGGAGATCGTCGAGACGGTGCTCTCGCACGCGGAGCATCTCGGCCTGCCGCGCGACACGCCGCTGAAGCGGGTGCTGTTCGCGTGCGACGAGCTCTCCGGCTTCGTGCACGCGTGTGCCCTCGTGCGCCCGACGGGGCTCGAGGGGCTCGAGCCGAAGTCGGTGCGGAAGAAGCTGAAGCAGCCGTCGTTCGCGGCCGGCGTCCACCGCGAGGACGTCTACAAGGGCGCGGAGGAGCTCGGCGTCGACCTCGACGAGCACATCGCGACCGTCGTCGAGGCGTTGAAGCCGATCGCGGCGGAGCTCGGGCTCCCCGGCTAGACGCCGAGGGCGGCGACGAGCCGCTGGAGATCGTCCTCGCTCGTCCACCAGCCGCACGAGGCGCGGAGCAGGTTCCGTCCCGGGAGCTCGCGGACGATCACGCCCTCCTCGTGCAGCGACGCGACGAGCTCCGTCGGGTCGCCGGGCGGACGGAATGAGACGAGCGTCGAGTGGCCGGGCGGCGTCAGCACCTCCACCCGCTCCGCGAGCAGCTCGCGGCAGCGCGCCGCCGTCTCCGCCGCGCGCTCGTACCGCCAGTCCGGGTGCGTGCCGAGCGCCGTGACGAGTCCGGCGAGCGCCGGCCCGCCGATCCAGCCGGAGTCGAACCGCGCCGCGCCCTCCTTCGGCGTGAACGCGCCCGACGGCTCGTACGCCGACTGCGCCAGGTACCCCGGCGCCGCGACGCGCAGCCGCTCCGGATCGCGGACGTAGAGCGCGCCGGTCGGGTCCGGTCCGCACAGCCACTTCTGCGCCGACACGGTGTAGAAGTCGAACGGCCCCGCCTCGACGGGGATCGCGCCGGCCGACTGCGCCCCGTCGACGAGTACCGGCACGCCGCTCTCCTCCTTCACCCGCGCGAGCTCGAGCCGCCGGCCGGTCGTCCAGAGCACGTGCGAGGTGGCGATCAGCCTCGTCCTCGGCGTCACCGCCGCGAGGATCGCGTCCTCGTCGCCGTCCGTGACGACGACGCGCGCGCCCGACGCGTGCACGGGGCCGATCAGGCCGAAGTGCTCCTGGTCGGTCGTGACGATCTCGTCCTCCGGGCGGAGCCCGAGCCCGAGGAGCACGACCGCGCAGCCGCGCGACGTCGAGTCGACGAGCGCGACGCGCGCCGGGTCGACGCCGATCACCGCCGCGAGCCCGCGCCGCGCCGTCTCGCGCAGCTCGAGCACCGCGTCGAACTGCGCGCGGCCGCTGCGCCCCTCGCGCAGCTCGCGCTCGACCTGCGCCGTCATCGCCTCGACCGTCGCCCGCGCGAGCGGCCCGTTCGTCCCCGCGTTGAGGTACGCGTATCGCTCGAGCACCGGCAGCTGCGCCCGCGCCTCCTCGAACGTCATCCGGCCGTCACCTCCACCGGCGCATGATCCGAGAGGAGGCGGCCGTCGACGCGGCGCCGCTCCTCGGGCCAGACGTACGGCTCGGTCGCCGGCAGCCCGCGCACGAGGACGTGGTCGATCCCCGGGCCCGGCGCCGAGTACCCCCACTTCCGCAGGTCGGCCATCGTCCGGGAGCGCGACGGCGCGACGTTCGTATCGCCGCAGAGGAAGACGGGCTCGTCCGGTGCCGCGAGCCCGTCGAGGAAGGCGGCCGCGCGCCGCAGCTCCGCGTCCGGGACGCGATCGTCGGAGGCGAGGGCCGTGGCGTGGAGGCTGGAGGCGAGGGCGGTGCCGCCGCCGTCCGGCAGCGCCACGCGCACGGCGAGGCAGACGCGCCGCTCCTTCGCCCAGGCGAGCCGGGTGACGAGATCGAGCCCGAGCCAGCGCGCCTGCTCGCGGCGGAAGCGGCGCGGGTTGAGGACGAGCGTCCGCTGCTCGAGCACGCGCAGCCGCGGCGAGACGAGCACGGCGTTCGCCTGGCCGGTGAAGGCCGAGCGCAGGAAGCCGTGGTGGACATCCGTGATCGGCTTGCCCAGCGGCCCCGTCCACGGGACAGGCCCGATGCGCGGGCGGGCCGCGACCGCGCCGACGGCCGTCATCCCGCTCCAGCCCCCGAGCCGCCGGAGAGCCCAGACCGGCACCTCCTGGAGAGCGAGCAGATCCGGGCCGTCGGCGGACGCGACCCGGACCATCTCCTCGAGGAAGTCGCGTCGCTCGGGCGGGTCGGCGTTGCCGTGAAACACGTTCCACGTGCGGGCGAGGAGCGGCACGGGCGTAGCCTACGGCGGATGCACGTGCTTCTCGCCGACCCTCCGGCGTTCACGCCGACGTACGACCACGAGCTCGCCGCCGCGCTCGTCCGCGCGGGCGCCGAGGTCGAGCTCGTGACGTCGCGGTTCCGCTTCGGCGACGTGCCGGCCCCGGAGGGGTACGTGCGCGCGGAGGTCTTCTACCCGCTCTCGTCGCGGCTGTTCGGCCGCTCGCGCCTCCGCGTGCCGCTGAAGGTCGCCGAGCATCCGTTCGGGCTCGCCGCGCTGCGCCGCCGCCGCGCCGACGTCGTCCACCTCCAGTGGCTCGCCGCGCCCGAGCTCGACGACAAGCTGCTGCGCGTGCCCGCGCCGAGCGTCTTCACGGCGCACGACCTGCTGCCGCGGCGGACGGCCGACCGCCCGGATCTCTGGCACCGTCTGCTCTCCCGCTTCGACCGCGTGATCGTGCACAGCCTCGCCGGCAGGGACACGCTCTCGGGGCTGCTCGAGGACCCGTCGAGGATCCGCGTCGTTCCGCACCCCGTGTTCGCGAGCGACCCCGAGCGGCGTGACGACGGGCGCACCGTGCTCGCCTTCGGCGTCATCCGCCCCTACAAGGGCCTCGGGGACTCGATCGAGGCGGTGCGGCGCGCCGGCGGCGCGCGGCTGCTCGTCGCCGGAGATCCGCTCGAGCCGATGGACCGGTACCGCGCGGCGGCGGCGGGGCTCGACGTCGAGTGGCGGCTCGGCTACCTGCCGCAGGCCGAAGTCGACCGCGCGCTCGGGGAGGCGACCGTCGCCGTCTTCCCGTACCGGCCGGAGCTCGACCAGAGCGGCGCGCTGCTGCGCGCGCTCGGCGCCGGCGTCCCCGCGATCGCGTACGACGTCGGCGGCGTCGCCGAGCCGGTGCTCCGCTACGGCGCCGGGCGCGTCGTCCGGGCCGGCGACGTCGAGGCGCTGGCGGCGGCGATCTCGGAGCTGCTCGGCGACGCCGGCGCGCTCGCGGCGGCGCGCGCCGGCGCCCGCCGCGCACGCGAGGAGCTGACGTGGGACGCTTCCGCACGAACGCACCTCACGATCTACGAGGAGATCGCGTGATCTTCCGCCGCCGCTTCTCCGACGTCGTCTCCCGCCAGCTCGACGTCTTCGCCGAGGACGAGGCCGATCTCATCGCCGACTGCCGCGCGGCCGAGCGGACGTACGACCGCGCACCGCGCGACGAGGCCGAGGCGCGCTACGGCGAGTACGTCGACCTCGTCGAGACCGCGACGGAGGCGCTCGCCGACATGCGCGACCGCTTCAAGCTGACGCTCGAGGAGGACGCGGCCGAGGAGTACGAGGCGGCGTTCAACCGGGCCGTCCGCAGGCGCTGGCCGCCGTTCGGCCTCGAGATCGAGAACCGGTGACGCGCGTCGAGGAGCTGCTCGCGGAGATCGCCGAGTGGGCGCGAGGCGAGCCCGACGTCCGCGCGGCGCTCCTGCTCGGGTCGCAGGCGCGGACCGAGGAACCGGCCGACGAGTGGTCGGACGTCGACGTCGTCCTGTTCGTCGACGACCCGGCCCGTCGCATCGACGACGACGCCTGGGTCTCCCGCTTCGGCACGCCGGAGCTGACCTTCGTCGAGGCAACCCCCGTCGGCGGGACCCGCGAGCGCCGCGTCCTCTACGGCGACGGGCTCGAGGTCGACTTCGCGGTCGTTCCCCCGACCGCCGCGGGCGGCCTCGCCGCGGACCCCGAGGTCGTAGGCGCGGTGCAGCGCGGGCACCGCCTTCTCCACGACGAGCTCGGCCTCGCGGAGGCAATCGCACAGCTCGCCGACGCCGCGCCGCCGCCGCTGCGCGATCCCGCGGAGGTCGTGGACGACTTCTGGTACCACGCGCTCTGGACGGCGAGGAAGCACCGCCGTGGCGAGGAGATCACCGCACGTGCCTGTCTCGAGTCCCGGCTGAAGCCGCTCCTGCTCGAGCTCGCGCGCACGCACGCGCTCGGGGACGACCCGCGCGCGGACACGTGGCACGGCGCCCGCTTCGCCGAGCGCTGGGCCGACCCGGCTGCGCTCCGTGCTCTCTGGCACGCGACCGCGCGCTCGCCCCATGAGCTGCCGGAGGCGCTCTGGCGCCTCTGCGACGCCTTCGACGCGCTCGCCGCCGAGACGACGGAGCCGCGCCCCGGCGCCGCCGCGGCGCGCGCCCGCCTCGCCGAGCTGCTGCCGCTCGCCTGAGATGACGCGCATCGAGGACTACGCGCTGCTCGGCGACCTCCAGACGGCGGCGCTCGTCTCCCGCGACGGTTCCGTCGACTGGCTCTGCCTCCCCCGCTTCGACTCGGGCGCCTGCTTCGCCGCGCTCGTCGGCGACGTCGACAACGGGCGCTGGCTGCTCGCGCCCGAGGCCGGCGGCACCCCGGCGCGCCGCTACGTCACCGACACGCTGATCCTCGAGACGACGTGGACGACCGCCGACGGCTCGGTTCGCGTGCTCGACTTCATGCCTCCGCGTGACGGCGCGCCCGAGCTGATCCGCATCGTCGAGGGCCTCGACGGCCGGGTCGCGGTCCGGTCGGAGCTCGTCGTCCGCTTCGACTACGGGAGCGTCGTACCGTGGGTCACGCGGGTCGGCGACGCGCGCATCGCGATCGCAGGCCCCGACGCGCTCTGTTTCCGGACGCCGGCCCGGACGCGAGGCGAGCGGATGCGGACGGTCTCCGAGATCGTCGTCGCGGAGGGCGAGCGCGTCCCGTTCACGCTCGCGTGGTTCCCGTCCCACGTCGACCCGCCTGCCGCGACGAACGCGGAGGAGGCGCTCGCGTACGCCGAGACGTTCTGGCGCGACTGGAACGAGAGCCGGACGGTGTCGGTCCCGGCCGAGTGGCGCGACCCCGTCCACCGCTCCTTGACGGTCTTGAAGGCGCTGACGTACGCGCCGACCGGCGCCGTTGTCGCAGCTCCGACCACCTCGCTGCCGGAGCGGATCGGCGGCGCCCGCAACTGGGACTACCGCTACTGCTGGCTCCGCGACGCGACGCTGGCGCTGCTCACGCTGCTGAACGCCGGGCACGAGGACGAGGCGGCGCGGTGGCGGCGGTGGCTGCTCCGCGCGGTCGCCGGCGATCCGGCGGCCCTGCAGATCATGTACGGCGTCGCCGGAGAGCGGCGGCTGACCGAGCTCGAGCTGCCCTGGCTCGCCGGCTACGAGCGCTCGACGCCGGTGCGGATCGGCAACGCGGCGAGCGAGCAGCTGCAGATCGACGTCTACGGCGAGGTGATGGACGCGCTCTACCAGGCCCGCGTCCACGGCCTGCCGATCGAGCCGCCCGCCTGGGAGCTCCAGAAGGTCCTGCTCGACTACCTCGCGGACGCGTGGCGTCGGCCGGACCAGGGGATCTGGGAGAGTCGCGGCGAGCCCCGCCACTTCGTCCTCTCGAAGGTGATGGCGTGGGTGGCGTTCGACCGCGCCGTGCGCACGGTGGAGACGCAGGGGCTCGACGGCCCCGCCGACCGCTGGCGCGCCGAGCGCGACGCCGTCCACGACGAGGTCTGCAGGAAGGGCTTCGATCCGGGCCTCGGCTCGTTCACCCAGTCGTACGGCTCGCGGGAGCTCGACGCGAGCCTGCTGCTGATCCCGCTCGTCGGCTTTCTCCCCGGTTCCGACCCGCGCGTCCGCGGCACGGTCGAGGCGATCGAGCGGGAGCTCGTGGAGGACGGGCTCGTGTTGCGGTACCGCACGCGCGAGAACGGCGTCGACGGGCTCCCGCCCGGCGAGGGCGTCTTCCTTCCGTGCTCGTTCTGGCTCGTGGACTGCCTCGAGCTGCTCGGCCGCCACGACGACGCGTGCGCCCTGCTCGAGCGCCTGCTCGGACTCGCCAACGACCTGGGCCTCCTCGCCGAGGAGTACGACCCGGCCGCCGGCCGCCTGCTCGGGAACTTCCCGCAGGCGTTCACCCACCTCGCGCTCGTCAACTCGGTCTTCAACGTCGTGCCGCACTTGCCGTCGCCGATGCACCGGCGTCACGCACGCGCCCGCTAGCGCGGGCACACTGAGGTCGTGGACGCCGCGGGCGACTTCCGCCTCGACGAGCTCGGGACGGTGCAGTTCGAGCGCCTCTGCGTCGAGCTCCTCCGCCTCGACACGGACCGCGCCGACCCGCACCCGTGGGGCCTCTCGCTGCGGCTGCCGGAGGGCGTCGACGCACCCGGCGCGGGCCGCCTCGGCGGGCCGGCGCTCGTGCTCGTCGCGTGGATCCGCCCCGGCGCCTCCGCCCCGGAGCGGCTGCGCGATCTCGTCGCCGACGCGCTCGCATCGTCGGAGGCCCGTTCGGTGCTCGTGGCGACGAACCTCCCGGCGGCGCCCATCCCGGGAATCCGCGCCACGGTCCTCGGTCCGGCGGAGCTGTGGCAGCTCTACGCCGACGCGCCGACGGTTCGCTTCCGCGTGCCGAGCGCGCTCGGCGTCGCCGACCTCGACGCGCTCGTCCCGGCCGAGGCGGCGCGGCGCTCGACCGCCGACGTCGAGGCCGCGCTGGAGCTCGCGCGCGTGTTCGTCCCGACCCGTGCGTACCTCGAGTCGCTCCGGGTCCTCGAGCGGCACCGGTTCGCCGTGCTGACCGGGCCGCCGGAGATGGGCAAGACGGCGATCGCGCGCATCGTCGGGCTCGCGGCGCTCACCGACGGCTGGGAGGTGCACGAGTGCATACGCCCCGACGAGCTCTGGACCCGGTTCGCGCGCGACCGGCGCCAGGTGTTCGTCGCCGACGACGCCTTCGGCTCGACCGAGTACCGGCCGGACGCAGCAGACCGGTGGGCCGTCGAGCTCGACGCGATCCTGCGCGCGATGGACGACCGGCATTGGCTGCTGTGGACGTCACGGCCCGCGCCGCTCAGGGCCGGGCTGCGGCGGATCCACCGCGAGCACGGCGTCGAGCGGTTCCCCCAGCCGGCCGAGATCGGCGTCGACACGGCGCTCCTCGACGTGTCGGAGAAGGCGCTCGTCCTCTTCCGGCACGCGAAGGCCGCCGCGTTGCCGCACCGGGCGACCGAGCTCGTCCGGGCGGAGGGCTGGCGCATCGTCTCGCACCCGCACTTCACGCCGGAGCGGATCCGGCGGTTCGTCGCCGGGCCGCTGCGCGAGCTCGCGTCCGGCTCGTCGAGCACCGACGTCGCCGCGCTCGTCGCGGACGAGATCCGCGAGCCGACGGCGGCGATGGCGGAGTCGTACCGCGCGCTCGCACCGGATCACCGCGCCGTCCTGCTCGCGCTCCTCGACGCCCCGCCGGGCCCCGTCTCCGAGCGCGACCTCGCGGCCTCCGTGCGGCGCCACTCCCCCGCCGGCCTGCCGCGGCCGCCCGCGGAGATCGTCGACCGGCTCGCCGACCACTTCGTCCGTCCGGTGCGACCCGCGGGCGTGACGTGGGTGCACCCGAGCTGGCGCGACCTCGTGATCGACGAGCTGGCGCACGACGCGGCGTCGCGGCGTGCGTTCCTGCACGCATGCGGCGTCCACGGCGCCGCGCTCGCGCTCTCCACCGCGGGCGGCGCCGCCGGCGAGCGCGCGCTGCCGCTGCTGCACGACGACGGCGACTGGGACGCGCTCGCCGACCGGCTGGCGGAGCTCGTCCCGGAGCTCGACGCGCCGGAGACGACACTCGTCCTCACGGCGCTCGCCGAGGCGCGGGCGCAGCCGGACGGCGCGGAGCGGGCAGAGCTCGACGCGCTCGCCGCCGAGACGCTCGAGCGGCTCGCGCGCGCGTGGAGCTCCGTTCCGGGCGGCGTTCCGGTCGGACTCCTCGCGGAATGGCTCGCGCTCGCCTCGGATCTCCCGCAGCGGCCCGCGCTTCCCGCACTCGCGGCGACGTGGGTCGAGCTGGCGCCGACGCGCCCGGTCGACCTCGGCTCGGCTGCGGAGACGACCGCCTTCGACGACTGGACGGTGCTCGCCGAGCTCCTCCGCGAGCACGAGCCGGACGCCCTTGCGCGCTTCGACTTCCCGGCGGCGCAGATGAGTGAGCTGGCGGCGTACGTCGACCGCGCTTGGGTGGAGATCGACGCGGCGCACCGCGACACGATCGTCCGCACGCTGCGCCGGCTCGCGCGGCTCGTGCCGCCGCTGTCGCTCAGCGCCGGCCTGTGCGCCAGGCGGCTCGAGCTTCGCGCCGTCGAGCTCGAGCATCGCGAGGAGGAGCTCGTCGAGCTGCGCCCGCTCTCGCCCGAGCTCGAGCGGCTGCTGGCACAGCCGCTCCCCTCGCGGCACGACGACGAGTCGGTCGTCGCGCGCGTGCTGCGCGATCTCTAGCGGTGCCCGAAGTGGTGCGCGCTCGGCAGCGAGCCGTGCACGTCGGCGCCCTCGGTGAGCGCGCGGGCGAGCGCGCCGAGGCTCGAGAGCTCGCTGACGAGGACGTTGCGGTTCCGGTCGACGTGCTCGTAGCGGCCGCGCGCGAGCAGCAGCGGCTCGCCGCGCACGACCGCGCGGAAGCGTTCGTACACCTGCGGCGGCAGGATCAGGTTCACCTGCGCGTGCTCGTCCTCGAGGAGCATGAAGACGACGCCGTTCGCGGTCGCGGGCCGCTGCCGCGCGACGACCATCCCGGCGACGGCGACGCGCGAGCCGTTCGGGCGGTCGAGCAGCTCGGCGCTCGAGAGCGTCCCCGGCGGCAGGTGCGGGCGCAGCAGCTCGAGCGGATGGACGCCGATCGAGAGGCTCGTCCGCCTGTAGTCGGCGAGCATCCGCTCCCACACCGTCGGCTCCGGCAGCTCCGGCGTCTCCACCGTCGGCCCGAGCGGGAGCGCGAGCTGCTGCTCCTCCCCTCCCGAGCCCGGGACCGTCTGCGGGCGGCGGACGAGCCCGAGCCGCCAGAGCAGGTCGCGCCGCGCGCCGAAACGGTCGCACGCGCCGGACTCGACGAGCGCGACGAGCTGCTGCCGCAGCGCTACGCGCTGCGCGAGATCCTCGAGCGAGGAGAAGTCACCGTTGAGAGTGCGCTCCTCCACGATCGTGAGCGCGTCGTCCTCGGAGAGGCCCTGGACGTACGCGAGCCCGATGCGCACCGCGCCGTCCTCGAGGTCGCAGCCGGCACCGCTGAGGTTCACGTCCGGCGGCCGCGTCTCGACGCCGTGCCGCTGCGCGTCGCGGACGAGCGTCGACGGCGGGTAGAAGCCCATCGGCTGCGCGTTCAGCAGCGACGCGAGGAACTCCGCCGGATAGTGGTGGCGCAGCCACGCCGACTGGTACGCGAGCAGCCCGAACGCGGCCGCGTGCGACTTCGGGAACCCGAAGCCGGAGAAGCCGACGAGCTTGTCGTAGATCGCGTGCGCGGCCGTCCCGTCGACGCCGTTCTCCAGCGCTCCCGCGACGAAGCGGGAGCGCCACGCCTCGAGCGCGGCGAGGCTCCGCTTCCGGCTCATCGCCCGCCGCAGCCCCTCCGCCTCGCCGACGGTGAAGCCGGCGAGATGGACGGCGACGTCGAGCACCTGGTCCTGGAAGACGACGACGCCGAGCGTGTCCCGCAGCGGCTCCTGCAGCAGCGGATGGTCGGCGGCCGCGACGTACGCCGGGTCCTCGCGCAGCTTCTGCCGCCGCTCGATGTACGGATGCACCGCCTTCCCCTGGATCGGCCCCGGCCGGACGAGCGCGACCTGGACGGTGATGTCGTCGAGGTTCTCGGGCCGCGTGCGCAGGAGCGACTGCATCTGCGCGCGGCTCTCGATCTGGAAGCAGCCGACGGTGTCCGCGTCCTGGATCTCGGCGTACACCGCCGCGTCGTCGAGCGGGACGCGCGAGAGGTCGATCGTCTCGCCGCGGTGCCGCGCGATCAGGTCGACGCACTCCTCGACCGCGGAGAGCATCCCGAGCCCGAGCAGGTCGATCTTCAGGAAGCCGGCGTCCGCGCACGAGTCCTTGTCCCACTGGCACATCTGCCGGCCGGCCATCGCCGCCGGCTGCACCGGCACGAGCTCGACGAGCGGGCGCGTCGAGATCACCATCCCGCCGGGGTGCTGGGAGATGTGGCGCGGCAGCCCGGCGATCTCGGAGCAGAGCTCCGCGAACGCGCGCCAGCGCGGCGAGCGGAGCTTGGCCGCATGGTCGGGCAGGAGCGCCAGCTCCTCGGCGACGCGCGCGGCGTTCCAGCCGTCGGAGACCTTCGCGAGCCGCTCCAGCTCCGCGAACGGGAGGCCGAGCGCCTTGCCGACGTCGCGGATCGCGCCGCGCGAGCGGTACGTCGCGAACGTC
>DATKNT010000191.1:0-30973 GCA_035541175.1 Gaiellaceae bacterium
CCAGGCGGACGGATCGCCCGGCCCGCCGCATCCGGACGTCAACCGCCTCCTGACGACCGCCGCAGCCGTGCAAGCCCTCGCGGACGACTCGGCGCAGGCCTCTTCTCGATACCGGTGACGCAGGTCAGCGGACGCTGCTCTGGAGGCGTGCGAGCGCGTCGATCTTGTTGGCCGCGTCGAGCGCGGCGACCTTGTAGGACTCGGCGAGCGTCGGATAGTTGAAGACGGCGTCGACGAGATAGTCGACGGTGCCGCCGAGTGCGATCACGGCCTGGCCGATGTGGACGAGCTCGGTCGCGCCGGTCCCGAGCGCGTGCACGGCGAGGACGCGACGGTCGTCGGAGGAGACGAGCAGCTTCAGCATGCCGTGCACGTCACCGAGGATCTGGCCGCGCGCGAGCTCGCGGTAGCGCGAGATGCCGAGCTCGTACGGCACGCCCTCCTCGGTCAGCTCCCGCTCGGACTTGCCCACGAAGCTGATCTCCGGGATCGCGTAGATGCCGAACGGAAGCGTCTCCGACATCGTCCCGCCCGGCTCCCCGAACGCGTCGCGGGCGGCGAGGCGTCCCTGCTCCATCGACGTCGCGGCGAGGCTCGGGAAGCCGATGACGTCGCCGACGGCCCAGACGTGCTCGACCGCGGTCCGGAAGGTCGGCCCGACGCGGATCCGGCCGCGCTCGTCCGCCTCGAGGCCGGCGGCGTCGAGGCCGAGCTCGTCCGTCGCGCCCTGCCGGCCGGCGGAGTAGAAGACGGCGTCGGCGGCGATCTGCTTCCCGCTCGCCAGGTGCGTGATCGTGCCGTTCTGGGCGCGCTCGACCGCGGCCACCTCCTCTGTCAGCCGGAACACGACGCCGCGCTCCCGCAGGTGGTGCGTCAGCCCCTCGACGATCTCGTCGTCGCAGAACTCGAGCAGGCGCGGCCGCCGCTCGACGACCGTCACCTTCGTCCCCAGGGCGGCGAGCATCGACGCGTACTCGATGCCGATGACGCCGCCGCCCACGACGACGAGCGACGCGGGGATGCGCTCCATCCCGAGCAGGCCGTCCGAGTCGAGGATCGTCCGCTCGTCGAAGTCGACGTCCGCCGGCCGGGCGGGTCTCGTCCCGACCGCGATCACGACGTTGTCGGCGGTGACGAGCCTCGCCGTGCCGTCGCCGAGGGCGATGTCGAGCGTGTGCGGGTCGACGAAGCGGGCCTCGCCCGAGATCAGCTCGATGTGGTTGCGCTGGAGCTGGTCGCGGATCACGTCGGTCTCGCGCTCGATCACGCGGTTCGTCCGCTGGACGAGGTCCGCGATCGTGATGTCGGCCTTGACGCGGTAGCTGGCGCCGTACATCTCGCGCTGGCTCAACCCGGTGAGGTAGACGACCGCCTCGCGCAGCGTCTTCGAGGGAATCGTGCCGGTGTTGACGCAGACGCCCCCGACCATGTGACGGCGCTCGACGCAGCCGACTCGCTTGCCGAGCTTCGCCGCCTGCACGGCGGCCTTCTGCCCGGCCGGGCCGCTGCCGATGACGAGCAGCTCGAAGTCGCGGTCGCACTCCAACGCGGCGATTCTCGCACGGCCGGCGACGGGCCGGGCCGCCGGTCACCGGACCGTCACACGCCGGGGCTCACTCGGCCGGCTCGGACCAGCGCTCCTCGATGCGGCGCGTCTTCCAGACCGCGATCGACGCGGCCCACGTCAGCACGAAGAGCGCGACGATCGCATAGCCGAGCCGGCCGAAGTCGAGATCGGCGAGGAAGCGCCAGAAGCCGCCGTCGAGGGCGAGCCGCCCGGCCGCGACCTGCAGCAGCTCGACGGTGCCGATCAGGAGCGCGACGGTCACCGACAGCGTCGTGACGGTGAGGTTGTAGTAGACCTTCCGCACCGGGTTCGAGAACGCCCAGCCGTACGCCTGGCTCATGAACGCGCCGTCGGCGGTGTCCATCAGGCTCATCCCCGCAGCGAACAGGAGCGGCAGCGAGATCACCGCGAGGAAGGGGACGTGGTGCGTCGCCACGCCCGCGGCGAGCGCGAGCAGGCCGACCTCGGTCGCCGTGTCGAAGCCGAGCCCGAACAGGACCCCGAGCGGGTACATCTGCCAGCTCGAGCGGATGCGCCGCGTCAGCCCGCCGAGGAAGAACCGGTTCGCAAAGCCGCGGTCGCACAGGCGCAGCTCCAGCGCCTCCTCGTCGAAGCCGCCGCGCCGCATCGCGCGGAAGACGCGGGCGATGTCGAGCAGCACGAGGAGGTTGAGCACGCCGATGATCCAGAGGAACGTCCCGGAGACGCCGGCGCCGATCGTCCCGCCGTAGCGCTGGAACGCCGGCATCCTCGAGCTGACGGACTCCGTGGCGACGGCGAGGCCTGCGGCGAGCGAGAAGACGATCGTCGAGTGCCCGAGGCTGAAGAAGAAGCCGACGCCGAGCGGGCGCCTGCCGTCCTGGAGCAGCCGCCGCGTCGTGTTGTCGATCGCGGCGATGTGATCCGCGTCGAAGGCGTGCCGGAGCCCGAACGTGTAGGCCAGCGCCCCGAGGCCGGCGAGCGCCGGATTGTCGCGCGAGTAAGCGAGGAACAGCCCCCAGCCGAGCGCGTGGAGGGCGAGCACCGCTGCGCCGAAGCCCGCGAGGCGGGTCCATTCGCGTCGGCTGAGGCGCGTGAGTCGGCTTCGCATCGTCCTCCTGGCGACGACGCTAGCCAAGGGCGCCCGCACGGGCATCCGGTTTCCGGCGCGCCGCACTTGCGGACTTGTCGCAGTGGCGTAGGCTCCCGGGCGCGCGGCCTCCAACCGACCGTCAGTGAAGGAGGACAGATGCCAGGGCTGAAGCTTGGCAAGCTCCCGGCTACCGTCGACCAGCGCGACCTCGTGTTCGCGCGGTACGTGGTGCCGGCGAAGCTCCCGAAGCCGCCTGCGCAGTTCGGCCACGAGACCCTGTTCGGGGCCCGGGCGTGGGGGATGCTGGGAAACGACGAATGGGGCGACTGTGCGTGGGCCGGCCCGGCGCACGAGACGATGCTCCTGAGCAAGGAGGGGGGACATCCGGCCCACTTCACGACGGCGGACGTCCTGAGCGACTACTCGGCCGGGACCGGCTTCGACCCGAACGCCGGCCCGCCCGACGACAACCCGACCGACCGGGGCTCGGACGTCCGCAAGGTCCTCGGCTACCGGCGGAGCACCGGGATCGTCGACTCGAAGGGGCAGCGCCACAAGATCGGCGCCTACATCCGCCTCGACGAGAAGGACCTCGAACAGGTCTACACCGCGATGTACCTGTTCCAGGTGGTCGGGATCGGCATCAAGTTCCCGAACACGGCGATGGAGCAGTTCCACAACGGCGAGCCGTGGGACGTCGTCCCCGGCGCGAAGATCGAGGGCGGGCACTACGTGTCCGGCGTCGCGAAGCGCGGCAACATCGACGTGGTCACCTGGGGCGCGCTCCAGCAGATGACCGAACGCTTCTTCGAGACGTACTGCGAGGAGGCGTGGGTCTACATCTCCGCCGAGAATCTGAAGGCCGGCAAGAGCCCGGAGGGCTTCGACATCAAGCAGCTCCAGGCGGACATCGCCGCGCTGTGAGTCGGACGGGCCCGCCGGCGCCGAGCCGGCGGGCCCGCCCCGCCCGGGCAGTTCGCGGATGCGCAGCGCGCCGTTCACCGGATCCCGGCCGAACGTTCACCAGCCTGGAACCCGCATCGGAGCGCGAACGGTCTAGCGTCGCCGCGGGATGGGGATGCGGGCTCTCCTCGCTGTTGCGGCCGCGTGTGCGGCGTCGGCTCTCGCCGGGGCGACGGCGCAGACGTCCACCGCGGTCTCCGGCGGCGCGGCCGACGTGCTCGACGTCGTCCGCGTCGGCACCGGCGCGTCGGCGCTGACGAACGCGGCGACGGCCGTCTCGATCGTGCCGCTGCTCGGCGTCGGCACCGGCGCGGGGACGACGGGTGCGCCCATTCCGCTGCCGACGGCGGCGAGCGGCTCGAACGCCCCGTTCGCGCTGAGCGGGAGCGCGACGTCGGAGGGTGCGCTCAGCCTCTCGACGGACGGCCGGTACCTGACCCTCGCCGGCTACGACGCGACGCCGGGCACGACCGGCCCCAACGGCGGCTCGATCGCGAACTCGCTCACGTCGTCGGTGCCGCGGGTCGTCGCGCGCGTCGACGGCTCGGGGAGCGTCGACACGTCGACGATCCTCAACGCGTTCACCGGCAACAACCCGCGCGGCGCGGTCACCGACGACGGGACGCACTTCTGGGTGACGGGCGCCGGCTCGAGCGGCAACCCGCGCGGGATCATCTACGCGCCGTTCGGCAACGCGTTCTCGAGCGCGCTCACCGCGGTCGGCTCGAACGTGACGAACGCGCGCGTCGGCGTCATCGCCGGCGGCCAGCTCTACCTCAGCACGAACAACAACGCGCCTCCCGGGATCTACAAAGTGGGGACCGGACTCCCGACGACGCCGGTGACGGCGACCGCGCTCGTCACGGCGAGCGGCAGCGACTCGTACGGATTCGTCTTCACCGACCCGAACACGCTCTACGTCGCCGACCTGCCCGGGATCAAGAAGTACTGGTTCGACGGCACGAGCTGGAACGCGGAAGGCTCCGCGACCGCGCCGAAGCAGCTCGGCGGCCTGACCGGGCGCGTCGAGGGCGGCGCCGTCCAGCTGTACGCGACCGCGCTGGACGGCTCGGCGATCTACGCGCTCGCGGACGGGGCGGCGTCGAACGCGCCGATCTCGGGCTCGTTCACGACGCTCGCGACCGCTCCCGCGAACACGACGTACAAGGGAATCGCGTTCGCGCCGTCGGACCAGGTCGCGCCGGCGCCGGCCTCGACGATCCAGCTCAGCGACACCGCGCTGGGAGGCGTGATCGGCGACACGGGCAACCCGACGCTGACGGCGACGGTCGCGAACGACACCGTGTCTGCCGACCAGATCCAGCTGACGGCGACCTCGTCGAACCAGGCGGTCGCCGCGGACGGCGGAATCTCGATCTCCGGGACCGGCGCGACGCGTGCGATCGCCGTGCAGCCGGCGGGCGCCGTCGGCTACGCGACCATCACGCTGACCGCGACCGCGCCCGGCGCACCCGCGACGACCGCCCAGTTCCTCTACGGCGCCTCCGCGCCCGAGCCCGACGCGACGAGCCACTTCCTCGACGGCGCCTCCGATGCGTCGACCGCGATCGACGTCGGCGGCGGCTACGTCGTCGTCGGCGACGACGAGAGCAACGTGCTGCGCCTGTACGACACCTCGCGCTCCGGCGGGCCTGTGAAGACGTGGGACTTCACGAATACGATCGGCGCGTCGTCGATCGACATCGAAGCGGCCGCGCGCTACGGCGACACGATCTACTGGACCGGCTCGATGGGGAACAACTCCGACGGATCGGTGAAGCCGGCGCGCTCGACGCTCTTCGCGACGACGATCACCGGCTCCGGCGCCTCGACGGAGCTGACGCTCGCCGGTGTCTACACGAACCTCCGCAACGACCTGATCGCCTGGGACGAGGCGAACGGCAACCAGTTCGGCTTCGCCGACGGTGCCGCCGAGGGACAGATCCCGAAGGAGATCAACGGGTTCAACGTCGAAGGGCTCGAGTTCGCCGCCGACGGCACCGCGTACCTCGGCTTCCGCGCGCCGCTGCTGCCGCAGAGCGACCGCCACCTCGCGCTCGTCGTCCCGGTGACGAACCTGACGAGCCTCGTCACCGGCGGCGGGCCTGCGACGTTCGGGACGCCGATGCTGTGGGATCTCGACGGCAACGGGATCCGTGAGCTGCGCCGGAACGCCGACGGGCAGTACCTCGTCATCGCCGGCTCGTACCAGGAGGGCGGCGACGAGTTCCTCTACAGCTGGGACGGCAACCCGGCGCACCGGCCGGCGCGGCTCGGGACGACGCTGCCGTCGTTCCTGACGGGCGCGTGGGAGGGGATTCCGTCGATCCCGGATCCGCTCGCGAACGGCGCGTCGGTGCAGCTGCTGATGGACACGGGGGACTGGAACTACTACGACGACAACCCGCCGGTCGAGGCGAAGGACCTGCCGCTCGGCCTGCGCAAGTCGCTGGTCGACACGTTCACGCTGTCGCTGCCGGCGCCGCCGACGATCACGGCGAGCGCGACGACGAACGGGAGTGCGTACACCGGCGGCACGTGGACGAACCACGACGTCGTCGTCCACTTCGACTGCGTCGACCACAGCGGCACCGGCGTCGCGAGCGTCACCGCCGACCGGACGGTCTCGACCGAGGGCGCGGGCCAGTCGGTGACCGGCACGTGCGCGGACAACTCGGGCGCGACCTCGTCGGCGACCTTCTCCGGGATCCAGATCGACAAGACGCCGCCGTCGATCTCGTTCGCGGGCGACACGTCCTACGGGCTGCTCGACACGGTGAGCGTGACGTGCGCCGCCTCGGACGCGCTTTCCGGCCTCGCGGGGAGCAGCTGCGGCTCGCCGCTCGCGAGCGGGCCGGCGTGGAGCTTCGGCGCCGGCGGCCACCCGGTCTCGGCGACCGCGACCGACAACGCGGGCAACGGCGCCTCGGCCTCGTCGAGCTTCACCGTTACCGTCACCTCCGCGAGCCTGTGCACGCTGACGACGCAGTTCGTCGACGGCTCGGCGAAGGTCCAGGCGCTGCGCGGCATCGCGCGGGCCGCGGTCGACGCGCTCGTCAAGGGCGCGTGCACGGTGCTGACGAACCTCGGGCCGAAGCTCAAGCCCGCGCAGAGCGCGCAGTTCATCGCCGCCTACCAGGACGCGGTGCAGGCGCTCGTCAAGCCCGGCTGGCTGACGCAGGGCCAGGCCGACACGCTGAAGGGTCTCGCGGGCGCGCTCTAGCTAGAGCTCGCCGTGCTCGGCGAGCCATGCCTTCGCCTCGCGCTTCTGCGCGCGGGTCAGCCACGCGTCGACGACGAGGTCGCGCAGCTCGTCGCGGTCGATGCGCGCGAGGCTCGGGATGCGGACGAGCACGGCGGGATAGCCGTTCCAGTGCGGCGTCGTGAAGTAGACGCCGCGGTCGTCGGCGAGCAGCAGCTCCTTCACGTCCTCGCCCTCGACGCGGAAGACGAGCACGTCGTCGAGGCGCTCGCCCGTGTCCGGGTCGACGGCGTCGGGCCGGCGCGTGCGGTGGAAGCAGAAGTACTTCCCGTGGGCGGAGTACGTCGGGCGACCGTCGTCGGACACGGTCTTCTCGACGCCCGGCATCGCGAGCGCGAGCCTGTCGAGGTCCTTCATCGTCGCCATGCCCGCATGCTGCCATCACCGCGACGACGGATGCAGCAGCGGCACGAGCGGGTCCCAGCCGGCGCGGAGCACGGCGACGAGCGCCGGCGGCGTGATCGCCTGCGCCTGCGCCCGCACGGGGCGCGCGACGCGCTCGCGGTAGCCGCTCGGCGTCCAGCGCAGCAGCTGCGCGCCGAGCACGAGCCACGGCTCGCCGCCGCGGAGGACGAAGGCGCCGTCCGGGAGGTCGTCGAGCTCCACGTCGTGGAGCCGCCGTCCGCCGTCGACGAGCCGCTCGGCGTGGAGTTGCTCGTCGAGGGCGTCGGCGCCCGCCGGGCCGAGGACCTCCTGCAGGCGCACGTAGTCGGCGCGGCGGCACTCCGCGCAGGCGCGGTGGCCGGCCGCCATCGCCGTCGCCTCGTCGAGGAAGAACAGGCCCGTGTAGCGCCCGGGCTGCACGAGCGGCGAGCGGCGGCGGCCGCGGAACTCGAGCCGGCACGCGATCCAGCGCTTCACGGCGAAGCCGCGCCGGATCTCGCCGCGCTCGTCGTGGAGGCAGCCGCGGTTCCCGTACACGAGCCCGCGCGCCGGATCGGCGACGATCTCGCCGAGCGGGGTGACGCGGTTGCGCAGCGGCATGCCGCGGACGGTATCCGCGGACTCCCCGATTGCGCCGCGCCCGCCCCCGACGACACTGCGGCGGTGGCGTACCGGACGATCATCGAGCCGTTCCGGATCCACTCGGTCGAGCCGCTGCGGCTGACGACGCCGGAGCACCGGCGCGAGGCGATCGAGGCGGCGGGGCTCAACCTGTTCGGGCTGCACGCGGACGACGTGCTCGTCGACCTGCTCACGGACTCGGGCACGGGCGCGATGTCGCGCGACCAGTGGGCGGCGATCCAGCACGGCGACGAGAGCTACGCCGGCTCGCCGTCGTGGTACGTCTTCCTCGAGGCGGTGCAGGAGCTGTTCCCGTTCCGCCACGTCATCCCGACGCACCAGGGTCGCGCCGCGGAGAAGATCCTGTTCACCGCGATCGGCGGCGCCGGAAAGATCGTCCCGAACAACACGCATTTCGACACGACGCGCGCGAACGTCGAGTTCACCGGCGCCGAGGCGGTCGACCTGCCGATCCCCGAGGCGCTCGAGCCGTCGGTCGAGCATCCGTTCAAGGGGAACATGGACGTCGACGCGCTCGAGCGGCTGCTCGCCGAGCGCGCCGCCGACGTTCCCGCGGTCTTCGTCACGATCACGAACAACTCCGGCGGCGGCCAGCCCGTCTCGCTCGCGAACCTGCGCGCCGTGCGCGCGGCGTGCGACCGGCACGGCGTGCCGCTGTTCCTCGACGCGTGCCGCTTCGCCGAGAACGCGTGGTTCGTCCGCGAGCGGGAGGAGGGGCAGGGTGGACGCGCCGTCGCCGAGATCGTGCGCGAGCTCGCGTCGCTCGCCGACGGGATGACGATGAGCGCGAAGAAGGACCCGCTCGCGAACATCGGCGGCTGGCTCGCGTGCAACGACGACGCGCTCGCGGAGCGGTGCCGGACGCTGCTCGTCCTGACGGAGGGGTTCCCGACGTACGGCGGGCTCGCCGGGCGGGACCTCGAGGCGATCGCGCAGGGGCTGCGCGAGGCCGTCGACCACGACTACCTCCGCTACCGCATCCGCTCGACCGCGTATCTCGGCGACGCGCTGACGCGCGAGGGCGTCCCGGTCGTGCGCCCGATCGGCGGCCACGCCGTGTACCTCGACGCGCGGGCGCTGCTGCCGCAGGTCCCGCCGCTCGAGTACCCGGGCCAGGCGCTCGCGGTCGAGCTCTACCGCGCCGGCGGCGTCCGTGGCTGCGAGATCGGCACGGTCATGTTCGGCCGGCATCCCGACGGGAGCGAGCATCCCGCCGCGATGGACCTCGTGCGGCTCGCGATCCCGCGGCGCACGTACACGCAGAGCCACGTCGACTACGTGATCGAGGTCTGCACCGACGTCGCCGCGCGCCGCGACGAGCTGCGCGGCCTGCGCATCGTCGAGGAGCCGCCGGCGCTCCGCCACTTCACGGCGCGCTTCGCCCGCGTTACTTGACGTTCCAGGTGTTCTGCGCCTGGACGTCTCCACCCGGGTAGTGGATGTAGACGCCGTAGCCGGCGGGGCGCAGCGGCGCCTGCGTCACCGCGTCGCGCGCCTGGATGTCGATCCGCCAGTTGTTCCGCACCTTGAACGGGATGTACTCCTTCGCCGTGCTGCACGGCGCGTTCGGCTGCCCGGTGTACTGGATGAACACCGGCGGCGGCGGGTTGCCCGACGCGAACGGGAACGTCCAGAACGGGCCGCAGCCGCGCGGGATCACGAACATCGACGTCGGCGTCAGCCGTCCCTGGAAGCCGTCGCCCTGCTTGATCCCGCACTGGAGGAGCAGCAGTCCCCAGGTATCGGACGGGACGTTGATCGGGTAGAGGAGCATCGTCGACAGCGTCCCCGTGAAGCACTTGATGTGCGCGGTCGACGTCGTCGTGCTCGAGGGCGGCGGCGACGCGGCGGGCGGCGCAGGCTGCGAGACGTGCAGTCCCGACGGCAGCGTGAAGTTGCTCACGTACGCGGGCGTCGCGTAGACGGTGCAGAAGCCCTTGCCGCCCGACTGCTGGTTCTGCGCCCACGTGGCCGGGTCGGAGTCCTTGCACGTGTACGCGCCGCTGATGATCGTCGGGTTCGTCGTCGAGTAGTCGACGGTCCAGTTCTCGTTCGCCGCGCCGTTCGCGCCGGCACTGCCCGTCGCCTGCTTCGGCGGCACCGGGTTGACGATCGCGCCGAAGCTCAGCGGCCCGAGCCCGATCGTCCCGGGCTTCGCGCCCTGGCCGTTGTTCCAGTGGTACGTCGTGATCGAGTTCAGGCACCAGGCGGTGACGCCGATCGTCCCGTAGGTCGTGAAGCTCGGCAGCTTGCCGCCGTTCTGCACGCCGCCGCCGTTCGAGTTGTCGAACAGCTTCACCTGGGAGCCGATGCAGGCGTACGTCGGCTTGGCCGGCGTTGCCGGCTTCGTCGGCACCGCGTTCGTGACGTCGACGGTGCAGAAGCCCTGCCCGCGGGTCGCGCCGTTCTGCGACCAGGTCGCCGGGTCCGAGTCGACGCACGCGTAGCTGCCGTTGATCACGACCGGCTGCGACGCCGTCGCCGTCCAGTTCACGTCCGGCGCGCCGCCCTGTCCGGCGCTGCCCGCCGCCGCGAGCGGGCCGAGGACGTTGCCCTTGCCGCCGAGTCCCGACACGACCTTCAGCCCGATCGACCCGGCCGTCGCGCCCTGGCCGTTGTTCCAGTGGTACGTCGCGATCGACGAGACGCAGAACGTCTTCTTGCCGGTCGAGAACGTCGCGGGCTTGCCGCCGTTCCCGACGCCCTGCCCGTTCGTGTTGTCGAACAGCTTCGTCGGCGCGCCGGTGCACGCGAACGTCGTCGCGCCCGGGATCGCGGGCACGACCTTGATCGGGCTCGTGGCGGCGGTCGCCGACGCGGCGGCGAGGACGGCCGCGACGGCCGCAGGCGCGATCAGGCGACGCAAGGGCCTCATTGAAGTACGCCGGCCGCTCCGGGTCAACGGCCCGTAGCTCCTTCTTCCGGAGGATGCCGGTTCGTCCCCGCGACCGAGGCGCCCGGGGCGCCGCGCAGCTAGCCTCGAAGCGTGATCGAGGCGCGCGGGCTGACGAAGGACTACGGCGAGAAGCGCGCCGTCGACGGGCTCGACTTCGACGTCCGCCCCGGCGTCGTCACCGGCTTCCTCGGCCCGAACGGCTCGGGCAAGTCGACGACGATGCGGCTGATCCTCGGGCTCGACGCGCCGACCGCCGGCACGGTGACGCTCGACGGGAAGCACTACCGCGACTTCCCGGCGCCGCTGCACGAGGTCGGCGCCCTGCTCGAGGCGCGCTCCGTGCACACGGGCCGCTCGGCGTACAACCACCTGCTCGCGCTCGCGCAGACGCACGGCATCGGCAAGCACCGCGTGAACGAGCTCGTCGACCTCGTCGGGCTGCACGAGGTCGCGCGCAAGCGCGCGGGGCAGTTCTCGCTCGGCATGGGCCAGCGGCTGGGGATCGCGACGGCGCTGCTCGGCGACCCCGCCACGCTGCTCCTCGACGAGCCCTCGAACGGGCTCGACCCGGAGGGCATCCACTGGATCCGCAACCTGCTGAAGTCGCTCGCGGCCGAGGGGCGCACCGTCTTCGTCTCGTCGCACCTGATGAGCGAGATGGCGCTCACCGCCGACCACCTGATCGTGATCGGGCGGGGCCGCCTCATCGCCGACACGAGCGTCGACGAGTTCGTCCAGCGCGCGTCGGGCGGGCTCGTGCGCGTGCGCTCGCCGCAGGCGCTGCGGCTGCGCGAGCTCGTCGCCGGCCCCGATGTCTCCGTCGAGAGCGGTGAGCCGGGCGTGCTCGAGATCAGCGGGCTGTCCGCGCAGCAGATCGGCGAGACCGCCGCCGCCCACGGCATCGTCCTGCACGAGCTGACGCCGATGCAGGCGTCGCTCGAGGAGGCGTTCATGGAGCTGACGCGCGAGGACGTCGAGTTCAAGGCCGGCGAGGTCGCCGCCGAGGAAGGCGCCGCGTGAGACGCTCCGTGTCGACGTCGGGATGCACGCGTGCTCTTCGGGCGGCGCTGCGGGCGCACGGCCGGAGGGCACAGTACGGACGTACGGGCCCGGAGAGTCGGGTGCACGCAGCGTCGTCAGGCGGCGGCGGAGCCGGGCTCCGCCCGGCGGGAGCCGACGCCGGCGAGGGGCGCGCGTGAGCAGCAACGTCGTGAGCGTCATCTCCGTCCCGCGGCTCGCCGCGACCGGCAAGGTGACGCAGGCGCGGGTCGCCGCGTCGGAGTGGACGAAGCTCCACTCGCTCCGCTCGACGCGGTGGTCGCTCGCCGTCGCGGTGATCCTGACGATCGGGCTGCCGCTCCTGTTCGCGACGATCGTCGGCACGCACTGGGCGCACATGAGCCCGCAGGACCGCGCGAACCGCCAGCCGCTCGACATCGCGCTCGCCGGCGTCAACCTCTCGCAGCTCGCGATCGCCGTGCTCGGCGTGCTGATCATCACCGGCGAGTACTCGACCGGGATGATCCGCGCGAGCTTCACGGCCGTCCCGAAGCGGCTGCCGGTCCTGTGGGCGAAGCTCGGCGTCTACGCGCTCGTCGTCCTCGCGCTCGCGGTGCCCTCGGTGCTGATCGCGTTCTGGGGGAGCCAGAGGATCCTCGCGCAGCACCACATCCTCCAGATCTCGCTCACGCATCCCGGCGTGCTCCGGTCGGTGCTCGGCGGCGCGCTCTACCTCGTCGTCCTCGGCATGTTCGCGATGGCGGTCGGCGCGATCGTCCGCAACACCGCCGGCGGGATCGCGACCTTCGCGGCGATCTTCTTCGTCATCCCGCCGCTGATGAACATCCTGCCGACGAGCTGGAACAACGCGATCTCTCCGTATCTCCCGGACGCGGCGGGCCGCGACGTCTTCTCGCTGACGCACGGACCGCACGACCTCGCGCCGGGACCCGGGTTCGCGCTGTTCTGCGGCTACACCGCGCTCGCGATCGCGATCGCCGCGGTGCTGCTCGTGCGGCGCGACACGTAGCGCTACCGTTCCGCGCGTGAGCCGATGATCTGGAACTGGCTGCATCGGCACCCGCGCCTCGTCGACATCGGCCTCGTCGGCGTGCTGCTCGCGCTGACGATCGCCACCTCGCTGAACCGCGGGGAGCCGGCGGCCGCGCTCGCCCTGGGGATGCTGGAGACCGTGCCGCTCCTCTGGCGGCGCCGGTGGCCGCTCGCCGTCGTCGCCGTGGTCACGGCGGCCGCCATCGCGATCGTCGCCTTCGACTACTGGCTGTTCCCGTTCCAGCTCGCGGTCGCGCTCTACACGCTCGCCGCGAGCTCGCGCACGCGGGCGGCGGTGGCGGTGTCCGTCGCCTCCATCGTCGCGACCGCGGCCGTGCTCGCCGTGAGCGGCTCCGCGTTCGGCGACTCGGCGGCGAGGGTCGTCTTCCTCGTCGCCGCGTGGCTGCTCGGCGACAGCGTCCGCTCGCGGCGCGCGTACGTCCACGAGATCGAGGAGAAGGCGAGGCGGCTCGAGCGGGAGCGCGAGACGGAGGCGCGCCGCGTCGCCGCCGAGGAGCAGTCGCGCATCGCCCGCGAGCTGCACGACGTCGTCGCGCACGCGCTCAGCGTCATCGTCGTCCAGGCGGCTGCCGCCGACGACGTGTTCGAGGTCGACCCGCGCCGCGCGCGCGAGCCGATCCGGGCGATCGAGCAGGCGGCGCGCGCGGCGCTCGGCGATCTCCGCCGCGTGCTCGGGATCCTCCAGGACGGCGTCGAGTACGAGCCGCAGCCGGGGCTGGCGCGGCTCGACCGGCTCGTCGAGCAGGTGCGCGCGACGGGCCTCGACGTCGAGGTCGAGGTCGAGGGCTCCGCGCGGCCGCTGCCGGCCGCCGTCGATCTGTCGGCGTACCGGATCGTCCAGGAGGCGCTGACGAACACGCTCAAGCACGCGGATGCGGCGCACGCGACCGTGCGCGTCCGCTACGGCGACGAGCTCGGGCTCGAGATCCGCGACGACGGGAAGGGCACCGCCGCCGCGAACGGCGGCAGCGGCCTGATCGGGATGCGCGAGCGCGTGGCGATGCTCGGCGGCCGCGTCGCGAGCGGCCCCGGCCCGGAAGGCGGCTATGTCGTGACCGCGCAGATCCCGGTCTGAACGTGATCCGCGTCCTCATCGCAGACGACCAGGCACTCGTCCGCAGCGGCTTCCGCCTCGTCGTCGAGACGCGGCCCGATCTCGAGGTGGTCGGCGAGGCGGAGGACGGCGAGCAGGCGGTGCGGCTGACGCTCGAGCTCGAGCCCGACGTCGTGCTCATGGACGTGCGCATGCCGGGCCTCGACGGGATCGAGGCGACGCGCCGCATCGTCGCCGCGGGTGCGGCCGCGCGCATCCTCGTGCTGACGACGTTCGACCTCGACGAGTACGTGTACGCCGCGGTGCGCGCGGGCGCGAGCGGCTTCCTGCTGAAGGACGTCCGCCCGGGCGACCTCGTGGACGCGATCCGGCTCGTCGCCGGCGGCAACGCGCTGCTCGGGCCGACGGTCACGCGCCGGCTGCTGGAGCGGTTCGCCGACGAGCGCGAATCCGGCTCGGCCGCGGAGGCGGTGGCCGGGCTGACCGTGCGCGAGCGGGAGATCCTGCGCCTGCTCGCGTCGGGGCTGTCGAACGCCGAGATCGCCGAGCGGCTCGTCGTCGGCGAGACGACGGTGAAGACGCACGTCTCGAGCATCCTCCGCAAGCTCGGCGTGCGCGACCGCGTCCAGGCGGTGATCGTCGCCTACGACGCGGGAGTCGTCCGTCCCGGCGACGGCCGCGTCACGACGAGCCGATAGAGACCCGCACCGTCACGCGCTCGCGCCCCGGCGTCGGGAGCGGGACGACGTCGCCGTCGACGGGGACGCCGTCCACCTCGAGCGAGACCGCGTTGCCCGGTCCGGCGCGCTCGACCGCGATCTCGTGGAGGACGCCGCGGAACAGTCGCCGCGCCGTGAACCCGTCCCAGCCGCTCGGCAGCGCCGGCGCGATCCGCAGGCCGCGGTACGTCGGACGGATCCCGAGGATCCACTGTGTCGCCGCGACGTACGTCCATGCCGCCGTTCCCGTCAGCCACGCGTTGCGGCCCAGGCCGAACTGCGGATGCGCCGGCCCGCAGACGTTCTGGCAGTAGACGTACGGCTCGACGAGATAGCGGTCGGAGTCGGCGCGCAGCAGCGGCAGGATGCGGCGGTACCAGTCGTACGCGCGGTCGCCCCGGCCGAGCATCGCGGCCGCGACCACCGCCCAGGCGTTCGCGTGGCAGAAGATGCCGCCGTTCTCCTTCGCGCCCGGCGGATACGTCGAGGTGCCGCCGACGCGCTCGTCGCCGCCGTCGTACGGCGGATCGAGCAGCGCGATCCCGAGCTCGGTCCCGAGCTGCTCCTCCATCGAGCGGAGCGCCTGCTCGGCGCGGCCGCGCGGCGCCGTCTCGCCGATCACGCACCACGTCTGCGGATTCATGTTGATCCGGTGACGCTCCTCGGAGGCGACGCCGACCGGCCGGCCGTCGTCGTCGAACGCGCGCGCGTACCACGCGCCGTCCCAACAGTGCTCCTCGACGGCGGCAGTCGTCTCGCGGGCGAGCGCGCGGAAGCGCTCCGAAGCTCCCGCGCGGGCGAGCTCGTCGGCGAGCTCGGCGAGGTCGAGGAGCGCGCGACAGTACTGCATCGCGCACCACACCGACTCGGCCTTGCCGGAGCCGTGGTCGAGGTTGAGCGTGTCGTCCCAGTCGGCGAAGCCCGTGCGCGGCAGCCCGTGCGGGCCGCGGTGCGCGCGCGTGAACTCGACCGCCCGCAGCATGTGCTCCCAGACGGTCTCGTCCGCTCCGTCCTCGTACGGGACGCGCTCGTCGAGGTACGCGAGGTCGCCGGTCTCGCGGAGGTACGCGCAGACGGCGATCACGAGCCAGAGGTGGTCGTCGCAGAACCACTGCGGCCACTCGGGCCGCTCCGCCGCGAGGCCCGGCGAGCCCTCGCCGGTGAGCGGGAAGAACTGGTGCCAGACGTGGCCGTCGAGGAACTGGAGCCGCCACAGGCGCGTCAGCGTCTCGCGCGCCCGCTCCGGCGCCGCGTGCATCGTCCCGAGCGTGTCCTGCGCCGAGTCGCGCGTGCCCATTCCGCGGCCGAGCCCCGTCTCGTAGCCCGACGCGAACCGCGACCAGTGCAGCGTCGTCCGGCACTGGACCTGGTTCCAGACGTCGACCATCGCGTCGAACGCCGGATCGGGCGTCGCGACGACGAAGCGGGAGAGGTACGCGTCCCAGCCGGCGCGCAGCTCCGCGAACGCGGCGTCGACCGCCGCGGGGTCGCGGTACGCGGCGACGGCGCGCGCCACCTCGTCCGCGTCGTCGGCGATTCCGAGCACGTAGACGATCTCCGTCTCCTCGCCCGGCGCGAGCTCGAGCTCGTGGCAGAGCGAGCCGATCCCGTTCCCGCGCGGCGACTCCTCGTTCGACGGCTCGCCGAGCTCGACGACGACCGGATTCGCGAGGTCGCGGCAGCGGCCGACGAACCGCTCGCGGTCGGCGTCGAACCCGACGGGCTCGGCGTTCGACGAGAAGAACGTCGTCTCGGGACGGAACGCCGTGCCGGCGAGGAGCGTCCCGTCCTCGTAGCGCGTGCGGACGATGTGCTGCGCCCAGTCGAGGTTCTGCTGGTCGGCGACAGCGTCCGCGTAGCTCAACTCGACGTAGCTGAAGCTGCGAAGGCGGCGCGGCCGGGCGCCGGTGTTGCGGACGCGGAGCCGCCACAGCTCGCACGGCGCGCCCGGCGGGACGAAGTAGAGGAGCTCGGCCGCGATCCCGTCGCACTCGCCCGAGATCCGCGTGTACCCGGCGCCGTGCCGGCACTCGTACGCGTCGAGCGGCCGGCGCACCGGCTGCCACGTCGGGCTCCAGGACACGCCGCTCTCCAGGTCCCGGAGATAGACGTAGCGGCCGGGCTGGTCGGCCGGGATCGCGTTGTAGCGGTAGCGGCTGACGCGGCGGTTGCGCGGGTCGCGGTCGAACGAGTAGCCGCCGCCGGTGTTCGAGACGATGCCGCCGAAGCCGCCCTCGCCGAGGTAGTTGAGCCACGGAGTCGGCGTGTCCGGGCGCGTGACGACGTACTCGCGCGCCGTCTCGTCGAACCAGCCGTACGGGGTGCTGCCGACCGCGGTCATTCGCTTCGACGCAAGTCTCCGCCCGGCGGCGCGCCGCCCAACCGTGGACTCTGCTCGTTCGTGCTTCGGAAACCCCGTATCCGGATCGGCGACGGCCCGGATGCGTGCGGCCCGGCGCCCGCTCCACGCTGATGACACACCCGGAGGTCGCTTCCCGTGAGGCCCGTCGGCAGTGTCCTAGAGCGCTTTCGCCGCGCCGCTGCGGTACCTGCCGCCGCGGGCGACACGGTCGAGGCGGAGCTGATGCCCGTGTTCGCCGCGCTCGACGTGATCGAGGCCGAGGCGCTCGAGATCCGCGCGGCGGCGGCGGCCGAGGCAGAGCGGCGGCTGGCCGTCGCCGCGGCCGACGCGGAGCGGGTGCTCGCGCGCGCCCGGAGGCGCGCGGAGGCGGAGCGGGCGCGCGCCGAGGCCGAGCGGCGCGACGCGGCGACGCGGGAGGCGCACGCGATCGAGGCAGCGGCCCGGGAGGACGCGGCGCGGATCCTCGGAGCCGGCCGGGAGCGGATCCCGGCGCTCGCCGCCGAGGTGGTCGCGTCGATCGCCGGGAGGCGCGCATGAGCGGATGGATCGCCGGAAGTGTCCGCGCGCAGCTGCTCGCGTCGGAGCGGCGGCTCGGGCCGGAGGGCGCGCGCCGGCTGGCCGCGTCCCCGTCGCTCTCCGCCGCGGTGGCTGCGCTCGGGCGGACGCCGTACGGGCGCGAGGTGAGCCTCGAGCTCGGGCTCGCCGGCGCGCAGCGCGCGGTCGCGGCGACGACGCTCCTCAACCTCCGCGTGCTCGCGGGCTGGCTGCCCGGCGAGGCGCTCGGCCTGCTCCGCGTGCTCGCCGCGTGGTACGAGCTCGTGAACGTCGAGGACCGGATCGCGTACCTCACCGGCGCCGAGCTGCGGCGTCCGTTCGAGCTCGGCGCGCTCGCGGTCGCGTGGCCGCGCGCCGCCGAGGCGCAGAGCGTCGAGGAGCTGCGCCGCGCCCTCGCCGCGACGGCCTGGGGCGACCCGGACGGTCTCACGCCGGCGCAACTCGGCCTCGGGCTGCGGCTCGCGTGGGCGCGCCGCGTCGAGGCCGAGACCGCGGATGCGCGGCGCTGGGCGGCGGGGGCGGCTGCGCTCCTGCTCGCGCGTGAGCTGTACGTCGCCGGCGTCCCCGTCGACCTGCTCCCGGTGCCGGAGCTGCCGTTCCTCGGCCGCGACTGGCGGACCGCGCCGACGTTCGCGCGCTTCGCGGCGACGCTCCCGCCGGCGGCGGCGTGGGCGCTCGCCGGGGTCGAGACGCCGGGCGACCTCTGGCGCGCCGAGGGCGCGTGGTGGCGACAGGTCGAGGCCGACGCGGAGCTGCTCGTGCACGGCTCGGTCGCGGGCCGCGGCGTCGTCGTCGGAGCGGTCGCGCTGCTCGCGGCGGACGCGCACCGGACCGCGGCCGCGCTCGAGGCGGCCGCCCGCCGCGGGCTGCCGGGGGCGGAGGAGGCCTTCGATGCCGCAGCGTGAGCACACGCTCTCCGTCCCCGCGCGAATGAGCCGCGTCGCCGTCGTCGCACCGGCGCTGCGGTTGCGCGAGGCGCTCGTCGCCGTCGCCGACGCGGGCGTCGTCGAGCTCGCCGGGCCGCTGCCGACCGCGAGCGGCGAGACGGTCGAGGCGCTGCGGCGCGTCGAGCACGCCGGCGGGTCCGGCGCAGCGCCGCAGCCGCGACTCGCGCCCGTCGCCCCCGACGTCGCCCGGCTGGAGCGGCGCGGCGCCGCCGACCTCCTCGCCGGCGAGGTCGAGCTCGAGCGCCGCGCGGAGGCCGCGGTCCGCCACGGGAGCTTCGCCGCGCTCGTCGGCTGGACACCGAGCGCGGAGCTCCAGCCGCTCGGCGAGCGGCTCGCCGCGAGCGGCGCCGTCGCGGTCGAGCTCGACCGGCCCTCCTGGATCGAGCCGCCGACGCTGATCGCGCGCAAGCCGGTGGCGCGGCCGTTCCGGCCGCTCGTCGAGACGTACGGCTCGGCGCACTACGCGGACATGGACCCGACGCTGTTCGCCACCGTCTCGTTCGTCCTCATGTTCGGGATGATGTTCGGCGACCTCGGCCACGGGCTGATCGTCGCCGGGCTCGCGCTCCTGCTCCGCCGCGCGCGCCGCGGGCGCTTCGCCCGTTTCCAGCCGCTCTGGCCGCTGCCGTTCGCCGCCGGCCTCTCGGCCGCGTTCTTCGGGCTCCTCTACGGCGAGTTCTTCGGCCCGACCGGCGCGGTCCCCGTTGTCTGGCTCAACCCGGTCGACCGGCCGCTGCCGCTGCTCGCCGCCGCCGTCGCGATCGGCGCGCTCCTGCTCGCGCAGAGCTACGCGTTCGGGACGGTGAACCGCTGGCGCGAGGACGGTGCCGCGGCGGCGCTCGTCGCGCCGTCGGGGATCGCGGGGACCTGCGTCTTCCTCGGCGGGGCGATCCTCGCCGCCGGCTGGTACTTCGACGCGACGCCGGTCCTGGTCGCGGGCGGCGCCGTCGTCGCGAGCGGGATCGTCCTGCTCGCGGTCGGCCACCTCGTCGAGTCCGGCCGCGGCGCGCTCGCCGGCGTCGAGGCGTCGATCGGCGTCGTCGACTCCGTCGTCCGCGTCGGCGCGAGCGCGGTCTCGTTCACGCGGCTCGCCGCCTTCGGGCTGATGCACGCCGCGCTCGGCGCGATCGTCTGGGCGGCGGCGACCGCGCTCTGGGGCGGCGCCGTCGGCACCGTGCTGGCCGTCCTCGTCTTCTTCGGCGGGAACCTCGTCGCGTTCGCGCTCGAGGCGCTCGTCGCGTCGATCCAGGCGCTGCGGCTCGAGTACTACGAGCTGTTCTCGCGCATCTTCGCCGGGGAGGGCCGTCCGTTCGCCCCCTGGCACGTCCCGCTGGCTTCCGAAAAGGAGGAGACGTGATCGCCTCGTTCGTCTGGGGCCTGCCGCTGATCGCGGCGGTCGCGGCTGCGACCGTGTGGATCTTGCGGCGGGCGCCGCAGCACGGCCTACGCCGCCTGCTCGTGCTCAACGGACTGATCCTGCTCGGCGCGCTCGGGCTGTTCGCGGCGGTGCTGCTCGGCGCCGCCGACGCGGTCGCCGCGACCGGGTCGAGCTCTGGGAAGTCGAGCAGCGCGCTGCTCGGTGCGGGCATCGCCGTCGCCGGGTCGAGCATCGGCGCCGGCATCGGCGTCTCGTACACCGGCTCCGCCGCGCTCGCCGCGATCAGCGAGAAGCCCGACATGTTCGGCCGCGCGATGGTGTTCGTCGGCCTCGCGGAGGGGATCGCGATCTACGGGCTCGTGGTCGCGATCATGCTGATCGGGAAGGCATGACCCGGGTCGTCGCGATCGGGGACGAGCGGCGGCTCGGCGGCTTCGCGCTCGCCGGCGTCGAGATCGTGCACGCGGCAGGCGCCGCCGACGCGGCGGCGGCCTGGGAGGCGCTCGCCGACGACGTCGCGCTCGTCGTGCTCGACTCGGAGTCGTATCCGGCGCTCGCGGCGCGTCTCGACGAGCGGCCGGAAGTCCTGTGGGCGGTGCTGCCCGAATGACGGTGCTCGCCGAGAACCTCGGCCCGCTCCGCGACGCGACGCTCGCGCAGGCCCGCGCCGACGCGGAGGCGACGCTCGCGGACGCCGACCGGCGCGCCGACGCGCGAATCGCCGCAGCGCGGGAGGAGGGCTCCGCGCTCGTGCGGCAGGCGCGCGCGGACGGTGCGGCCGCGGCCGCGATCGAGGGGGCGCACGACGAGGCGACGGCGCGCCGGACCGCCCGCGCGCTCGTGCTCGCGGCCGAGCGGCGGCTGTACGACGAGCTCTGCCGCCGCGCCGGCGAGGAGGCGTACGCGCTCCGCGGCGAGAACGGCTACGCGGCGCTGCTGGAGGAGCTGGGCGACGCCGCCCGCCGGCAGCTCGGCGACGGCGCTCGCCTCGACGTCGATCCCGTCGGGCTCGGCGGCGTCCGCGCCTGGAGCAACGGGCGCTCCGTCGACTACACGCTGCCGACCCTCGTCGACCGCGCGCTCGAGCGGCTCGGCGCGCGCACCGAGGTGCTCTGGCAATGAGCGTCGGCCGGGGAGCGAGCGCCGCGCGGATCGCGCGCGTGAACGGGCCCGTCGTCGAGGTGGCGGACGCCGACGTGTCGATGCTCGAGCTCGTCGAGGTGGGCGAGGCACGGCTGCCGGGAGAGGTGATCGCGCTCCACGGGGACGCGGCGACCGTGCAGGTCTACGAGTACACGGGCGGGCTGCGGCCGGGCGAGCCCGTCGTCGCGAGCGGCGCGCCGCTCGGCGCCGAGCTCGGCCCCGGCCTGCTCGGCGGCGTCTTCGACGGGATGCTCCGCCGGCTCGACGGCGCAGGAGACTGGATCGCGCACGGCGAGCGGCTGGAGACGCTGCCGCACGGGCGGCGCTGGGAGTTCGCGCCGGCGCCCGTCTCCGGCGAGCTCTCCGCCGGGGCGCTCCTCGGAACGGTGCGCGAGACCGAGGCGATCGAGCACCGCGTCCTCGTCCCGCCGGACGCCGGCGGCGAGCTCGAGTGGCTCGCGCCCGCCGGCGAGCTGACGGTCGAGGACACGGTCGCGCGCGTCGGCGGCCGCGAGCTCCGGCTCGCGCACCGCTGGCCGGTCCGGCGGCCGCGCCCCGTCGCGGAGCGGCTCCACCTCGGCGCGCCGCTGACGACGGGACAGCGCGTGCTCGACCTGTTCTTCCCGATCGCGCTCGGCAGCACCGCGGCCGTGCCCGGAGGCTTCGGCACCGGCAAGACGGTCCTCCTCCAGCAGATCGCGAAGCACTGCGACGCGGACGTGATCGTCTACGTCGGCTGCGGCGAGCGCGGCAACGAGATGGCCGACGTGCTCGAGGAGCTGCCGAGGCTCGAGGACCCGCGCACCGGCCGGCCGCTGATGGAGCGGACGATCCTGCTCGCGAACACGTCGAACATGCCGGTGCTCGCGCGCGAGGCGAGCATCCACACGGGCGTCACCGTCGCCGAGTTCTTCCGCGACATGGGCTACCGCGTCGTCCTCATCGCCGACTCGACATCGCGCTGGGCCGAGGCCTTGCGCGAGGTCGCGTCGCGCACCGGCCAGCTGCCGGCGGAGGAGGGCTATCCCGCCGGGCTCGCGTCCGCGCTCGCCGCGTTCTACGAGCGCGCCGGCGCCGTGCGCACGCTCGGCGGCGCCGAGGCCTCGGTGACGATCCTCGGCGCGGTCTCGCCGCCCGGCGGCGACCAGACGGAGCCGGTGAGCGCGCACACGCGGCGCTTCACCCGCTGTACGTGGTCGCTCGACCGCGAGCTCGCCTACGCGCGGCACTACCCGGCCGTGAGCTGGCGCGACTCGTCCTCGCGCGACGCCGACGCCGTCGCCGGCTGGCACTTCCTCCAGCGCGACGCGCACTGGAGCGAGCGGCGCGGCCGGGCGCTGACGCTGCTCGCCGAGGCGGACCGGCTCGACTCGATCGCGCAGCTCGTCGGCGCCGCGTCGCTGCCGGACGCCGAGCGGCTCGTCCTGCTCGCGGGCCGGCTGCTGCGGGAGGGCGTCCTCCAGCAGAGCGCGCTGAGCGCGAACGACGCGTACTGCGAGCCGGCGAAGCAGTCGGCGCTGCTCGACCTCGTGCTCAGCGTCTACGACCGCTGCCGCGCGCTCGTCGAGCACGGTGTCTCCACGGCGGCGATCGAGGAGGTCGACCTCACGCCGGTGACGCGCGCCCGCGACGCGACGGCGCCCGGCGCGGTCGAGGAGGTCGCCGCCGTCTTCGACCGGATCGCGCCGGCCCTCGGAGCGCTCGAGTGACGCTGCTCGCGCCGGTCGAGTACGCCTCCGTCACCTCGGCGCGCGGGCCGCTGCTCGTCGTCGAGGGGGTGAGCGGCGTCGCCTGGGACGAGGTCGCCGAGGTGCGGCTCGACTCCGGCGAGCTTCGGCACGGCGTCGTCCTCGACGTCAGCGACACGCTCGCGGTCGTCGAGGTCTACGAGGGGACGGCGGGGCTGCAGCTCGGCGCGGTGCGTGTCGCGTTCACCGGCAGCCCGCTGCGGATCCCCGTCGGCGAGGGCTGGCTCGGTCGCGTCTGCAACGGTCGCGGCGAGCCGCTCGACGGCGGCCCGCCCGTCGTCGGCGACGAGCTGCGCAGCGTCGCGGGCAGCCCGATCAACCCGCGCGCGCGGGCGACGCCGCGCGAGGCGATCCTCACCGGCGTCTCCGCGATCGACGGGCTCGCGACGCTCGTGCGCGGGCAGAAGCTGCCGATCTTCTCCGTCGGCGGCCTGCCGCACCTCGAGCTCGCGGCGCAGGTGGCGGCGCAGGCGCACACGGGAGACGAGCCGTTCGCCGTCGTCTTCGCCGCCGTCGGGATCACGCACGTCGACGCGATGACGGTGCGCGACGCGCTCGAGGAGCGCTCGGCCGCCGGCGACCTGACGATCTTCCTCAACACCGCCGACGACCCGCTCGTCGAGCGCATCGTCACGCCGCGGATCGCGCTGACGGTCGCCGAGCACCTCGCCTTCGACCTCGGCCGCCACGTCCTCGTGGTCACGGCCGACCTGACGAGCTATTGCGAGGCGGTGCGCGAGGTCTCCGGCGCGCGGGGCGAGGTGCCGAGCCGGCGCGGCTACCCCGGGTCGCTGTACAGCGACCTCGCCTCGCTCTACGAGCGGGCGGGGCGGATCACGGGCCGCCCCGGCTCGCTCACCCAGCTGCCGGTCCTGACGATGCCCGCCGGCGACGTCACCCACCCGGTGCCGGACCTGACCGGCTACATCACGGAGGGCCAGATCGTCCTCTCGCCCGACCTCCACATGCGCGGCGTCTACCCGCCGTTCGACGCGCTCGGCTCGCTCTCGCGGCTGATGCGCCTCGGCGCCGGGCCGGGGAGGACGCGCGATGACCATCTCGAGATCGCCGCGCAGACCTACGCGTTCGTCGCGGAGGCGCGGCGGATCGCCGACCTCGCGGACGTCGTCGGCGAGGCGGGGCTGACCGGACGCGACCGGCGCCTGCTCGGCTACGCCGACGCGTTCCTCGCGGAGTTCCTCGCGCAGGGAGGCGACGAGGCGCGGCCGCTGGACGACACGCTCGACCGCGCCTGGCGGATCGCGTCGATGCTGCCGCGGCGCGAGCTGTCGATGGTCGCCGAGGAGCTCGTCCGGCGGCGCTACGTCGAGGGAAGCGATGCGGATCCGCCCGCCGGCGGGTAGGGCCGGGAGGCTCTGGCTCGTCCGCCGGCTCGCCGTCGCCCGCCGGGGCCAGGACGTGCTCGAGCAGAAGCGGCGCGCGCTCCTGCACCGGCTCGACGAGCTCGAGGAGCAGCTCGAGGAGGCGGAGCGGGAGTGGCGGCGGGAGGCGACGGAGGCCGTGACGTGGTGGCAGCGCGCCGCGGTGCTCTCGGGCGAGCGTCCGCTCGAGCTCGCGCGCGCGTCGCAGCGCGGCGCTGCCGACGTCCGGCTCGTCTGGCGGAACACGCTCGGCGTCGTCCACCCCGACGCCGTCGACGTCTCCGTCCCGGCCGGCGAGCTGTTCCCGGCCGGCGGCAGCTCCGCGCTCGCGTACGCGGCCCAGGCGCACGGGCGCGCGCTCGAGGCGGCGGCCCGGCTCGGCGCCGTCCAGACCGCCCACCGCCGCGCGTCGCAGGAGCTGCGGGCGACGACGCAGCGGCTGCGCGCGATCGAGCGGCGCTGGATCCCGGAGCACGAGCGGGTGCTGGCGGCGCTCGAGCTCGCCCTCGACGAGGCGGACCGGGAGGACGGGAACCGCGTCCGCTGGTTCGTCGGGCGCCGCGATTCTTAGGAGTCTCTCAACGGGCTCTTAGCTTCGTGGGCGATTCTGAAGACGCCCAGGGCGACCCGAAAGGAACCTCTTGACCATGAGTCTCACGCGAAAGCTCACGCTCGGCGCGATCGTCGTCGTGGCCCTCGCCGGCGTCGGCGCCGCCGTCGCGGCCGCCTCCGGCCACGGCCACGGCCACGGGAAGACGTCCACGACGAAGGTCTCGGCGAGCTTCTTCGGCGCGGCCGGCACGAACGGCTACGCGCGGGGCGGCTTCGGCTTCCGCGCCGTACAGGGGGGATTCGGGGCCGCACAGGGGTTCGGCTTCCGCGCCGGCGGCATCGGCGCCGGCCTCGCGGACGACTTCGCCGCGGCCGCGACGTATCTCGGGATCACGACCGACCAGCTGAAGTCCGACCTCCAGTCGGGCAAGACGCTCGCGCAGGTTGCCGACGCGACGAGCGGGAAGTCGGCCGCAGGGCTGATCGACGCGCTCGTCGCGCATGCGAAGACGCAGATCGCAGCGGCCGTGAGCGCCGGCAAGCTGACGCAGGCGCAGGCCGACGCGATCACCGCGAACCTGCAGCAGCTCGTCACGAGCATCGTCAACGGCACCCGTCCGGCCCTCCCCGGCCCCGGGAAGGGCTTCGGCGTCGGATTCGGCGGCGACGTCGCCGCCGCCGCCTCGTATCTCGGGATCACGACCGACCAGCTGAAGTCCGACCTCCAGTCGGGCAAGACGCTCGCGCAGGTCGCCGACGCGACGAGCGGGAAGTCGGCCGCAGGGCTGATCGACGCGCTCGTCGCGCACGAGCAGACGGAGATCGCCGCCGCCGTCAGCGCCGGCAAGCTGACGCAGGCGCAGGCCGACACGATCACCGCGAACCTCCGGCAGCGGGTCACCGACCTCGTCAACGGGACGCGTCCCTCGACGGTCGGGCCCGGGCCGGGCTTCGGCTTCCACGGCGGGCCCGGCGACGAGATCTCCGCCGCCGCGACGTATCTCGGGATCTCGAGCTCGGATCTGCTGACGCAGCTCGGCTCGGGCAAGACCCTCGCCCAGATCGCGAACGCGACGAGCGGCAAGTCCGCCGCCGGGCTGATCGACGCGCTCGTCGCGAACGCGAAGTCCCAGCTCGCCGCCGCCGTCTCCGCCGGGAAGCTGACGCAGGCGCAGGCCGACGCCATCACCGCGAACCTCCAGCAGCGGATCACCGATCTCGTCAACGGGCAGATGCGGGTGCACGTCGGCCCCGGCGGCCCGTGGCACGGCTGGGGCGGCGGCCCCGGCGCACCTCCCTCCTCGGGCGGCGGGACGACGACGTAGCCCGACCACGATCGCCGCGCGCGCCGTTCCACCCTTCGGCGCGCGCGGCGGTCCACCCGCGCACGCACACGCAGACATCGACAGGAGCCTCACCGTGAAGACCGCACGACTCGTCCCGTTCCTCCTCGCCGGATCCGCCGCCCTCGCGCTCGGAGCCGGAACCGCCCGCGCCGGCTCGACGGGCGTGCTGCGCCACGCCGCGCTGGCCCCGGCCGCGGCCGCCGACGTCGGCGCCCAGACGAGCTCGAACTGGGCCGGGTACGCCGTCACCGACAACGGCCAGGCGGCAACGACGGGCGGGACGCCGACGACGTTCTCGAACGTCTCCGGCGGCTGGACGCAGCCGGCGGCGGCGTGCACGCGCGGCAGCCAGACGTACTCGGCCTTCTGGGTCGGACTCGGCGGCTTCGCCGACGGCTCGCAGGCGCTCGAGCAGACCGGCACCGAGGCGAACTGCAGCGCCACGGGCAAGGCGAGCTACAGCGTCTGGTACGAGCTCGTCCCGGCCGCGCCGGTGACGATCAAGCTGAAGGTGCTCCCGGGCGACTCGATCGCCGCGAACGTCGGGGTCACGGCGCAGACGGTGTCGATCCAGATCGCGGACACGACGCGCAACACGGTGTTCACGAAGACGCTGACGATGACCTCGCCGCCGCCTGACGTGACCTCGGCCGAGTGGATCGCCGAGGCGCCCTCGACCTGCGGCTCCCGCGGCGGCTGCACGCCGCTGCCGCTGGCGAACTTCGGCACGGCGACGTTCACGGGCGCGACCGCGACCGGCAACGGCCACACCGGCTCGATCGGCGACCCGGCCTGGACGGCGACCGCGGTCACGCTCCACGGAACGCCGGGCGGGCTCTTCCGCGGCCGCTTCGCGAGCGCCCTGCCGACGGCGTCCGCGACGCCGGGCCCGCTGTCGAGCGACGGCGGCTCGTTCGCGGTCACGTGGTCGCAGGACGTCTCGACCCCGGCCCAGTCTCCGTCTCCGTACCCCGTCGGCGGGCGGTGGGGCCGCTAGCGGTGCGTATCGTTTGAGCATGGCGACCGTCACCCCCGGGGGGACGGCGAACCAGCCGCCTCCGCTCGCCGGCCACGACCTGTTCGAGGCCAACCGGCCGCTCGTCGAGGCGCTCGAGCGGGAGGGAGCCGGTTGGGCGCGAGAGCGCTGCTCGGCGTTCGGGACGCTCCTGACGCGCGAGCCGCTCGAGTGGGGGAGGCTCGCCAACGAGCACCCGCCGGTGCTGCGCACGCATGACCGCTTCGGCGAGCGGATCGACGAGGTCGAGTTCCACCCGTCCTGGCACGAGCTGATGCGGCTCTCGCTCGCGAACGGGCTGCACGCGCTCTCGTGGACCGACGCGCGCCCCCGGGCCGCCGACGGCGTTGCCGCCGGCGCTTCCAGGCAGGGCGCGCACGTCGCGCGCGCGGCGCTGTTCATGCTGATGTCCCAGGTCGAGGCGGGACACGGCTGCCCGGTCTCGATGACGCACGCGGCCGTTCCCGCGCTCCGCGTCTCGGCGCCGGGGCTCGCCGCGGAGTGGGAGCCGCTGCTGACCTCGCCGGAGTACGACGTCGGGCTGCGCCCCGCGGCCGGGAAGCGCGGCGTGCTCTGCGGGATGGCGATGACGGAGCGGCAGGGCGGCTCGGACGTGCGCGCGAACACGACGGCGGCGCGCCCGATCGGCGGGGACGAGTACGAGCTCGATGGGGAGAAGTGGTTCTGCTCGGCGCCGATGTGCGACGCCTTCCTCGTGCTCGCGCAGGCGCCGGGCGGCCTCTCGTGCTTCCTCGTGCCGCGCGTGCTCCCGGACGGCTCCCGCAACGGCTTCCGGATCGAGCGGCTGAAGGACAAGCTCGGCGACCGCTCGAACGCCTCGGGCGAGATCACGCTCGAGGGGGCGTGGGGCCGGCTCGTCGGCGAGGAGGGACGCGGCGTCCGCGCGATCGTCGAGATGGTCGTCCACACCCGCCTCGACTGCGTGCTCGGCGCCGCGGCGGGGATGCGGCAGGCGGTGGAGCAGGCGACGCACCACGCCGCGCACCGGGTCGCCTTCGGCCGGCTGCTCGTCGACCAGCCGCTCATGCAGAACGTCCTCGCCGATCTCTGCCTCGAGTCCGAGGCGGCGACGGCGACCGCGCTGCGCCTCGCCCGCGCCTACGACCGGCGCGCCGCCGGCGACGAGCGCGAGGCCGCGTTCGCGCGGATCGCCACCGCGGTCGCGAAGTTCTGGATCTGCAAGCGCGGCCCCGGGCACGCCGCCGAGGCGCTCGAATGCGTCGGCGGCAACGGCTACGTCGAGGAATCGGGTCTGCCGCGGGTCTACCGGCAGCAGCCGCTGCTCTCGATCTGGGAGGGCTCCGGCAACGTCGTCTGCCTCGACGTGCTCCGGGCCGCCCGCCGCGAGCCGGAGACGGTCGAGGCGCTCCTCGCCGAGCTCCGCGAGGCGGCCGGCGCCGACCTCCGGCTCGACGCCGCCGTCGCCGAGCTGGAGCGGGAGCTGGCCCGGCCCGAGGAGCTGGAGCAGCGGGCCCGGCTCGTCGTCGAGCGGCTCGCCCTCGCCCTCCAGGCCTCGCTCCTCGTCCGGCACGCCCCGCCCGAGGTCGCCGACGCCTTCTGCGCCGCGCGACTGGGCGCTCCGGCCGGCCTCGTGTACGGCACCCTCCCCCAAGGGGCGGAGACACGCTTGATCGTTCAACGGAACAGGCCGATAACCGTTGCGGGGTAACAAACTTCCCCGAGAACGGGACGTCTAGTGCATACAGAAGGACACATGCTGACCCCTGTGCCGCCGACGGATTGCATGCTGGCGCGCGAGTCGGCTTCGGTGCGGCTCGACGGCGAGCTGTCCGAGCTGGAATCCGCGCGTCTCGACGCGCACCTGCGCGTGTGCGCCGACTGCCGTGCCTACGCGGCGGAGGTCGGCGCGATCGCCGAGCAGCTTCGCAAGGCCGCCCTCGAGCGGCCCGGGCAGCAGATCGCCCTGCCGCGGCGCCGGGCCCTCTCCGGCGCCCGGATGCAGGTCGCCGCCGCCGCGGCCGCCGTGGTCGTCGCCGCCGCCGCGGCGATCTCGTCCTTCACGCTCGGCCACACGTTGACGACCGCGCGCACCGTGCCGGCGCTCCGCGGCGTCGGCGAGAGCGACCTGCTCAGCCTCCGCGCCGACTCGACCGCCCAGCACCTCCTGCTCCTGCTGCCCCAGCCCGCGCACGAGCCGCCCCGCCCGGGCGAGCTCGAGGCCGTCTGAGAGCCCTCCGGACGGACGGGGGTGGCACTCGTCCGCGCATCTAACTAAGCTTCCGCGCCGTCGTCTCTACAGCTGACAGGCACGCCCTGCTTCTGGGCGTGGGAGCGAGCAGGCGCCGCCACGGAGGGAGCTCCCGGCGCACTCAAACGGAGGGAATCGATGCACAGACGCCTCTGGCTCCTTGCGGGGATTGCGGCCGCCTTGCTCGTGCTGGCGACGTCCGCGACCGCGACGACCAAGGTGGCAGGGTCGGCGAGCGCGTCTCGCGGGACCCCTGCAGCGATGCCGTTTGCCCGGGCCTTTGCGCACACGCCGAGGACGCTTGCCGGTCGAAAGGCGAAGCTCACGACCATCTGGGCCGAGGAGCAGGACATCAACGGGTTCAACCAGAACCTCAACTGCTGCAACCAGCTCGCCGGCGGCCTGCTCGGCGGCTTCGAGGCGCAGCACGGCGCGTTCAACCTGAACGCCAAGGGCCAGTACTTCCTCGACCTCGCGTCCTCCGCGACGGCGAACCAGACGGGGATCGTCTACAAGATCCGGCCGGACGCGTACTGGTACGACGGCGGCAAGAAGGTGCCCGTCACCGCGGCGGACTTCATCTACACCTGGCAGCAGCTGAACGGCTCGATCAAGTCGAACGACCTGGTCAGCACGTCCGGCTACGACCAGATGGCGAGCGTCACCGCGCAGGGGACGAAGACGGTCGTCGTCAAGTGGAAGAAGTGCCCGGCCGGCGGCCCGACCGCCGACAACCCGTGCGGCTTCTACTCGGACTGGCAGGCGCTCTTCGGCAACCTCTACCCGGGGTTCGCGCTGAAGGGGCTCGACTTCAACAAGATCTGGACGAACTGCATCTGTGACGCCCAGGGGCAGCCCGTCTCGAACGGGCCGTTCTACGTCGACGCGTACACGAAGGGGCAGGGCACCGTCCTGAAGAAGAACCCCTATTACTACAAGCCGGCCAAGCTGAACGAGGTCGACTTCAAGATCATCTCGGACACGAACTCCGAGGTGCAGGCGATGCGCGGAGGCGAGGTCGACGGCCTCATGTCGCCGACGTTCGGCTCCCAGCTCGCGCCGCTCCAGAGCACCCCGGGCGTGACCTTCAGCTCGATCCCGGGGTACTACTACGAGCACCTCGACCTGCAGGAGGGGCCGAAGGCGACGAACCCGCTGCTGCGGTCGCCGTGGATGCGGCAGGCGATCATGTTGGGGATCGACCGCCAGTCGATCATCAACACGATCTACGGCTCGCTCGCAAAGGGGCTGAAGCCGCTCAACAGCGCGATCTACTTCTCGACGCAGGCCCAGTACCACCCGTACTTCCAGAAGTGGAACTACAACCAGGCGAAGGCGCTCGCGCTGCTGAAGAGCAAGTGCACGGGCGGCCCGGCCTCGCCGGATCCCAACACGTCCGCGGTCTGGACGTGCTCCGGCTACCCGGCCGACTTCCAGCTCTCCTGGACGGCCTCGAACCAGGTCCGGGCCACCCAGGGGGCGATCATCCAGGCGCAGCTCAAGGCGATCGGCATCAAGATCGACCTCGTCCCGCGCGCGTCCAACGTGTTCTTCGGGCAGTACATCTCGCAGGGCGTCTACGACATCGCCGACTTCGCCTGGGTCAGCCCGGACGGAGACCCGAGCGGCTACTTCTCGATCTGGAGCTGCGGCGGTGACCAGAACTACCTGCACTACTGCAGC
>DATKNT010000192.1:0-3446 GCA_035541175.1 Gaiellaceae bacterium
GCCGCGATCCGCTTGACGGGCGCGTCGAGGTCCTCGAACGCCTCCTCGGCGATCGTCGCCGCGATCTCGGCGCCGAAGCCGCCGGTGCGCGTGTCCTCGTGGAGGACGAGCACCTTCGACGTCTTCCGCACCGAGTCGAGCACGGCGGCCTTGTCCCACGGCATCACCGAGCGCAGGTCGACGATCTCGACCGAGACGTCGCCGAGCTGCTGCGCAGCCTCCTCGGCCGTGTAGACCATCGCGCCCCAGGTGATGACCGAGACGTCGGTCCCCTCCTGGTGCAGGCGCGCCTTGCCGATCGGCGTCGTGTACCGGCCCTCCGGCACCTCGGCCTTGATCCGCCGGTACAGGTGCTTGTGCTCGAAGAACAGCACCGGGTTCGGGTCTTCGATCGCGCTGATCAGCAGCCCCTTCGCGTCCTCCGGCGTCGCCGGGCAAACGCACTTCAGGCCCGGGACGTGCGCGAACGACGACTCGGGATTCTGCGAGTGGAACGGCCCGCCGGAGAAGCCGCCGCCGGACGGAAGGCGCAGCACGATCGGGATCGGCGTGCCGGCGCGCCAGTGCTGCTTCGCCGCGATCGTGACGAGGTGATCCCACGCGCACGAGACGAAGTCGGAGAACTGCATCTCCGCGACGGGCCGCAGGCCCATCATCGCCGCGCCGGTGGCGCCGCCGACGATCGCCGTCTCCGCGAGCGGCGCGTCGATCACGCGCCACGGCCCGAACTCCTCCTGGAAGCCGAGCGTCACCTTGAAGGCGCCGCCGTAGACGCCGACGTCCTCGCCGATGACGAAGACGCGCTTGTCGCGCCGCATCTCCGTCCGGAGACCGTCGGAGATCGCCTGCAGGTAGGTCATCTCGGCCATTACTTGTGGTGCGGTGTCTCGAGCTCTTCCGGCGTGGCGTAGACACCGTCCGTCAGGTCGTTCCCCTCCGGCATCGGCGACTCGTCCGCGCGGCGGAGCGCCTCGTTCAGGAGCGCCTTCACCTGCTCGCCGATCGCGCTCTCCTCCTCGTCGGTCATCCCCGCGTTCGCGCGCAGCCAGGCGCGGTACCGCTCGACCGGATCGGACTCGGCCCAGCGCTCGAACATCACCTTCGGGACGTAGAACGCGTCGTCGTGGACGGCGTGGCCCTCCATCCGCAGGGTCAGGCATTCGAGCAGCGTCGGCCCGCCGCCGGCGCGCGCCTTCTCGATCGCGCGCTTCGCCTCGCGGTAGACCGCGAGGACGTCGGTGCCGTCGACGACGACGCCCTCGAAGCCGTACGCCTGTGCGCGGTCGGCCACGTGCTCGGTCGCGTACTCGAGGTATGTCGGCGTCGAGTACGCCCACTGGTTGTTGTCGCAGACGTAGACGACCGGGAGCTTCCGCGTCCCGGCGAACGTCATCGACTCGTGGACGTCGCCGCGGGCGGACGCTCCCTCGCCGAACCAGCCGACGGCGACGCGCGGCTCCTCGCGGATGCGGAACGCGAGCGCGCAGCCGGTCGCGACCGGGAGCATCGCCGGCAGGTGGCTGACCATCGCGATCAGCCCGAGGTTCGCGTCGGCCATGTGGACGTTGCCGTCGCGCCCGCGCGCGGGGCCGTCGACGCGGCCCATGAACTGGGCGAAGATCTTCCAGGGCTCGACGCCGCGCGTGATGTGGACGCCCATGTCGCGGTGGAGCGGCGTGCCGACGTCCTCCGGCCCCATCGCGGTGGCGACGCCGACCGACGCGGCCTCGTTCCCGCGGCCCGTGTAGAACGAGCCCGGGATCTTGCCCTGCTTGTAGAGGATGTGCCCGCGCTCCTCGACGCCGCGGGTGATCAGCATGTTGCGGTAGATCGAGAGCAGGTCCTCGCGGTCGAGACCGGCCTCCCTCACCTCGTTCAGCGAGCCGACGGGCTCCGCTTCCCTCGCAATCGCCATGCTCGGCGCACTCTAGCGACTGGGCTCCCAGGCGAAGGTCTCCCCGAGGGCGCGGAGGCGCGCCCGGGTGGCCTCGTCGCAGAGTGCGCCGGCGACCCCGGCTTCGTAGAACGAGCGCGGGTCGAGCCCGAAGGAGGTCGCCGCCTCGTAGTCGCGGGTCAGGTCGGTGTCGAACATCGCCGGGTCGTCCGTCGAGATCGAGCAGCGGACGCCGGCGGCGGCGAGCCGCGGCAGCGGGTGCTCCTCGAGCGAGCGGACGGCTCCGGTGCGGAGATTCGAGAGCGGGCAGACGTCGAGGACGGTGCCGCGGGCCGCGAGCTCGCGGACGAGGCCGGGATCCTCCTCGGCCCGGATCCCGTGGCGGAGCCGGTCGGCGCCGAGCGCCTCGAGCGCGCCGCGCACGGACGCGGCGCCCGCGACCTCGCCCGCGTGCGGGACCGACCCGAGCCCGAGCGCGCGCGCCAGCCGGAACACGTCCTCGTACGGCTCCGGCGGGAACTCCGCCTCGAGCCCGCCGAGCCCGACGCCGACGACGCCGCGATCGCGGTAGCGCGCCGCCCACTCGACGGTCGCGCGCGCCTCCTCCTGCGTGAACCCGCGCGGGATGTCCGGCGTCAGCCGCACCTCGACGCCGTGCAGCTCGCGCGCCTCGTCCGCGCCGTCGCAGACGCCCTCGTGGATCTCCTGCCAGTCGACGCCGCGGCGGACCCGCTCGGCCGGGCTGAAGATCCCCTCGAGGTAGACGGCGCCGTGCGCCGCCGCCTCGGCCGCGTAGTCGACGACGATCCGGCGGAAGTCGTCGGCCGTCCGCAGCGCGTTCGTCGTCAGGATCCAGACCTCGATGAAGTGGCGGAAGTCGCGGAAGCGGTACAGCTCCTGGAGGCCCTCGACGGTGTCGGCCGGGAGCGCGTAGTCGTTCCGCCGGGCGATCTCGAGCAGCGTCTGCGGGCGCACCGTCCCCTCGAGATGGACGTGCAGCTCGATCTTCGGGTACGGGGTCACCGGCGCGAGGCTACAGTCAGCCCGTGGGCAAGGCCTCCGACTGGCTGCGCGAGGAGCGGCGCAAGGTGCTCGGCGACTGGGTCGCCGTCTGCGTCGGCTGCGGCGCAGCCCGGCGGTGGTTCGAGGAGTTCGAGTCCGAGGTGCCGGAGGTGTGCCCGCAGTGCGGCGGCGAGCTCCGCCGCCGCTGCCCCGCGTGCGGCGCGCCGTTCTCGTCGATCGCCGTCGTCGACTGCGAGGAGTGCGGCGAGCCGGTCCGCCCCGCCGAGCTGTTCGGCTCCCCGGTCCGGCGCGCGAAGCGCTAGAAGAGATCGTTCTCGCCGGCCCACGTCGGCGCGACGGGGCCGTTGAGGATCTGCGAGAAGCGGATGACCGTGACGACGTCGTCCGGCTCGACGGTGCGGTTGTAGAGCTGGCCGAGGAAGTGCGCCATCTCGTCCGTCCGCCGGATCTCGGGATTGTCGTGCTCGATCTCGCGCGGCGACAGCTCGGCGAGCGTCTTCACCTCGACCTTGTCGATCACCGCGTCGAA
>DATKNT010000193.1:0-34009 GCA_035541175.1 Gaiellaceae bacterium
CTGCTCGAGAACGCCGGCAAGTGGAGCCCCGAGGGCGAGACGGTGGAGGTGCGGCTCGCAGGCGGCGAGCTCAGCGTCCGCGACCACGGCCCCGGCATCGCCCCCGAGGACCGCCCGCTCGTCTTCGACCGCTTCTTCCGCTCCTCGTCGGCGCGGTCGATGCCGGGCTCCGGGCTCGGGCTGGCGATCGTCCGGGAGGTCGCGGACGCGCACGACGGCGACGTCTCGGCCGAGGAGGCGCCCGGCGGCGGCGCGCTCGTGCGGCTGCGGCTGAACGGCGCCCGGAACGGCTCCGCGCCCGGCTCCGCGAGTTCTTAGAACCACCTCATCTCGGTGTGGTCTGCTGTGGGAGCTTCATCGAACCCTCCCCTGGCCGGTGACGCGGCCGCCCCGCGTCTCAGCAGTCCGGCGCCTTCCGGTTCCCCTGCGGGAAGGCGCCGGATCTGCCGGCTCCTCGCCAACGCGACCGTGCCGGCCGCTCGCTGCGGGCGAGCATGAGCGCGAGCGCCGGGCACACTGCGACCGCGCGCTTTGCGTGCCCGGCGAGACGGGCCGGAACCGGCGACCCGGCGACGATCGGATAGCCCCACTCGTCGAGCTCGATCAGCTCCGGCACGAGCTCGGCGCAGAGACCGTGCGCGTCGCAGGCGATCGGGTTGACGCGGACGACGTCGCTCACCGGACCGCCTCGGGACGACGCGCCGGCAGCGGCAGCACCGCATGCTCCGCGCGTCCGCTGCAGCGGCCGTGCCGGACGTGCAGCTCGACCTCGTCGGCGAACACGCGGAGCGCGCTCTCGACGAGGCGCACGACGCCGTCGGGGTGCTTGCATGCGCCGCGGCCCTCGAGCTTCGGCAGGCGCCGCTCGAGCGCCCGGCGCGAGCCCGCCCTGTCGTCGCAGCGCGCGATCTGCACGAGATCGCTGGCGATCGCCGCAAGGCCGTGGACGCACGGGCCGCACTGGCCCGCGCTCTCGGACGCGAGCCAGCGGACGACGCGGGCGGTCTCGAGCACGCCGCACGAGCCCGCGGGAAGGGCGACGATCGCCCGCGCTCCGAGCGCGCCGCCGAGCGGAGCGAGGCCGGCCTCCGAGAGCGGCGCCGCCAGCGCCTCCCGCGCCGGCAGCCATGTGCCGAAGTAGCCGCCGGAGAGGACCGCGCCGAGCTCGCCGCTCGCACCGCCCGCCTGCGCGACGACGTCTCGGAGCGGCGTCCCCAGGGCGAACTCGAAGACACCGGGCCGCTGGACGGCGCCGGAGAGCGTCACGAGCGCGGAGCCGCGCTCGTCGCCGGCGCCGACTCCCCGGAACCACTCCGGCCCGAAGCGGGCGATCTGCGCGACGTGCGCCAGCGTCTCGACGTTCTGGACGAGCGTCGGCGCGCCGCCGACACCGCGCTCGAACGGCCGCGGCGGCGTGAAGGCCGGTAGCGCCGGGCCTCCGCCGAGGAACTGCACGAGCGCGGTCTCCTCACCCGCGACAAACCGCTCCGGAACGCGGACGACGCGCAACGACACGCCGCCGTCGAGCTGCGCGTGCCGGCGCTCGGCGATCGCGTAGGCGACGACGTCGTGCGTCGCACGGCCCACGGCGACGATCGCCTCGCGCGCACCGACGGCCCGTGCGGCGATGACCGCGCCGTCGAGGACGAGATGGGGCAGGTACGCGAGCAGCACCTTGTCCTTCCCGCTCGGCGGCTCGCCCTCGGTGCCGTTGGCGACGACGACGCTCCGCCCGCCGCGCGCGGCCACCGCCTCGAGCTTGCGGGCCGTGGGAAAGCCGGCGCCGCCGCGGCCGCGCAGCCCGCTCGCCGCGACCGCCTCGATCAGCTTCGTGCCGGCGCCTCGGCCCCGGATCGCCGGAGGCCCGCCGTACCGGCGCAGGTGCGCGTCGAGCGAGACCGCGCGGCCGTCGGCGCGGACGCAGGCGAGCAGCCGCGGCAGGCCCGCCGGCGCAGGCGCACGGGTCGTCTCCCGGCGATACGCCGCTCCGCTCATCCGCCCGCTCCGGCGCCGAGCGCGCTCGGGCCGCCCGCCGCGGTGCCGCGGAACGAGCCCGAGACGGTGCCGCGGACGCGGTCGATGCCGAGCAAGAGCGCGAGATCGAGCGTCGAGCCGGAGCCGCTCCGGAGGACGGCGTCGAGCCTGGTACCGGCAAGCGAGGCGAGCGTGCCGACGTAGAGGCTCGGAATGTCCGCGGTGCCGAACGAGACACGGCTGTCGTAGACGTGGATGCCGCCGCCCCGGAGCGGAGCCCCGCGCATCCAGACGCGGATCCGTTCCGCTGCGGCCACGGCGTCGATCGAGACCGTCACCTGCCCGGACGCGTCCGGCCGCGACTGGACGATCGTCCCCCGCAGGGCACCGGCGAACGGCGGCGTCGGAACCGCCGCCGCCTGCGAGCCGAGCAGCGCGGCCGGTGTCCCCGAACGCGACGCCCAGCCGGGCGAGCCGGGCCCGGCGAGGTACCAGAGGAACAGCGCGACCGGGACGACGACGGCTCCGGCCGCGCCGACGGCCCGCCCGGCCGTCCACACCGCGCCGCCGGCGGCGACCCGCCGGAGAACGGCGACGGCGACGACCGCCGTGCAGACGGCGGCGAGCAGCGCCATCCAGCCGACGCGCGCGTCGCTGCCGGTCCCGAGCGCGTGCACGAGCGCAACCGGCCACGCCGCATACGCGAGCCGGTGCACCGCGCGCCACGTCCGCAGGCCGAGCCGCATCCGCAGCATGCTCGTGAGCGTCAGCGCGAGCAGCAGGTCGAACGCCACCGTGCCGAGCCCGAGCCAGACCGGACGGTACGGCGACGCGAACGGGACGACGGCGTCCTTCAGCCCGACCGGGGCGAAGCCGTCCCCGATCGTCGTCAGCACGTGCAACGCGAGGAAGACGATCGAGAGCAGCGACAGGTTCCGATGCAGCCCGGCCACGACGAACCGCGGCAGCCGCTCGGTTCGCCAGCGCGCCGTCCCGGAGATGCCGAGCACGACCACGGCCGTGAGCAGGAGCAGCGCCACGATTCCGGTGCCCCGCGTCAGGTACCAGAGCGCGCGCCCCGAGCCGGCCGCGGCGAGCACGACGCTCACGCGGCCTCCTCGGGCCAGCCGGCGACGCAGACGGTGCCCCCGTCGCGCCCGGCGAGGCGAGCGGGAAGCCTCCGCTCCTCGAGCCAGGCCGGCGCCTCGTCGCCGAGGACGACCGCCGCGGTGCCGGCGACGTTCGCGTCGACGCACGAGGCGGCGGCGACGGTGACGGTGCGCCACGGCGTCTCGGCCGGACGTCCCGTGCGCGGGTCGATGACGTGGTGGAGCTCCGTGTCGCCCGCACGCCAGCGGCGGACGGCCGTGCTTGAGCTGGCGAGGCCGCCGCCGGCGAGCGAGATGGTCGGTCCGGGACCGTCGAGCGATGCGGCGTGGTCGTCCGCGATCCGCACCGCCCAGCCGCCGTCCGGCGGGTCGCCGGCGAGCGCGACGTCGCCGCCGAGCGAGACGAGCACGCCGCAGCCGGCCGCCTCGTGCGCGGCGCGGGCGCCGCGGTCGGCGGCGAGCGCCTTCGCGGTCGCGCCGAGGTCGAGCTCGGCCCCGGGCGGGACCCGGACGGTCGAGCGCCGCTCGTCGAGCTCGACCGCAGCGGCCGAGGGCGGCTCGAAGCGCACCTCGAACCCGTCGCGCGCGGCGACGAGGCGGAACGTGCGGTCGTAGCCCGCGAGCCGCAGCGCGCGCCCGAGCGTCGGCGAGACGAGGCCGTCCGTCGCCTCCGCCGCGCCGACCGCGACGCGAAGCGCCTCGAGCAGGAGCGGCCCGACGGCGACCGGACGTCCTGCGGACGCGTTCACGCGTGCGAGCTCGCTGTCGTCTCGGAACCGGCTGCAGGCGGCGTCGACCGCGGCGAGCTCGCGCTCGACCGCAGAGCGCGCCGTGCCGAGACGGGCCGGATCGACGACGGCGACGACGGCGGTCGTGCCGAGCGCGCCAAACGACGCAGTGCCGAGCGCGCCAAACGACGCAGCGCCGAGCGCGCCAAACGACGCAGCGCCGAGCGCGCAGAACGACGTGGACGCCGCGGTCACGAGCCGCCGGAGACGACGACGGGCGGCGCGGGCGTCGGCGCGGGAGGCGCGGGCGGCGGCGCAGGCGCGGGCGCGGGAGCCGGCGCCGGCGCCGGCGCGGAGGTCGGTGCCTGCGTCTCCTCGATGTGCCGCACGTGGCGGACGACGCGGCGCGGTGCCCGCGGCTCCGTCAGCCGGAGCGGCGTGAGCGGGCGCGCGGCGACGCGTCCGGGCTTCCGTCCCGGCACGGCGCTCGCGGCGAGCCCGGCGAACACCGCCGCGAGCGCGGCGGCGCCGGCGGTGAGCACCGCCGTCAGCCGGTGGAGCCGCCGGAGCGCCGCGTCGCGCGCGTGCGGGGCCGCGTGAGTGCGTGGTCCCACGACGCGAGTGGATCAGCGCCGGATGAGACCGCGATGAACCGAGCTCAAACGGGGGCAGGCTCGCGTCCCGGCCTGACCGCCGGACGCGACGCCGCGCGCGGCACCGACAGCCAGACGTCGGCGCCGCCGCCGGGCCGGTTCGCCGCGCCCGCCTCGGTCCCGTGCGCGTGCGCGATCAGGTCGACGATCGAGAGCCCGAGCCCGGTGCCGCCGCGTCCGCGCGCCTCGTCCGCTCGGCTGAAGCGGTCGAACGCGCGTGGGACGAAGTCGTCCGGGAAGCCCTGTCCCTCGTCGACGACGTGGAGCTCGACGATTTCGTCGCACTCCCGCGCGAACAGGACGACGTCGCCGGATCCGTGCGTGAGCGCGTTGTCGACGAGATTGCCGAGGGCCTGCTCCACGCGCTCCGGGTCGGCATCGAGCAGCGCGTCGCTCTCCTCTGCCCTGACCGAGCGATCGAGCTGCTCCGCCCGCGTCCCGAACCGCGCCGCCACCGGCACGAGCACCTCCGCGGCCGGAACCCGCTCGCGCCGGATCGGCAGCGCGCCCTGGTCGGCACGCGCGATCAGCAGCAGGTCCTCGGCGAGCCGCGACAGCCGCTCGGTCTCCTCCGCCGCGGAGCGGAGCGCCTGCTCGAGCTCCGCCTGCGAGCGCGGCCGCCGCAGCGCGAGCTCGAGCTCCGTGCGCAGGAGCGCGAGCGGCGTCCGCAGCTCGTGACTCGCGTCCGCGACGAAGCGCCGCTCGTGCTCGAACGCGGCCTGGAGCCGCGCGAGCATGTCGTTGAGCGTCGTCGCGAGCCGGGAGACCTCGTCCTTCGCGCGCGGCACCGGCAGCCGGCCCGGCGAGGCCGCGGTGACGGCGGTCGCGCGCCGCCGCATCGCCTCGACCGGGCGGAGCGCGGCGGCCGCGAGCGCGTAGCCGGCGAGCGACGCGAGCAGCAGCGCGATCGGCACCGCGAGCAGCAGCTCCCGGAACAGCCGCGTGAGCGTCTCCTCCCGCGGCTCGAGCGAGCGCGCGACGACGACCGCGTCCGCGCCCCCCCGTGCCGGGATCGCCAGCACGCGCCAGTCGCCCGGCGGCCGCTTCAGCGTGACCGAACGGACGATCTCGCGCCCGCCGGCGACCGCCCGCGCGTCGGCGGCGCCGAGCAACGGCGCGAGCGTGGCCGGAGACGAGCGCACCGCCCTTCCGTTCGCGTCGAGCAGCTGCGCGAGCGTCGTCCCGCCCGCAGCGTCCTGGTCGACGAGGTCGCGGTCCTCCTGTGCGCGCGACGAGGCCTCCGCCGCCTGCGAGCGGAGCGTCTGGTCGACCGACGAGAGCAGCGCGCCGCCGACGCGCTCGTAGACGAGCACGCCCATCCCCGCGAGCACGACCGCCATCGCGAGCGCGAAGCCGAGCGTCAGTCGCAGGCGGATCGGCAGTCTGCTCATTCCCGCTCCCGACGCCGGTAAAGCCGGCGCCTCCGCTCTCTGTTGAGCTCCGTCGAGCCTACGCTCATGCGTCCTCCCGCAGCCGGTAGCCGACGCCGCGCACGGTCTCGATCGAGTCGCAGCCGAAGGGACGGTCGATCTTCTCGCGGAGGTAGCGGACGTAGACGTCGACGACGTTCGAGCGGCTCTCGAACGCCATGTCCCATGCCCCCTCGAGCAGCTGGACGCGCGTGAGCACGGTGCCGGGCCGCCGCATGAACAGCTCGAGCAGCGCGAACTCCTTCGCCGAGAGGTCGAGCTCGGCCTCGCCGCGCCAGGCGCGATGCGCCGCCGGGTCGAGACGCAGGTCGCCGACGGCGAGCACCGTCGGCCGCTCGACCGGCGCGCGGCGCGTGAGCGCGCGCAGCCGCGCGAGCAGCTCCTCGAACGAGAACGGCTTCGCGAGGTAGTCGTCGGCGCCGGCGTCGAGGCCGGTGACGCGGTCGTCGACCGCGTCCCGCGCGGTCAGCATCAGCACCGGGCTCCAGACGCCGTCCGAGCGGAGCTTGCGGCACACGGCGAAGCCGTCGAGGCCGGGGAGCATGACGTCGAGGACGATCGCGTCGTAGTCGACGGCCTGCGCCATCCAGAGCGCCTCCTCGCCGCGCGCCGCGACGTCGGCCGACCAACCCTCCTCCCGCAGGCCGCGTGAGAGCAGGTTCCCGAGCTTCGTCTCGTCCTCGACCACGAGCACACGCATGCTCCCCATTGTGGCGGCGGCCGTCTGAAACGGCGATGAGCAGCGTCTCATCGACGCTTCATCGGCGACGCGCACGCTTGCCGGCGTGGAGACCTCCCTCCGTCCCGCGCGCCGGTCGCACCGGCCGGCGCGCGTCCCCCCGCCCCCGGCGGATCCGAGCGGCGGCGCCGACGGCAACGAGCGGCTGACCGCCGGCGCGGCGGCGCTGCTGTTCGCACTGCTCGCGGTCGAGGGCGTGACGATCGTCTTCCTGCGCCCGCTCTTCTCCGTCCACGTCTTCGTCGGGATGCTGCTGATCCCGCCCGTCGCGCTGAAGCTCGGCAGCACCGGCTGGCGGTTCGTCCGCTACTACACGGGCCGCGAGGAGTACGTCGCGAAGGGGCCGCCGCTGCTGCCGCTGCGCCTGCTCGCGCCGGTCGTCGTCCTCTCGACGGTGTCGCTGTTCGCGACCGGCGTCGCGCTCCTCGTGATCGGGCCCGGCCGCGGCATCGTGCTCGGGCTGCACAAGGCGAGCTTCGCGATCTGGTTCGTCGCGACGGCGATCCACGTGCTCGCCCACCTGCGGCGGCTGCCGAAGCTCGCGTCCGCGGACTGGCGCGAGGGCCGGGCCCGACGAGCCGTCGGCGGCTCACCCGCCCGGCGCTGGCTGCTCGCCGGCTCGATCGTCGCAGGGACGATCCTCGCCGTGGCGACCATCCAGCTCGCCCACCCGTGGGTGACGTGGATCGCCACCTTCCACGGTCACGACCACTAGGCGCGCCGGCGCTTCGACGAGGACGAGTTGCGGATCGACGTCGTCGACCGCCGACGACGCCCACGTCCAACAGCCCGGGTCCCCGTTCGTCCCGTTCGGCCTCGCAGTCAGTGTGTCGCGGGCCGACGTGCGGCCATCGCGTGCACGAGCACGACCACCCAGGCGGCACCCACCTCTCGTCCTCATGTGACGTTCCCGGTCGAATACGATCGCGGCGTGCGCGAGCTCGAACCCGACCTCTGGCACTGGACGGCACCGCACCCGGACTGGCGGCCCACCGAGCCGTGGGACCGGAACGTCTCCTCGTACGCGATCGACGACGGCGTGCGGCTGCTGCTCTTCGACCCGATCGCGCCGCCGCGAGAGATCGCGGAGCTCGCCGCCCGGCGCGAGACTGCGATCGTGCTGACCGCACCGTGGCACGAACGCGACGCGCGCGGCCTGGTCGAGGGGCTCGGCGTGCCCGTCTACACGCCGCTCCCCGACACCGCGGAGTTCCTCGTCGAGACGTACGGCATCACCGCCGAGCAGGCCGGCGACGGCAGCCCCGACGTCGTCTGGCTCCTCAAGGAGGGGATCGGCGAGGCGCACCCGTATGCGGCGGGCGACCGGCTCGACGCCGGCGTCGAGGCGTTCCCCGGACACAAGCAGAACGACCTCGTGCTCTGGGTCGAGAGCCGGCGCGCGGTCGTCGCCGGCGACACGCTCGTCGATTTCGGGCACGGACTCGAGATCAACGAGCGGTGGCTGCAGCTCCACCGGGTCACGCGCGAGCAGGTCGTCGCGGGACTGCGCCCGCTGCTCGAGCTGCCCGTCGAGCACGTGCTGGCGACGCACGGCGGCCCGTTCGACCGGACCGACCTGGAGCGCGCGCTGTCTTCGTCCTAGCGTCGGCGGATCGCGCCGAGGGCGTAGCCGCCCTCGAGCATCGCCGGGGCGCGGCCCAGGAGGCGATCCCAGCTCGGCACATCCCAGCCGAGCGAGTCGGCGAGCCGCGTGATCATGCTGAAGAGCACGCACACCGCGGCGGCGTCGCGCAGCGCCTGCGGGGAGACGCCGGCCTCGTAGGCGCGCTCGGCGTCGCCACGCGTCAGCTCGTCGGGACGCAGCGTCAGCACCTCCAGGAAGACGAGCGCCGCCTTCAGCTCCGGGCGCAGCGGCGCCGTGCGCCAGTCCGCGACGACCGCGTCCCAGACTTCCTCACCGAGGGCGTACGACGCGACCGCGCCGTGGGAGCCCGCTCAGAATGGACACTGGTTCAGCAGCGACGTGAAGCCCGCGAACAGCTCCCGCTCGCCCGGGCTCCAGTCGGACGGGCCGCGCATGACGCGGTCGAGCTCGTCCGAGAACGGAAGCCCGAACAGCTCGGGCCGGTACATGAGCGTCTTCACGACACCGAGCGGCTCGTTACCGGTCCGCTCGCGGATCTCGGCCAGGACCGCCGCCTCCTCCGGCGCGTGCCCCGCGTCGACGACCGCGAGCCTCACCCGAGCACCTCGTCCGCGCGGTCGAGCCGGCGGAGTCCCTCCGAGATCGCCGCGGCGACCGTCTGCTCGAAGATCTCGTCCTCGGAGAAGCCGGCCGCCTTCAGCGCCTCGACGTCGCCGTCCGTGACCGAGTACGCCCGCTCGTGCACCTTGCGCAGGTACGCGGCCATCGCGTCCGGCGCCGGAGGCGTCGCGGCAACGGTCGCGCGCAACCGGTCGATGGGCTCGCTCACGCTGCGTAGAGTACTGAGCGAGGATGGCGGATCGCGCCACACGCATTCCCGCGACGGAGCTGGAGGAGCGGCGCGCGCTGCTGCTCCGGCACGTCCGGCTCGAGGGCCTCTCCGGCTACGTCCTCTTCGGCGCCGATTCCATCCAGTACTTCACCGGCTTCTGGTTTCTCTCGAACGAGCGTCCGGTCGTCTACGCCGAGAGCGCCGCCGGCGAGTCGGCCGTGTTCGTGCCGGAGTTCGAGGTCGAGCGGACGCGGGCCGAGGCCGACTTCGAGCGCATCGAGTCGTATCCGGAGTACCCCGGCGTCGAGCACCCGCTGCGGATCCTCGCGCGCGTGCTCGCGGACCTCGGCATCAGGGACGCGATCGGCGCCGACAACGACGGCTATCCCGGCATCCTCGGCTACCAGGGGCCGCCGCTCAGCGAGGTCACGGGCGCGTCGGTGGCGCCGCTCGGCGACGTGATCGAGGGGATGATGCGGCGCAAGAGCGAGAGCGAGATCGCGCTCATCCGCGAGAGCGGGCGCTGGTGCGCACACGCGCACCGGCTGCTGCAGGAGTACTCGCGGCCGGGCGCGACGGAGGCGGAGGCGAGCCTCCGCGCCGGGCACGAGACGACGCTCGCGCTGCTCGCGGAGCTCGGCGAGGTGGGCGGGCTCTCGTCCTCGTCCGGCGCCTCCGCCGGCTATCGCGGCCAGATCGGCCTGCGCAGCGCGTGGGCGCACGCCGTCGCGCACTCCATCGAGTTCCAGGCCGGCGACGTGCTCGTCACCGAGACGAGCGCGCCGATCTGGGGCTACAACGCGGAGCTCGAGCGGGCGATGATCATCGGCCCGCCGACCGACGAGATGCGCCGGCTGTTCGACCACACCGTCGCCGCGCAGGACGTCGCCTTCGCCGCGATCCGGCCGGGCGCGACCTGCGCCGACGTGGACGGCGCCGTCATGCGCTACTTCGAGGAGAACGACCTGCTCCGCTACTGGCGCCAGCACACCGGCCACGGGATCGGGCTGCGCAACCACGAGGCGCCGTTCCTCGACGTCGGCGACCACACGACGCTCGAGCCGGGGATGGTCTTCACGATCGAGCCCGGCCTCTACGACGACGCGATCGGCGGCTTCCGCCACTCCGACACCGTCGCGGTGACCGAGGACGGCGTCGAGATCCTCACGGACTACCCGCGCGACATCGAGAGCCTGACGATCCCCCTGTGATCGGCAGCGCTAGCGCCAGCTCGCCAGCAGCGCGACCGCGGCGTCGAGGTCGTTGACGATCTCGCCGCCCGCCTCGACGCACCCCTCGACGAACAGGTTGAGCCCGTGGCCCTCGCCGCCGCGCGTCGCGCGTAGGTCCGTGAGCAGGCCGACGATCCCCTTCTTCGCCGGGTTCCAGAGCATCAGCGTGTAGAAGATGCCGATCTCGCACGCGGTGCCGTCGTCGGTCTGGGGGCCGTCGAGGATCGCGAGCACGGCGTCGGCGTTGTAGAGCCCGTCCCAGTCCTTCGTGAAGATGACGTCCGCAGGGGTGTCGTCGAGCGCGAGCGCCTGCTCGTGCGGGACGAACACGTCGAAGCCCTCGGCGCGGAGCCGGGCCGCGCACTCGTCGAGATGGCGCCGCTCCGCCGGCGTGAACAGCGGGCCTGCGAGGTAGACGCGCACGGCCGTAGGCTACGCCGCGCGCCGGAGCAGCGTCAGCGACCGGTCCTGCACCGCGACGCGCGCACGGCTGCCGATCGGGCCCTCGGGCGGGCCCTCGCCGGTCGCGAGCTCGACGGTCCAGGCGCGGCCGAACCGGCGCGTCGGCAGCGTGAACTCGATCGGCGCCGGCGACGCGTTGAACAGGAGCAGGAACGAGTCGTCGACGATCTCCTCGCCGTGCGCGGTCCGCTCCGGGATCTCGCTGCCGTTGAGGAAGACGCCGAGTGTGTGCCCGTCCGGGCGCTGCCAGTCGCGCTGCGTCATGCGCCGCCCGTCCGTCCGGAACCACCAGACGTCGGGGAGCCCCGACCCGCGCACCGACGTGCCCGTGAGGAACGACGCGCGCCGGAACACGGGATGCTCGCGCCGCAGCCGGATCAGGTGCCGCACGAACTCCAGGAGGTCGCCGTCCGCCGCTTCCCAGTCGAACCACGACAGCTCGTTGTCCTGGCACCACGCGTTGTTGTTGCCGCGCTGCGTCCGTCCGAGCTCGTCGCCGCCGAGGATCATCGGCACGCCCTGCGAGAGGAACAGCGTCGCGAGGAAGTTGCGCTGCTGCCGCGCGCGCAACGCGTTCACCGCGGGGTCGTCGGTGTCGCCCTCGACACCGCAGTTCCACGAGCGGTTGTCGTCGGTGCCGTCGCGGTTGTGCTCGCCGTTCGCCTCGTTGTGCTTCTCGGTGTACGAGACGAGGTCGTGCAGCGTGAACCCGTCGTGCGCGGTGACGAAGTTGATCGACGCGAACGGGGCGCGCCCGTCGGACTGGTAGAGGTCGCTCGAGCCGGTGAACCGCTGCGCGACCTGCGCGACGTTCGCCTGCGCACGCCAGAAGTCGCGCATCGTGTCGCGGTACATCCCGTTCCATTCCGCCCAGAGGACGGGGAAGTTGCCCACCTGGTAGCCGCCCGGGCCGACGTCCCACGGCTCGGCGATCAGCTTCACCTGCGAGAGCACCGGATCCTGGTGAATCGTGTCGAAGAACGCGGACAGGCGGTCGACCTCGTAGAACTCGCGCGCGAGCGCCGACGCGAGGTCGAAGCGGAAGCCGTCGACGTGGCAGTCGATGACGAAGTAGCGGAGCGAGTCCATGATCAGGCGCAGCACCGACGGGTGCACCGGGTTGAGCGAGTTCCCCGTCCCCGTGAAGTCCTGGTAGTAGCGCGGCGCCTCCGGCATCAGCCGGTAGTAGCTCTGGTTGTCGACGCCCTTGAACGCGAGCATCGGCCCGAGGTGGTTGCCCTCGGCGGTGTGGTTGTAGACGACGTCGAGGATCACCTCGATCCCCGCGCGGTGGAGCGCCTTCACCATCCCCTTGAACTCGCGCAGCTGCTCGCCGTGCCTGCCCGTCGCCGCGTACAACGCGTGCGGCGCGAGGTAGCCGATCGAGGAGTAGCCCCAGTAGTTCGTCAGCCCGCGCTCGTGGAGGAAGCTCTCGTCGGCGATGTGATGCACGGGCAGCAGCTCGACGGCCGTGACGCCGAGGTCGCGGAAGTGCGCGATCGCCTCGTCGGAGGCGAGCCCGGCGTACGTCCCGCGCAGGTCCTCGCGCACGCCGTGGTGCCGCCGCGTGAACCCCTTGACGTGCACCTCGTAGATGACGGTGTCGTGCCACGGCGTCGCCGGCGGACGGTCGTCCTCCCAGTCGAAGCGCGGGTCGACGACGAGGCACTTCGGGATCGCCGGCGCGCTGTCCTCGCCGTCCTGCGTGAGGTCGGCGTCCTCGTCGAGGCTCGGCGGATACGGGAGCACGTTGCCGCGGTCCCAGAGGATCGGCCCCTCGATCGCCTTCGCGTACGGGTCGACGAGCAGCTTCGCCGGGTTGAAGCGCCGGCCGGACAGCGGGTCGTACGGGCCGTGCACGCGGTAGCCGTAGCGGCGGCCGGGCCCGACGCCGGGGAGGTAGCAGTGCCAGTTGAACGCGGTGCGCTCGGTCAGCTCGATCCGCGTCTCCTCGTCGCCGTCGTCGAACAGGCAGAGCTCGACGCGCTGCGCGTTCTCGGAGAAGAGCGAGAAGTTCGTCCCCTCGCCGTCCCAGATCGCCCCGAGGGGAAACGGTCTGCCCGGCCAGACGTCCATCAGCGTCCGATCGCGTAGCCCTGCATGCCGCGCGGGTCGGCGGCGGCCTTCAGCCGGCCGTCGCGCTCGCGGCCGACGGCGCTGACCCGGCCGAGCGACCAGGGCGGCGACACCTCGACCTCGTGTCCGCGCGCGCGCAGGCCGTCGATCGTCGACGCGCCCACGCGCTCCTCGACGGCGACGTGGCGCGGCCGCGACTCGCGCGGGTAGAACGAGCTCGGGAACGCCTCGGTGTGGTGGCTCGGCGCGTCGATCGCCGCCTGCAGGTCCATCCCGAAGTGCACATGGCCGAGCAGGACATGCAGCGTCCACTGGTCCTGCTGGTCGCCGCCCGGGGTGCCGAACGCGAGGTACGGCTCGCCGTCGCGAAGCGCCATCGTCGGCGACAGCGTCGTGCGGGGCCGCTTGCCCGGCTCGAGCGAGCTCGGGAGGCCCTCCTCGAGCCAGAACATCTGCGCGCGCGTGCCGAGGCAGAAGCCGAGCTCGGGGATGACCGGCGCGCCGTGCAGCCAGCCGCCGCTCGGCGTCGCCGCCACCATGTTCCCCCAGCGGTCGACGACGTCGAGGTGCACGGTGTCCCCTCTCGTCGGCTCGCCGACGCCGGGCGCGACGGGCATGCCCTCGACGGGCGCCGGCAGCCGCGGCGCGCGGCCGTCGGGCGATCCGGGCCGCAGCTCCGGCGAGGAGGCGTCGCCGACGAGCGCACGCCGCTCGTCCGCGTACGCGCGCGAGAGCAGCGTGTCGATCGGGACGTCGACGAAGTCCGGATCGCCGTACCACGCCTCGCGATCGGCGAACGCGAGCTTTGCGCACTCGGTGATCGTGTGCACGGACTCCGCCGACGCATGCCCCATCCCGGCGAGGTCGAAGCCCTCGAGCAGGCGCAGCTGCTGGAGGAACACCGGCGCCTGGCTCCACGGGCCGGCCTTCAGCACCGTCAGCCCGTGGTAGTCGACCGCGAGCGGCTGCTCGTACGTCGGCCTCCACTCGCGCAGGTCCTCCTCCGCGAGCAGGCCGGCGTGGCGCTCACCGGAGCTGTCGAGCCACTCGCGCTCCTGGAAGCGGACGATCGCCTCCACGACGAAGCCGCGGTACCACTCGGTCACCGGGTCGGCCGACTCGGCCAGGCGGCGATACGTCCGCGCGAGCTGCGGGTTCCGGTGCAGTCCGCCCGCCTCGGGGATCGGGAGATACACCTCGGCGGAGGTCGTCCACTCGTCGCGGAAGAGCGCCTCGACGTCGCGAATCTTGGCGGCGATCCCCGGCACGACGGGGTAGCCGTGCTCGGCGTAGTGGATCGCGTACCTCGCCACCTCGGCGAACGGCATCGTCCCGAAGTCCCGCAGCATCGCCGTCCAGCCGCCGAAGGCGCCGGGGACGACGGCCGCGAGCGGCCCGGTGCCGGGGACGAGCCGGAGCCCGAGCTCGTCGCGGTAGCGCGCGATCGTCGCCGCCCGCGGCGCCGGCCCCTGCGCACAGAGGACGACGGGCTCGCCGCGCGACGCGGGCCAGAGGATCGCCGGCAGGTCGCCGCCCGGCCCGTTCAGGTGCGGCTCGACCACCTGGAGCGTCAGCCCGGCCGCGACCGCCGCGTCGAACGCGTTGCCGCCCTGCTCGAGCACCGCCATCCCGACGGCGGAGGCGAGCCAGTGCGTGGACGCGACCATCCCGAACGTGCCACGCAACTCGGGTCGCGTGAACATGGGCCGAAGGCTATGCCTTCGGCCCATCGGAGGCGGAACTGCGCGAGTCGGAGACCGCGCTCTCCGACTCGCTCCGTGCCGTCTTGTTGCTCCGGCGTCCGATTCGGACTGCCTGCCCCGTCGCTCGCGTCGTCGTAACGTCGCCTACGGCTCCCGTTACGCCGACGCCCTAGCCGCCCGAGCCTTCCAGCGGCTCAAGGCCGCGGGCTAAGACAGGCGCAGCCGGCTTAGCCCCCGGCCGAACGAGCGCGTGAGCATGCCGTAGGCACGCTCACGCGCGCCGGGACAGCCAAACCACACCAGACGCCGAACCAACAACAGCACGGAGCGGCCGGGAGACCGCGCTCTCCCGGTCGCGCAGTTCCGTCTCCCAGCGAGCGAGGCGCAGCCTCGCGAGCTACTCGGGGACGAGCCAGATCGCGCCGAGCGGCGGCAGCGTCAGCGACGCCGAGAACGGCTGGTCGTGCCACGGGACCGCGGCCGCCTCGACCGCGCCGAGGTTGCCGACCCCGCTGCCGCTGTAGTACGGCGAGTCGGTGTTCAGCGCCTCGCGCCACCTCCCCTCCAGCGGCATGCCGACGCGGTAGTCGTAGCGCGGCACCGGCGAGAGGTTCAGCACGCAGACGAGCGGCCGCGAGCCGGACGCGCCGAGCCGCGCGAACGCGAGCACGTTGCCGTTCGCGTCGTTCGGCTCGAGCCACCGGAACCCGGACGGCTCGAAGTCGACCTCCCACAGCGCGGGCGTCTCGCGGTACACGCGGTTCAGGTCGCGCACGAGCGCGTGCACGCCCGCATGCTCCGCGTACTCCAGGAGGTTCCAGTGCAGCGAGCCGCCGTCGTTCCACTCGTCCCACTCGCCGAGCTCGCCGCCCATGAACAGGAGCTTCTTCCCCGGATGCGCCCACATGTACGCGTACAGCGTCCGCAGGTTCGCGAACTTCTGCCAGCGGTCGCCGGGCATCTTCGACAGGAGCGACCGCTTCCCGTGCACGACCTCGTCGTGCGAGAGCGGCAGCACGAAGTTCTCGCTGAACGCGTACATGAGCGAGAACGTCAGCGTGTGATGGTGGAAACGCCGGTAGACGGGATCCTTCTGGAAGTACAGGAGCGTGTCGTGCATCCAGCCCATGTTCCACTTGAAGCCGAAGCCGAGCCCGCCGAGGTACGTCGGCCGGGACACGCCGGGCCACGCGGTCGACTCCTCCGCGGCGGAGATCACACCCGGCTCGCGCGCGTACAGCGTCTCGTTCAGCTCCTTCAGGAAGGACACGGCGTCGAGGTCCTCGCGGCCGCCGAACTGGTTGGGAAGCCACTCGCCCGGCCTGCGCGAGTAGTCGAGGTAGAGCATCGACGCGACGGCGTCGACGCGGAGCCCGTCGGCGTGGTGCTCGCGCAGCCAGTAGAGCGCGTTCGACAGCAGGAAGTTGCGCACCTCGCTGCGGCCGAGGTTGAAGACGAGCGTGCCCCAGTCCGGATGCGAGCCGCGGCGCGGATCGGCGTGCTCGTAGAGGTGCGTGCCGTCGAAGTTCGCGAGCGCCCAGTCGTCGCGCGGGAAGTGCGCCGGAACCCAGTCGAGGATGACGCCGATGCCGCGACGGTGCAGCCGGTCGACGAACGTGCGGAAGTCGTCGGGCGAGCCGTAGCGCGACGTCGGCGCGAAGTAGCCCGTCACCTGGTAGCCCCACGAGCCCGAGAACGGATGCTCCATCACCGGCATCAGCTCGACGTGCGTGAAGCCGAGGTCCTCGACGTAGTCGCCGAGCTCGTCGGCGAGCTCGAGGTACGTGAGCTGGCGGTTCCCCTTGAGCGGATTACGGCGCCACGAGCCGAGGTGCACCTCGTAGATCGAGAGCGGCGTGCGGATCGGATCGACGAGCGGCCGCCGCTCCAGCCACGGCCCGTCCTCCCAGCGGTGCTCGGGCCGGTTGACGACGGACGCGTTCTTCGGCGGCACCTCGGCGGCGAACGCGACCGGATCGGCCTTGAGCCGCACGCGCCCGTCCCGGCCGTGGACGGCGAACTTGTAGCGGGCACCGGGGACGACGTCGGGGACGAACAGCTCCCAGATCCCCGCCGAGCCGAGCGAGCGCATCGGGTGCAGGCGCCCGTCCCAGGAGTTGAAGTCGCCGACGACGGAGACGCGGCGCGCATTCGGCGCCCAGACCGCGAACGCCGTGCCCGTGACGCCGTCGATCTCGCGCACGTGCGCGCCGAGCCGCTCGTACAGCCGCTCGTGCCGGCCCTCGAGCGCGAGGTGGAGGTCGAGCTCGCCGAGCGTCGGCAGGAACGAGTACGGATCGCGGAGCGTGTACGTGCTCCCGTCCGGGTACTCGACCTCGAGCTCGTAGTCGAGCGGGAGCGTCGCCGCCGGGAGCAGCGCCTCCCACAGCCCCGCCGGATCCTTCAGCTCGGCGTCCACGCCCACGGGCAGCACGCGCACCGCCCGCGCCTCGGGCCGGTACGCGCGGACGACGACCCCGCCGTTCGCCTCGTGCGCGCCGAGGACCGCGTGCGGATCCGCGCCGAGCTCGATCACGCGGCGCTCGTCACGACGCTGCCGGCGCAGGCTCGATCAGCCGCCGGATCGCCGCGACCGGGATCCCCACCCAGTCAGGCCGGTTGTCGAGCTCGTAGCGGAGCTCGTACACCGCCTTCTCGAGCTCGAAGACGGTGAGCATCCGCTCGATCCCGGCGGGCCCGCTCGGCAGCAGCGACTGGTCGACCGTCGCGAGATAGGCGTCGAGGAACTGCTCCCGTGCGCGCGACTCCCAGTCGTCCGGGACGTCGGCTCCGCGTAACGGCCCCGCCGCAATCGACGCGTACGCGAACGACCGGAGCATCCCGGCGACGTCGCGCAGCGGCGAGCGCTTGCGCCGCCGCTCGGCGAGCGACCGCGCCGGCTCGCCCTCGAAGTCGATGATCGTCCAGTGCCCATCCGACCAGAGCGTCTGCCCGAGGTGGTAGTCGCCGTGGATCCGGATGATCTTGCCGCTCGTGCCCGCGTGCGTGAGCAGGCGGAGCTGCTCGCGAACCTCCTCGCCGCGGCCGGCGATCGGCTCGATCCGCTCGTCGTCGTCCGGCAGCGACAGGAAGACGTTGGCGATCTCCTCGTCGACGGTCGCCGTCAGCAGCCCGAGCGACTCCTCGCTCGGCACCTCCGGCGCGAAGACGGGGTCGTTCGGCTCCGAGCCGAGCGTCGTGTGCAGCTCGCCGGTCACCTCGCCGAGCCGGCGCAGCCGCGGGAGGAACCCGTCCGGGTCGGCGGCGAGCTCGTCGAGCGCGAGCTCCCAGCCGTCGCGCGCGTTCGGCACGCACTCCTGCAGGATCCCGAGCGTCGTGCTCAGCGGCCCGCCCGCGTACGCGTACCAGCCGCCGAGCGCCGCGACGTTCGGGAAGCTGCGCTCGGTGAGGAACCGCAGCAGCTCCAGCTCCGGGTTGATCCCCGCCTCGAGGCGGCGAAACAGCTTCAGGATCACCTCGTCGAAAGCGATCGACGTGTTCGACTGCTCCGTGGCGACGACGCGCGCGGCGCCGAGCTCGCGCTCGAGCCCGGCGAAGCCCTCGAGATGCCCGAACTCGACCACGCCGTCCGCGCTCTGCACCGCCAGCCCCGAGCGCATCGCGCTGACGAGCTCCCGCGCGAGCGACGGGTCCTCCGCGAGGCCGCACAGGCCGGGCTCGTCCTCGCGGGAGGAGACGAGCAGCTGGTAGACGTCGTGCGAGCCGGTCTCGTAGCGCACCTCGACGAGCGCGAGCTCGAGCCGCGGCTCCTGCGTGCGGAGCATCGCCGAGTCGAGCAGCTGCGCGTAGGCGACGCCGCGCGACTTCGCGCCGTACCACCGCTGCTGCGTGACGTACTCGATCAGCGCGCGCTCGTCGTAGCTCATTCGTCGCCTTGCCTGAGCCGGAACCAGAAGAACCCGCGCGGTGCGAGAGTCAAGAGGTAGGGCAGCTCCCCGATCGCCGGAAACCTCGTCCGGCCCAACATCTCCTCCGGCACCATACCGTTGAACGCCCGGAGGTCGAGCTCGACCGCCTGCGCCGAGTTCGCGAGGTTGTGCACGCAGAGCACGATGTCCTCCTCGAACCGGCGGATGTGGGCGAAGATCCGCGGGTTCTCGGGCCGCAGCGGCTCGTAGCTGCCGAGCCCGAAGACGGGATGCTCCTTCCGCAGCGCGATGAACAGGTGCAGCCAGCGGAGAAACGAGGTCGGCGTCCGCAGCTGCGCCTCGACGTTCACGGCCTGGAAGCCGTAGACCGGGTCCATCAGCGGCTGGAGGTACAGCTGCGCCCAGTCCGCCCGCGAGAAGCCGGCGTTGCGGTCGCCCGTCCACTGCATCGGCGTCCGCACGCCGTCGCGGTCGCCGAGGTAGACGTTGTCGCCCATCATGATCTCGTCGCCGTAGTAGAGGACCGGCGAGCCGGGCAGCGAGAACAGGATCGCGTGCAGCAGCTCGATCTCGTCGCGGCCGTTGTCGAGCAGCGGCGCGAGCCGGCGGCGGATGCCGAGGTTGATCTTCATCCGCGGGTCCTTCGCGTACTCGGCGTACATGTAGTCGCGCTCATCGTCCGTGACCATCTCGAGCGTCAGCTCGTCGTGGTTCCGGAGGAAGAGCCCCCACTGGCAGTTGCCCGGACTCGGCGGGGTGCTGTCGAGGATCTCGTAGATCGGCGTCGCGTCCTCGCGCCGCACGGACATGAACATCCGCGGCATCACCGGGAAGTGGAAGGCCATGTGGCACTCGTCGCCGTCGCCGTTCCCGAAGTACTGGACGACGTCGGCCGGCCACTGGTTCGCCTCGGCGAGGAGCACGCGGTCGGGGTAGCGCGCGTCCACCTCCGCCCGCGCGCGCTTGATGTACTCGTGCGTCCGCGGCAGGTTCTCGCAGTTCGTCCCCTCCTGCTCGTAGAGGTACGGGACGGCGTCGAGCCGGAACCCGTCGATGCCGAGATCGAGCCAGAAGCGGAGGACGTCGAGCATCGCCTCCTGCACCTCGGGGTTCTCGTAGTTGAGGTCCGGCTGGTGGTGGAAGAAGCGATGCCAGTAGTACTGGCCGCGCACCGGGTCGAACGTCCAGTTCGACGCCTCGCTGTCGAGGAAGATGATCCGTGCGTCCTTGTACGCCTCGTCTGTGTCGGACCAGACGTACCAGTCGCCCTTCGGGCCGTTCGGGTCGCTCCGCGACTCCTGGAACCACGGGTGGTCGGACGACGTGTGGTTCATGACGAGGTCGGCGATCACGCGGATGCCGCGCTGGTGCGCCTGGTCGACGAACTCGCGGAAGTCCTCGACCGTCCCGTAGTCGGGGTGGATCGCGAAGAAGTCGGAGATGTCGTAGCCGCCGTCGCGCAGCGGCGACGGATACATCGGCAGCAGCCAGACGCAGTCGACGCCGAGCCACTGCAGGTAGTCGAGCTTCTCGATCAGCCCGCGGAAGTCGCCGGAGCCGTCGGCGTTGCCGTCGTAGAAGCCGCGGATGTGGATCTCGTAGAACACGGCCCGCTTGAACCAGAGCGGATCCCTCTCGAACCATTGCTCCGACATCAGCCGCCCACCCGCAGCAGATGGCTCTTCCCCGGCTCGAGCCGCACGTAGTTGCGCCCGACGTTCCACGTCCACTCCGCGTCCGCGAGCAGGTCGCGGACCCGGTACGCGGGCGGCAGCCCCGTCGCCACCGGCAGGACGCAGACGCCCTCCTGCGCCGCTCCCGGATCGAGGTTGACGACGACGATGACGCGACTCTCGCCCTCGTGCTTGAGGAACGCGAACAGCCGCTCGTTCTCCGTCTCGAGGAAGGTGACGTCGTCGAGCCGCTGCAGCGCCGGGTTCTCGCGCCGGATCGCGTTCAGCCGCGCGACGAGCGGCAGCAGCGGCCCGTCGAGCGCGCGCTGCCTGAGCTCGTACTTCTCGGAGTTCAGGTACTCCTCGCTCCCCTCGCGCGCAGGCACGTTCTCGAAGTGCTCGAAGCCGGAGTAGATCCCGTACGAGGGCGAGAGCGTCGCGGCGAGCACGAGCCGCGCCTCGAACGCGGGACGGCCGCCGCGCTGCAGGTACTCGTGGAGGATGTCCGGCGTGTTCGTGAAGACGTTGGGCCGGTAGTACTGCGACCAGTCGAGCAGCTGGCCCATGAACTCGAGCAGCTCCCAGCGCGTGTTCTTCCACGTGAAGTACGTGTAGCTCTGCGCGAAGCCGGCCTTCGCGAGCGTCGTCATCATCGCCGGCCGCGTGAACGCCTCCGCGAGGAAGATGACGTCGGGGTTCTCGCCGCGCACCTCGGCGATCAGCCACTCCCAGAACGCGAGCGGCTTCGTGTGCGGGTTGTCGACGCGGAAGACGGTGACGCCGCGCCGCACCCAGACGAGGACGACGTCGCGCAGCGCCTTCCAGAGGCCGCGCCAGTCCTCGGAGTCGAAGTTGACGTTGTAGATGTCCTGGTAGCGCTTCGGCGGGTTCTCCGCGTACTTCAGCGTCCCGTCGGGGCGGCGGTGGAACCACTCGGGGTGCTGCTTCAGCCAGGGGTGGTCGGGCGAGCACTGGATGGCGAAGTCGAGCGCGATCTCGATCCCCTCCTCGCGCGCGTCCCGCACGAGCCGCTCGAACTCGGCGACGGTGCCGAGACCCGGGTCGATCGCCTCGTGGCCGCCGAGCTCGCTCCCGATCGCCCACGGGCTGCCGGGATCGTCCGGGCCCGCGTCGAGCTCGTTGTTGCGGCCCTTGCGGCTCGTGTGCCCGATCGGGTGGATCGGCGGGAAGTAGAGGACGTCGAAGCCGAGCTCCGCGAACGCGGGCAGGAGCGCGCGCACGCCCTCGAAGCCGCCCCACGAGCGGGGGAAGAGCTCGTACCAGGCGCCGAAGCGCGCGAGCTCGCGGTCGACGTCGACGCCGTACGACGCCGTCGACGTCCTGCCGTGCCGGTCGCCCGCGGGCGCGGCGAGCGCCTCCTCGACCGTGAGCGAGTCCAGGCCGAGCAGCGCGGCGCCCTCCGACAGCTCGCCCGTCAGGTCCTCCTGCCCCGCCGCGAGCTTGCGCCGGAGCTCGTCCTGGTACGAGACGACGCGGTCGACCCAGGCGTCGATGCGGAACTGCCACGGGCCCGGCCGGTCGACGGTGAAGGCGCCCCGCCACTCGTCGTTGCCGAGCGGCTCGAGCGGCGATTCGACCCAGCGCTGGCAGCCCGGTGCCTTCGCCCGGACGGCGGCGCCGAGGACGTCGTGGCCGTCGCGGAAGATGCGCGCCGTCACCTCGACGCGGTCGCCGACGGTCCGCTTCACCCGGAAGCGGCCGCAGTCCACCTGCGGCTCGACCCGCTGGACCTCGATCCGCGCGGGTGGCTCGGTTGTCTTCGGGAGCGCCACGCGCCTGACGTTATCGTCAGCGCGTTGAAGCCGGCCCGTTCATCCGGGGTCCTGCTCCACCCGACGTCGCTGCCCGGCGGGCGGCTCGGCGACGACGCGTACCGGTTCGTCGACTGGCTCGAGGCGGCGGGGCAGTCGTGGTGGCAGGTGCTGCCGCTGGGCCCGCCGGACGAGTTCCGCTCGCCGTACCGCTCGCCGTCCGCGTTCGCCGCGTCGCCGGAGCTGCTCGCGAAGCCGGGTGCGCGCGTCACGCAGGAGGAGATCGACGACTTCGTCGCCCGCCACCCGTTCTGGATCGGCGAGTGGGCGAGCTTCGCGGGCGCGGGGGCGATCGCCGACCAGGTGCGGTTCGAGCGCGAGTGGACTGCGCTCCGCGCGTACGCGCGGCGCCGCGGCGTGCGCCTCATCGGCGACATCCCGATCTACGTCTCGGACGAGGGCGCCGACCTCGAGGCGTGGCCCGAGCTGTTCGCGCGCGGCGAGGTCGCGGGCGCGCCGCCCGATGCGCTGAGCGCGAACGGCCAGCTCTGGGGCAACCCGCTCTACGACTGGCCCGTGCACCGCGCCACCGGCTACCGCTGGTGGATCGAGCGCTTCCGCCGAACGCTCGAGCTCGTCGACGTCACCCGCATCGACCACTTCCGCGGCTTCGTCGCGTACTGGGCGACTCCGGAGCGGTACAAGACGGCGCGCCGCGGACACTGGCGGCGCGGCCCCCGCGCCGAGCTCTTCCGCGCGGTCGAGCGCGCGGTCGGCGGCCTCCCGCTGATCGCCGAGGACCTCGGCCTGATCACGCCCGCGGTCGACCGGCTCCGCGAGGAGCTCGGCCTCCCCGGGATGGTCGTGCTGCTCTGGGCGTTCGACGGCCCGGCGCGCAACCCGCACCGCCTCGAGAACCACACGACCGACAAGGTCGTGTACACGACCACCCACGACACGGAGACGGCCGCGGGCTGGTACGCGGGCCTGTCGCGCCGGCGTCGCGCGGCGGTCGGCGTCGACCCCGCCGATCCGGCCTGGGGGCTGATCGGGCTCGCCCTCGGGTCGCGCGCCGCGCTCGCGATCGTCCCCGCGCAGGACCTCCTCGGACTCGGCAACGAGGCGCGGATGAACCGGCCGGGCGATCCGTTCGGAAACTGGACGTGGCGGCTCGAGCGCGGGCAGCTGACGCCGGCGCTGGCGGCGCGCCTGCGGGAGGCGACCGCGCGGCACCGCCGCCTGCCCCGCCGAACGTGACGGCCCGGTGACGGGGCGGTGGCGGTCCCGTGCCCCCGCCGGGAGACGCGGCGAGGCGGGCGAAGGAGCGGGCGATGCTCACCGCGCTGCGCGGAGCGAACCCGGCGGAGCTGCTGCTCGCCGGCTGCTGCTTCGCCGCGTCGCTCGCCTGCGCCGCCGCGAGCTGGCGGACGCTGCTCGGTCCCGAGCTGCGGCTGAGCGACGCGTTCGCCCGCTACGGCACCGGCTCGCTCGTCAACGCGCTCGTCCCCGCGCGGGCAGGCGACGCCGTGCGCCTCGCCCTCTTCGCACGCGTCGCGCCGGGCGGCGTGCTCGCCGCCGGCGGCGCCGCCGCCGCGGTCGGGACGATCCGCTGGCTCGCCGTCGTTCCGCTCGCCGTCGCCGGGACGGCCGTCGCCGGAGTCGCGCTCCCGCCCCTCGCGATCGTGGCCGCGGGCGCAGCGGCGTTGCCGCTCGCGGCGGCCTGCGTCCTCGCGAGACGCGGCTCCCGCCGCGCGCGCTCGCTGCTCGCGCCCCTGCGCGGGAGCGACGCGCGCGCGCGCACGGCGGTCGTGGTGCTCGTCTCGGGGACGCTCGCCACCCGGCTCGCCGCCGTCTCGATCGCGGCGGCCGCGCTCGGCGTGCACCGTCCGCTCGCCGCCGCGCTCCTCGTCGTCCCCGCGCTCGAGCTCGCCGGCGTCGTCCCGCTCACGCCGGCGAACCTCGGCGTCGCCGGGGGAGCCGCGGCCCTCGCGCTCCGCGCCTACGGAACGCCGATCCGCGCCGCGCTCGACGCCGGGCTCGTCCTGCACGGGGTCGAGACCGCCGCGGGGTTGCTGGTCGGCGGGCTCTGCGCCGTCGCCCTCGCTCGCCGCCGGCGGGTCACCGCCCTGTCACCGCGAGGTCTCGCACTCGTAGCCCACGGGCGGTCGACCGCATCGCAGCATGCTGCCGTCCCATACCAACCCCGAAGGGAGCACGATGAGGCACCGCATCCTCTGGATGCTCGGGGTGGCAGGCATCGCCGCGATCGTCACGGCCGCGGTGGCCGCGCTACCGAATTCCGAGCCGTCCCTCACGAATGTTCCGAGCGCGAACACCGACTCGACCGGCTACGCGCCGCCGAGCGTCCTCTCGCCGGAGCTCCAGCAGGTGATCGTCGCGCAGGGAGCGACGAAGGTCGAGAACCCGAGCTCGGCGATCTCCTACTACGGCTACGACAACGACACGCTCAACAGCGCCGGCCAGCCGGCGATGCTGCCGATCGGCTCGCCGCTCGCCGAGGCGCACAAGACGGAGCCGGACAAGAACACGTACCTCGTGTTCAAGCGCAGCCTGGACGGCGCCGACCCGGCGTACGACTACGGCACGCACTTCCTGTTCCAGGGTCACGAAGGCGGCTCGCCCGGCTACATCACCCGCATCAACCTCGACGCCGACACGGCGCACCGCGTCACCGTCCTCGCCACGAAGGACTCGACCGGCGCGGACATCGCCGACATCGACGGCTCGACGTGGGATCCGTGGGCGCAGCGGCTCCTGTTCACGACCGAGAACGCGAACGCGCCGACGTACGCGGCGACGCCCGACTACCCGTCGACCGTGACCGACGTCTCCGGCGCGCTCGGACGCGGCGGCTACGAGGGGATCCAGGACGACTCCGCCGGGAACGTCTGGATCGTCGAGGACATCGGCGGGACCACGCGCGGCACGGCCGCGAAGCGGCCGAACAGCTTCATCTACCGCTACGTCCCGCGGCACCCGGGCGACCTCCAGAACGGCAAGCTCCAGGTGCTCCAGGTCCTCAACTCGTCGAACCAGCCCATCACGTTCGATAGCCAGGCCGCGCTGAACAACCCCGACCAGGTCGCGCTCCACTCGTACGGCAACGTCTTCACCACGAAGTGGGTCACGATCCACGACACCGCGGTGAACGGGACCGCCCCGTTCAACGCGAACACGCTCGCGAAGGCCGCCGGCGGAACGCCGTTCAAGCGGCCGGAGAACGGCCAGTTCCGGCCCGGCTCGCACTTCACGGAGTTCTACTTCGACGAGACCGGCGACACGAACGCGACGAGCTCGGAGAACGACACCGCGGGCGGCTGGGGATCGATCCAGAAGCTGACGCAGTCGAGCCCGAGCGCCGACACCGGCAAGCTGACGCTGTTCTTCAAGTGCGACGAGAAGACGGCCGGCCTCGACAACGTGACGTTCCTGTCGCGCAACGACGTGACCTTCGTCCAGGACATGGGTGACACGCTCCACTCGCAGAGCAACGCGCTCGACTCGGCCTTCGTCTGGAACACGAACGTCGACTACTCGAAGCCGGGAGCACCCCAGCCGCTGCGCTGGCTCGCCGAGGGCCGGGACGCATCCGCGACCCTCGACAACGCGAACGGCGGCTTCGGCAAGAACGAGGGCGACAACGAGATCACCGGCGCGCACGTCTCCGACGGCGATCCGGGAGTCGACGGGATCCTCGGCGCGAAGGTGCCGAACCTGTTCGACGGCTCGAAGTGGCGCTGGTTCTATACGCAGCAGCACGGCGACAACTCCACGTGGGAAGTGCTCTCGGCGGGGCACGCGGGCTCCGATCGCTAGCCGCACGACGACGGGGCCCGGGCAACCGGGCCTCTGTCACCGTTCTCTCACAGCGCGTTCACCGGAGCCATACCCACGATCCGCTGCGCTCAGCGGAGGATCGTCGCCAAGGGCGACACCTGCTTGGGCCACCTGTAGGAGGCCCGGCGCGAGAGAGGCCCGGAGGGGGACGGGCCTCTCTCGCCGTCTGTCCCGTTCACGGCTCCTCTCCAGGATCGTCACCACCCGGCCGCCCACGCCGTGCCCGGCGGCGCCCACACTGACAACGAGATGCGACGGAAGGTCGAGCCGCTGCTCTGCGAGCTCCACGCGCACACGAGGTGGAGCGACGGCGCCTTCACGATCCCCGACCTCGTCGACCTGTACGGACGGAACGGCTTCGACGTCCTCTGCGTCACCGATCACGTCAACCGCAGCGACGATCCCTGGGCGCCGGCGGACGCGCCGTGGAACGGTCTCACCGCCGCGAGCCATCCCGACTATCTCGCGGAGATCGAGGCGCAGGCCGAGCGCGCCCGGCGGGAGTACGACCTCCTGCTCCTGCCCGGGCTCGAGCTCACCTACAACGACCTCGACCCCTTCCTCGCCGCGCACGCAGTCGCGATCGGCTGCCGCGCGTTCGCCACCGTCGACGGGGGCCTCGACGAGGCGCTCGCGCGCGTGCGCGGCGAGGGGGCGGCGCTCGTCGCCGCCCATCCGTATCGCGGCCGCCGGGCCGCGTCGCCGTCGCGCACGACGCAGCGCTTCTCGCGCGAGTGGCGGCGGCTGCGCGAGCTCGTCGACCGCTGGGAGCTGTTCAACCGCAACGAGCTGTTCGGCTGGGTCGCCGAGCGGGCGCTCCCCGCCGTCGCGACCGGGGACTTCCATCTCGAGGAGCACCTGCCGGGCTGGAAGACGCTCCTTCCGTGCTCGAAGGAGGAGGGCGCCGTCGTCGGTTACCTCCGCTCCCCGCGGCCCGCGTTCCTGACGCGGATCGGCGTCGTCGAAGACCCGGCGGTACGCCGGGCGGCCTGACGCGGACGTGTCGCAGGACCGTCACCAGCCGTCTTCCCACGCTGCTTCGCCGCGGTCGTAGGCTCGAGGAGCAAGACCCTCCGCACAAGCCGAGGTACGGACGGCGCCCCGGTAACCCGATCCCGGGGCGTCGCCGTCTTCGGCTCTCGTCCGCGGCTACGATCCGGTGACGATCCGGTGACGCGCACGGGTTCCTGGGGCGCGTGACTATCGTGGGCCAGCGATGGACGTGACCGCCGAATACGAGCGCAAGCTCGAGGCGCCCGACGGCTTCGAGCTCCCCCCGCTGGGCGGGAGCCCGCTCGAGACGCGCATCTTCACCTCCGTGTACCACGACGTCGCCGACGGCTCGCTCGCGCGCGCGGGGATCACGCTCCGCCGGCGCACCGAGCGCGGCCGGAGCGTCTGGCAGCTGAAGCTCCCGTCGGTGGACGCGAGGCTCGAGCTGGAGCAGCCGGGCGGGCCGGCGGCGCCGCCGGACGAGATGCGCGCGCTGCTCGCCGCCCACCTCCGTCACGGCCCGCTCTCGCCGGTCGCCGAGCTGCGCACGCGCCGCCGCGGCCAGCTCGTCTCGCGCAACGGGACGACGGCGGAGGTGACGGTCGACGAGGTCGCCGTGATGGATGCGCACCGCGTCTCGGACGAGTTCGTCGAGGTGGAGATCGAGCTCCGCTCCGGCGATCCGTCCGGTCTCGACGAGATCGCGGGCGAGGTCGCGAGCGCGGGCGCGGTCCCGAGCGGCGGCACGCCGAAGCTCTTTCGCGCGCTCGGGCTGACCGGACCGCCGCCGCCGCCGGACGACCCGTTCGAGGCGCTGCGGGCGCGCCTCCAGGCGCAGCTGACGGAGATCCTCCGCCACGACCCGGGAACCCGGCTCGGCACCGACCCGGAGAGCCTCCACGACATGCGCGTCGCCGTCCGCCGCTCGCGTGCGCTCCTGCGCGCGGGGAGAGCGCTCATCGCGAGCGACACGGAGGCGCTGAACGCGGAGCTGCAGTGGCTCGGCGCGGTGCTCGGAGCGGTGCGCGACCTCGACGTCCTGCTCGGACGGCTGCACGCCGAGGCCGCCGAGCTCGGCGGCGTCGACGAGAAGGCGGCGGAGCAGCTGCTGCGCGCGCTCGAGCGCGAGCGCCGGCGCGACCGCACGGCGATGCTGCGCGCGCTCCGCAGCCCTCGCTACCTGAACCTCCTGGACCGCTACCAGGCCGAGCTCGATGCGCTCGAGCCGAGCGGCGAGGACGTCTCGCTCGACGCGCTCGCGCGACGCGAGCTGAAGAAGCTGCGCAAGGCGGTGACGGCGCTGCCGGCGGACCCGCGCGACGACGAGCTGCACCGCGTTCGCAAGCTCGGCAAGCGCGCCCGCTACGCGGCGGAGCTCGCCGGGCACGACGACGTCGTGCGCCGCGCGAAGGCCCTCCAGGACGTGCTCGGCGAGCACCAGGACGCCGTCGTCGCCGAGGAGCGGCTGCGCACGCTGGCGGCGGCGGCGACGCCGGCGCAGGCACTCGCCGCCGGCAGGCTCGTCGACCGCGAGCAGGAGCGCCGCGCGGCGACGCGTGCCGCCTGGGCGAAGACCTGGCGCAAGCTCGAGCGCGCCGCCCGGTGACGGCCGCACCCGAGGCCGTCGTCCGCGCGGCCGGTGGGCTCGTCGTCCGCGGCGGCGAGGTCCTCCTCGTCCATCGCCCGAAGTACGACGACTGGACGTTCCCGAAGGGGAAGGCCGGCGCGGACGAGTCGTACGAGGACTGTGCGATCCGCGAGGTCCGGGAGGAGACGGGCCTGCGCTGCGCGCTCGGCCGCGAGCTGGAGCCGAGCGACTACCGCGACCCGCTCGGCCGGCCGAAGCACGTCCGCTGGTGGGTGATGGAGCCGCTGGAAGACGACGGCTTCACCCCGGGAAAGGAGATCGACGAGGTGCGCTGGCTCGCGCCGCCAGAGGCGGCCGAGCTGCTCTCGTACCCCCGCGACGCCGCGCTCCTGGACGAGATCTGGGGATGAACGGCTCGAGCCTCGCAGGGACAAGGGCCCGCGCTCGCGCCGGAGCGCACCCAACGACCCGCCACTCAACCCCGAAGGAGGGGGCAAGACGGGGGAACCACGGGTTCTCCCGTCACGCAGCCGCCTCGGCGACCCAGGCGAGCGCCGCGCCCTCGCGGATGCCGCCGTCGCAGACGTGCAGCGGCACGCCGAGGCGGCGCTGCACCTCGGCGAGGAGGACGAGGCCGCCGGGCAGGATGTGCGCCCGTGCGCGGTCGACGCCGAAGCGGCGCGAGATCGTCCGCGGCGGATGCGTCCGGACGAGCCGCAGCGCCTCCGCCAGCTCGTCGGCTCCGAGCTCGGCGCCGACGAGGCGGCGCGCCGCGCGCGCGCTGCCGCCGACGGCGAGCGCCGTCTCGACGTCCGGCGGGTCGACGCCCGCGAACGCGATCGCCGCCTCGGCCCGCGCGTCCGCGAGCTCGTCCGGGCCGAAGCGGTCGCCGTCGAGCACGCGCGTCGTCAACCGGACGGAACCGAGGTCGACGGAGCGCACCCAGCCGGGCCGCGCGCCGGGTGCGCCGACGGCGATCTCGGTCGAGGCGCCGCCGACGTCGCAGACGGCGATCCTCTCGGGCAGCGCGAGCTTCGCGGTCGCGACCGCGCCGCCGTAGGCGAGCCGTCCCTCCTCCTCGGTCGAGAGCACCCGCACCGGCGCGCCGGCGGCGCGCGAGAGGGCGGCGACGAGCTGCTTCGCGTTGCCGCTCTGCCGCCCGGGCGCCGTCAGGAACACGTCGAGCGCCTCGACCCCGTGGCGGCGCGCGATCGCGCTGAGCTTCCGCACGGCCTTCGCGGCGGCGACGACGTGGACGGCGGAGACGACGCCGTAGCGCTCGATCTCCTCGCCGAGCGAGAGGCGCACCTTCTCGTTGTCGAGCGCGACGACGGCCCCGTTCCGCACCTCGGCGACGAGCAGGCGGATGGTGTTCGAGCCGACGTCGAGGACCCCTATAGGCACTGCGGGGCATCGTAGGAACGACGTCGGAGGGAGGAAGCGCAAGGCCGTGAACAGCCGGTGACAAGGTGGTGAAACTTTCGGTCACGCGGCTCGAAGTGAGAATCGGGCCACCCGGCCGCGAACGCGGCCGGCTTCAGGGGTCTTCGCGCGCCGACTGTTACCGGGCGCGCGCGAGCGAGACGCGGCGACGCGCGCGGCGCATGAGGACGGCCTGCGCCGAGCGCGGCCGCTCGTCCTCCTTCTTCGGCCGGACGCGCTTCCACGTCCCGTCGCCGGCGAGCTCCCACGAACCCGCGGTATCCGCCATCAGCGCGTCGAACGTCGCGGCGAGCTCCGCCTGGATGACGACGTCCTCGATCGGCGTGACCACCTCGACCCGATGGTCGAGGTTGCGCGGCATCAGGTCGGCGCTGCCCATGTAGATCGCGTTGTGGTCGGCCGCGTCGAACATGAAGACGCGGCTATGCTCGAGGAAGCGGCCGAGCACGCTTCGAATGCGGATGTTCTCGCTCAGGCCCGGGATCCCCGGCCGGAGCGAGCAGACCCCGCGGCAGAGGATGTCGACCTTCGCGCCGGCGTCCGACGCGCCGTAGAGCGCGTCGATCACCTCGACGTGCGTGAGCCCGTTGACCTTGATGCGGATGCGCGCCTTCCGCCCGCTGCGCGCCGCCTCCGACACCTCCGCGATCTCGTCGAGGAGCCGCTGGCGCAGCGTGAACGGCGCGACGAGCAGCTTGCGGAACCGCGCCGGCCGGCCGAACCCGGTGAGATAGTTGAAGAGGTCGGCGACGTCGGCGGCGATGTCCTCGTCGGCGGTGAACAGCCCGAAGTCCTCGTACGCCCGCGCCGTGACGTTGTTGTAGTTGCCGGTGCCGAGATGGACGTAGCGGCGCAGGCCGCCCGGCTCGCGGCGCACGACGAGCGTCGTCTTCGCGTGGATCTTCATCGACGGGAAGCCGTAGACGACGTGGACGCCCGCCTGCTCGAGCGCGCGGGACCACTTGATGTTGCGGCGCTCGTCGCCGCGTGCCTTGATCTCGACGAGGCAGACGCTCTGCTTGCCGAGCTCCGCCGCCTCGATCAGCGCGGGCACGAGCGGCGTGTCGTCTCCGGTCCGGTACACCGTCGACTTCAGCGCGATCACGTCGGAATCGGCGGCGCTCGTGTTGAGGAACGACTCGAAGCTCTGCGCGAACGAGTCGTACGGGTGGTGGACGATGATGTCGCCCGCGCGGATCGCCGCGAACTGCTCGGCCCCCTCCAGCCCGGCGAGCGGCGGCCGCGCGACGGGCATCCACGGCTCGTTCTTCAGGTCCGGCCGGTCGAGGCGCATCAGCTCGAGCGTGTCCGCGAGGTCGAGCGTGCCCGAGATCGGATAGACGAGATCGTCGGCGACCCGCAGCCCCTGCTGCAGCGACTCGCGCAGCGAGTGCGACATCGACGCGGAGACCTCGAGCCGGGTCACCTCGCCGAAGCGCGCGCGACGCAGCTCGAGCTCGACCGCCTCGAGCAGGTCGTCCGCTTCGTCGGAGACTTCGAGGTCGGCATCGCGCGTGACGCGGAAGAGCGAGCGCTCGAGGATCTCCATCCCCGGGAACAGGCTCGGCAGGAAGTCCAACAGCACCTGCTCGAGCGGCACGAGCCTCCCCGCGTCGCCGACGGGGAGGAAGCGCGGCAGGCCCTCGGGCACCTTGACGCGCGCGAACCGCTCCTCGCCGGTCTCCGGATCCCTCGCGAACACGGCGAGGCTGATCGAGAGGGCGGAGATGTACGGGAAGGGCTGGCCCGGGCCGACCGCGAGCGGCGTCAGCACCGGGAAGATGTCGCGCTCGAAGATCTCGACGAGCTCGACCCGCTCCGTGTCGGAGAGCTCGTCGACGCGCGAGACGACGATCCCCTCTGCCGCGAGGGCCGGGACGAGCTCGTCCGACCAGACGCGCGCCTGCTCGTCGTAGAGCTCGAGCACGCGCACCCGCGCGGCGGCGATCGCCTCCTGCGGCGTCCGCCCGTCCGGCGAGCGGACGGTCACGCCGGCGGCGGCCTGGCCGGTGAGGCCGGCGATCCGGACCATGAAGAACTCGTCGAGCATCTGCGAGAACGTCCCGAAGAAGAAGACGCGCTCGAGCAGCGGCAGCTCGGGATCGCCCGCGAGCTCGAGCAGCCGCGCGTCGTAGTCGAGGAACGACAGCTCGCGGTTGATGAGCCGGTCCGCCGCCGCCGCCGTCCGCTTCTTCGTGCGAACCGCCGCCATGGGACCGCTCAGGTTAGCGCGAAGTAGAGCGTCGCGAACCCCCCGGCGACGAAGCAGTAGATCGCGAACGGCAGCAGCGTGTTCGTCTCGAAGTAGCGCATGAGGAAGCGAACGGAGAACCAGGCCGCCACGGCGGCGCAGAGGGCGCCGACGAGCGCCTGGCCGCGGACGCCGTTGCCGGAGGAGCCGGCCAGCTCCGGCAGCTTCAGGACCGCGGCCGCCCCGATGATGGGGGTCGCGAGGAGGAACGCGAACCGCGCGGCGTCCTTGTGCGAGAGGCCGACGAGCAGGCCGCCGCTCATCGCCGCGCCCGACCGGGAGAAGCCCGGGATGAGCGCGACCGCCTGCGCTCCTCCGATCAGCGTCGCGTCCCGCCAGCTCACCCGCCGGGCGATCCGCGTGTCGTCGTCGGTCTCCTCCTGCGGCGCGCGCCGCCGCAGGAGCTCCGCCCCGTAGAGCATGAGCCCGTTGCAGCAGAGGAAGATCGCCGCGTACTGCGGCGAGGCGAAGAGCTTCCGGAGCTGGTCCTGGAGCAGGAGCCCGAGGATCCCCGCGGGGATGGTGCCGACGACGAGCAGCCAGCCGAGCTTCGCATCGGTGTCGTCCGGGGCGATCCCGCGGTCGCGGAGCGAGCGCCCGAGCCCGCGCAGGATCCGCCACCAGTCGGCGCGGAAGAACACGAACAGGACGATCGCGGTGGCGAGGTGAGTGGCGACGAGGAAGGTCAGGAAGTACGAGTCGTTCTGGTGGATGTTCCAGCCGAGCAGCTTCGGGAGGATGACGCTGTGCCCGAGGCTCGAGACCGGGAACAGCTCGGACACGCCCTGGAGCAGGCCGAGGAGGGCGGCCTGGAAGTACGTGATCGGCACGGGACGACGCCTACGCGGCCGGCGGCTCGGCCTTCGGCTTGCCGGAGTTGAACCAAGCGAACACGAAGCAGGCGATGCCGAGCAGGAACGCGGCGATCCCGTGCTTGACGTGATGGTGGTTCGAGCCGGCCGTGTGCCCCGGGAAGAACGAGGGCAGCGACTTCGCCGGCTCCGCCCAGTAGACGACGGCGATGACGATGAGGACGACGCCGAGCACGATCGCGAGCACGGTGAGCAGCCTCCGCCGGTCCATCGCCGCGGATTCTACGGCTACGGGTTACGACGGCGTCGCGGGATGCGACGCGTCGGTGAACTCGCGGAACTCGGCCGTCAGGAGGTAGGCGGTCTGCTCGCCGACGTCGACGGCGCGGTCGCCGATCCGTTCGATCGTCCGGGCGACGACCACCATCGCCAGGCCCCACTCGCGCAGCTCGGGCTCGGCCATGACGTCGACGAGGCGCTCGACGAAGCGGCGGTTCGACCGGTCGATCAGCTCGTCGAGGTCGACGAGGCTCTCGGCGCCGGCGAGGTCGCGGCGGTCGAAGGAGTCGAGGGCGACCCGCATCATCTCCTCCGCGCGCTCGCCCATCTCGACGAGCACCTCGACGAGTCCCGGATCGGGATCGACGTCGGTGACGAGCTTCGACAGCTTCGCGATCGTGACGGCGCCGTCGGCGTTGCGCTCGAGCAGGAGATTGATGTGGAGGATCGCGAGCAGCAGCCGGAGGTCGCGGGCGACGGGGGTTTGCAGGGCGATCAGCGCCTGGATCGCGCTCTCGATCCCGAGGAAGAGGTTGTCGACCTCGTCGTCGAAGGCGATCACCTCGTCGGCGAGCTCGGCATCGCGCTCCTGGACCGCCCGCATCGCACCGCGGACCGCGGTGATCACGCGCTGCCCCTCCTCCTGGAGCTGGGCTTCGATCCGGCTCAGGTCGTCGTCGATGGGCATTGCGACACCGTACCCCCTTCTCAAGCGGATTTCCGAGGGTGGTTCACCGCTTCGTCACCACCTCGCAACAACACGGTATCCCACCCCGCAGGGTGGCGGTCGTACGGTGGCCGCGGAACCCCGAAGGAGGAGATACAGCAATGCCGAAGCTCGGCTTTTCGACTCGGATCGCCACGGCACTGGCGGCCGCCGCAACCGTCGCGGCGCTCGTGGCGACC
>DATKNT010000194.1:0-3632 GCA_035541175.1 Gaiellaceae bacterium
CGGCAAGCCCGTCTACTGGATCTACGGCTTCAAGACCGGCACCTTCTGGCCGTTCGCCCCGACCGGCGAGAAGCAGCAGCGCGACAACGCGAAGGAGATGGAGCTGAAGGCGAAGCTCGAGCCGGAGCTCCCGATCGAGCCGGATCTCTCCAAGTGGCTCGGGCTGTTCGACGCTCCGATATAGCTCGGAACCGCTGCGCGGTTCCTCGCTTTGATACGGAACTCCGCGAGCCGGAGAGCGCGGTCTCCGGCTCGCTCCGTGCTGTCTCTCCGGGGATGCTCCTGGCGAAATCGCTCTGCCGCGCCGGTCGTGGGGCCGAAGCGTCCCGACCGGCGAAGGTCGGCCTCCGGCTACGCCACGCGTAGCCTCCGGCCCTCGTCGCTCGCTCGACCCGCCGGTAACTCGATGAGATGGACCACATCGACTTGCAAGCGCATCAGCCGAGTCTCCGCTCCAGCGCCATCGCGCGCTCCGCGCCCTTCTGCGTGAAGGTCCACTTGGCGTCGGTCGTCTCGGCACGGGCCCGCGAAGTGCCAGGCACCTCGGGCCCGCGAAGTACCAGGCACCTCGCTGTCGCGGGGTAGCAGGCACCCGGCGGAACCCGACGGCGGCGGGAGCCGGAGCGTAAACCGAGCCGCAGGCCGGCTTACGCGGAGGCGGAGGAAGCTCGCCCGCCTGCGCAGCACACGGGCGAGCGCGGGACCGCGCGTACGCCGAGAGGTCGCACGAAAAGACAGCACGAAGCGAGCCGGAAACCGCGCTCTCCGGCTCGCGAAGTTCGTTTGTCCCAGCGAGGAACCGCGCAGCGGTTCCGAGCTACGAAACGGGGCGCCCCATCTCCCGCGCGATCTTCGCGAGCGCAGCGAGGCGCTTCTCCAGCGGCGGGTGGTCCATGAACAGCTCGCCCGCCTGCTGGCGCCAGTTCGTCGGGATGATGAAGAAGGCGTTCATCCCGGCCACCTCGCGCAGGTCCCGCTCGGGGATCTGCGTGATGTTGCTCGAGATCTTCTGGAGCGCGCTCATCAGGTTCTCCGGTGCGCCGGTGATCAGCGCGGAGCCGCGGTCGGCCGCGTACTCCCGGTAGCGCGAGATCGTCCGGATCAGGATGAAGCTCAGCGCGTAGGTGATGATCGAGACGAGGAAGACGATCAGCCAGATCGGCACTCCGCCCTGGTTGTTGTTGTTGTTACTCCGGCCGCCGCCCCCGAAGCCGCCGAACATCCCGAAGTAGAACCCGAAGCGGGTGATGATCGCGGCGAGCATCGCGAAGAAGCTCGCGACGGTCATCACGAGCACGTCGCGGTTCGCGATGTGCGACAGCTCGTGGCCGAGGACGGCCTCGACCTCCTGCGGCTCGAGCCGGCGCCAGAGCCCGGTCGTGACGGCGACCGCCGCGTTCTTCGGGTTCCGGCCGGTGGCGAACGCGTTCGGGACGTCGGAGTCGACGACGGCGATCCGCGGCTTCGGCAGGTCGGCCATCGCGCACAGCCGCTCGACCATCGCGTGCAGCTGCGGGGCGTCGTCCCGGGAGACGATCTTCGCGCCGGAGGCGGCGAGCGCGAGCTTGTCCGACGTGTAGTACTGGACGAAGGCGAGCCCGATCACGAGCACGAGCATCGGGGCGAGCCCGATGTTGAGGGCGTAGAAGAGGACGACGGCGAACCCGACGTAGAGCAGGCCGAGCAGGCCGCCCGTGAACAGCATCCGCAGGGACAGTCCCCGGTCCCGCCCGAAGTTCTTGCGTTTCATGCTTCCATCGTAGCCCCGGCCGCGGTTCTACAGTTCGGGTCGCGCGCGGTCTCATCCCTTGTTTAGAGTCTGGCTCCGGATGCGCCGCATCGCCGTCATCTGCCTCGCCCTCGCCGGCCTCGCGGGTCTCGTCGCCGGGTGCGGGTCGGAGGGGGTCGTCAGCCCGACGCCGGAGACGGTGATCGGCACGATCCCGAAGGCGGCGCCGGCGCCGGCCACCCCGGCCTTCGCGCTGAAGGGCGACCCGGTCGCCGGGAAGAAGGTCTTCGAGACCGCCGGCTGCAAGAGCTGCCACACGCTCGCCGACGCGGGCGCCACCGGCACGGTCGGCCCGAACCTCGACCAGGTCAAGCCGGACTACCGGACGGCGACCGCCCGCGTCACGCTCGGGAAGGGCGTGATGCCGTCCTTCAAGAGCCAGCTCACGGCCCAGCAGATCGCGGACGTCGCCGCGTACGTGGTGAAGGCGACCGGCGGCACGCCGCCCTAGCCACGAGTCCGCCGATCGAGCTGCCGCCGTCGTTCCCGCGCGAGGTCAGGGCGTTCGCGTGCGATCTCGACCGGACGCTCGTCGCCGCCGACGCGCTGCTCCGCCCGCGCACCGCGGCCGCGATCGCCGCGGTCCGCGCCGAGGGAGTGCACGTGATCGTCGTCACGGGCCGCATGTTCCGCTCGGTGCGCCCGTACGTCCTGCAGGCGGGACTCGACGACCCGGTGATCTGCTACCAGGGCGCGGTCGTCGCCGATCCCGTCACCGGCGAGTTCCTCCGCCACGTCCCGATCCCGCGCGAGGTCGCGCTCGAGGCGATCGACGCGGTCGTCGCCGCCGGCTTCCACGTCAACTGCTACATCGACGACCTGCTCTACGTCGCCGAGGTGACGCCGGAGGCGCGCGCGTACGCGGACTTCCAGGATCTCGATATCCACCCGGTCGGCGATCTGCACGCGTGGCTCGCGGCCGATCCGACGAAGCTCGTCGCCGTCGGCAGCCCCGATGCGCTCGACCGGCTCGAGGCGGAGCTGAAGCCGCGCTTCGCCGGCCGGCTCTACATCTCGAAGTCGCTGCCGCACTTCCTCGAGTTCGCGCACCCCGACGTGAGCAAGGGCGCCGGCCTCCAGTTCGTCGCCGACCGGCTCGGGTTCACGCCCGCCGAGACGGTCGCGTGCGGCGACGGCGAGAACGACCGCGAGCTGCTCGACTGGGCCGGCTTCGCCGTCGCCGTCGAAAACGCGCACGAGGACATCCTCCGCCGCGCCGACCTCGTCGTCCCCTCCGTCGACGACGAAGGCGTCGCCGCGCTGCTCGAAGCGTTCGTAGACTCCCTCGCATGATCGACGCCCGCGCAGCGCGGAACGACCCGGACGGGTTCCGGCGCAGGCTCGCGCGCAAGGACGCGGCCGTGCAGTTCGACGCGTGGCTCGCCGCGGACGAGCGCTGGCGCGCGCTCGTCCCGCGCGTCGACGACCTGCGCGCGCGGACGAAGCTGAAGGGGAAGCCGACGCCGGAGCAGCTCGAGGAGCTCCGCACGGTGAAGGAGGAGCTGCAGACGGCCGAGCGGGAGCTGGCCGAGGCGGAGGCGGCCCGCGACGAGGCGCTGTCGCAGCTCCCGAACCCGCCCGACGACTCGGCGCCGGACGGCTTCACCGACGAGGACGCCGTCGAGATCCGCCGCTGGGGCGAGCCGCCGAACCTGACCGACCCGAAGGAGCACACGGAGATCGGCCGCTTCGACATGGATCGCGCCGCGCGCCTCTCCGGCTCCCGCTTCGGCTACCTGATCGGCGACACGGCGCTGCTCGCGCTTGCCGTCTACCGGTTCGCGCTCGACCGCGCCGCCGCGCACGGGCACGTGCCGATGCTGCCGCCGGTGCTCGTCCGCGA
>DATKNT010000195.1:0-9770 GCA_035541175.1 Gaiellaceae bacterium
CCGCGCCGCCCGTCGCCGTCCCGCCGGCGGTCGAGACCGAGCCCGCAGACGACGTGGAGCCGGGCGCGCCCGCCGTGCCGCCGCCGGACGTCGATGCAGGCGTCCTCGGCGTCGAATGCGCGTGGTGGTGCTGCACGGGCGCCGCCGCCACGACCGTCGTCGCACTGATCACGGCGACCGTCGCCACCACCTTCACCGCGGCGGCGCTGCCCAGCAGCATCGACTTGAGCCCGGCGAGCACGTTGCCGAGGTCGCCGGCGGCGCGGCGCACGCGGCGCCGCACGCTCTTCTCGGGCGGCTGCTCGAGCCCCGCGGCGAGCGAGCGGCGCGCACGGAAGATCAGCGTCTCGACCGCGGCCTGCGAGAGCTCGAGCTCGTCGCCGATCTCGCGGTAGGACAGCCCCTGCCATTCACGGAGGAGGATCGCCCGCCGCTGGTTCTCCGGCATCGTCTCGAGCACGTCCTGCAGACCGATCAGCTCGTCCGCGCGCCGGGTCGGCGCCGGCGCCAGCTCCTCGACCACCTCGAAGTCGGCGGGCGACTCGATGCGGCCGCGCCGCCACGACGAGCGGCGCCGGGACAGGCAGACGTTGTGCGCGATCTTGAACAGCCACGCCGACTCCAGCTCGGGGACGACGCCGCGCTTCAGCCCGCGGAAGGCGTTGAGGAACGTGCTCTGGACGGCGTCCTCCGCCTCCTCGCGCGAGCCGAGCTGGTGCAGGCAGTAGCCGAAGATCTGGTTCGCGTAGCTCTCGTAGAGCGCACGCGTCGCGTCCGCCTCCGGCGCGGGAGCCCGGCTGACACGGTCGGCTCGACCTGTGGACGGAACTGCGGCCATTCTCATCCCCTGGTGAGACACGGAAGCTGGCCCCGCCCGAGCCAGCGCTCGTATCTTGCGCGGGTTGCCGCTGCAGGGCAACCCTCAACTCGCCCGCTTTACCGGGGATTTACCCCGAACCGGGGGCTTCTCCTCCCCCGGAAGGGTCAGGGAACGGCCGTTCAGGCGCCCGCGACCGCGCGTCCGACGAGCTCCCGGCGCAGCCGCACGAGCAGCGCCTCGAGCGCGAGCGGGACCGAGAGCTGGAGCTCCTCCGCCTGCCGCCACGCGGCGCGGACGAGCTCGCACGCGCGCTCCGCGCCGAGCAGCCGCTCCCCGACCGCGTCGGCCCGCAGCTCGTCGAGACGGTCGACGTGGACGACGGCGGAGTCCGCACCCGCCGCGACGACGACGAGATCGCGGTACCACCATTCGAGCTCCTCGAGCACGGCGAGCACCTCGTCCCGCTCGGCCCCGCGCTGCGACCGGCGCACGCGCTGCTCGGCCTCGCGGCCGGTCAGCTCGAGCACGGCGACGGTCTCCTCCGCCTGCGCCTTCGCCTCCGCCCCGCGCTCGGCGATCCCCTCGAGCAGCGCCTGCGCGCCCTCGGCCGCGTCGAAACCGGGGTCGAGGTAGACGGCGCGCGCGACCCCGAGCAGCGTCTCGCGCCGCTTCGCCGCCGCCGGGTCGAGCAGCCGCTCGGCACGGTCGAGCCGCCCGCCGGCGATCCGCGCGATCGTCGTCACCTCGCTCTCCGGCAGCTCGGGCGCGCGCGCGCGGACCGCCTCGCTCACCGCCCGCTCGGACAGCCGCCGGAACGGGACGAGCTGGCAGCGTGAGAGGATCGTCTCCGGCAGCGGGCCGAGGTCGTCGGCGACGAGGAGGATGACGGCGTACGACGGCGGCTCCTCGAGGTCCTTCAGCAGGGCGTCCGCCGCGTCCTCGTTCATCGTGTCCGCGGAGAAGACGACGTAGACGCGGCGCGAGGACTCGAACGGGCGCATGTGCAGGTCGCGTCGCAGCTCGCGGATGTCGTCGATGCGGATCTGGTCGCCGACCGGCTCGAGCACGTAGAGGTCCGGATGCGTGCGCCGCTCGACGCGGACGCGGTCGTCGAGCAGCTCGGCGGCGAAGCGGAGCGCAAGCTCCCGCTTGCCCACGCCGGCCGGCCCGTGGAGGAGGTACGCGTGCCGCGGCCCCTCGACGAGCGCGGCCGAGAGCAGGCGCTTCGCCTCGTGCTGCTCCGCCACCGCCTCGAAGGCGGGAACGCTCACGCGCGCCGCTCCAGGAGCGGCTCGACCGCGGCCCATACGTCGGCGGCGATCGCGTCGACGTCGCGCGGGCGGCCGTGCCCGTCCGCCGCGGCGACGACGCGCCACCCCTCGCGCCGGGCCAGCTCGAGGTAGACCTCGCGGGACGCGTCGCCGTGCTCCGGGTCGCGCTCGTGGATGTCGGCTTCGAGCGTCGTGTACGCCCGCGCGCCTTTGCGCCCGACGAGCTCGCGCGCGAGCGTCGCCGGAGCGTCGAGCAGGACGACGAGATCCGGACGCGGCAGCGCGAACTCGCCGAACTCGACCTCCTCCAGCCACTCGACGAGCCGCTCGCGCTCCTCGCCCTCGAGCTTCGCGCCCTGGTGGGCGAGGTTCGACGCGACGTAGCGGTCGCAGATCACGAGCTCGTTCTCCCCGAGCGCGGCGACGAGGTCCGGCCGCGCGTGCAGCCGGTCGCAGGCGTACAGCAGCGCCGACAGCTGCGGATGCACCTCGTCGAGCGCGCCGAGCTCGCCGTTGAGGTACGCCGCGATCGCTCGGCTGAACGGGTTGCCGTCGTAGAGGGGGAAGCTGAACGAGGCGACGCTGCGGCCGGCGGCGCGGGCCGTGCCGGCGAGCCGCGCGGCCTGGGTCCCCTTGCCCGATCCGTCGATCCCTTCGATGGCCAGCAGCAGCCCCGTCATCCCGGCCTAGGATAGAAGGCTGATGCGGGCGATCGTCACCGGCGGTGCAGGATTCATCGGCTCGCACGTCGTCGACGCGCTGCTCGCACGGGCGGACGAGGTGCACGTCCTCGACGATCTCTCGAAGGGCAGGCGCGAGAACGTCGCCGCCGGGGCCGAGCTCCACGTCGCCGACATCCGGGATCCGGACGCGGTCTTCGACGCGGTGCGGCCCGAGGCGGTCCTCCACCTCGCGGCGCAGGCGGACGTACGCGTCTCGGTCGAGCGGCCCGGTTTCGACGCCGACGTGAACGTCCTCGGCACGGTGCGGATCCTCGAGGCGGCGCGGCGCCACGGCGCGAAGGTCGTCTTCACCTCGTCGGGCGGCGCGGGCTACGGCGAGTGCGACGGGCCCGCCCCCGAGACGGCGCCGATGCGGCCGCTCGCGCCGTACGGGGTCTCGAAGCTCGCCGGCGAGGAGTACCTCGCCGCGTACAACCGGCTGTACGGCTCGAGCCACGTGACGCTCCGGCTCGGCAACGTCTACGGGCCGCGGCAGGAGCCGCACGGCGAGGCAGGCGTCGTCGCGATCTTCATGGGGCTGCTGCTCGAGGGAGGGACGCCGCGGATCTACGGCGACGGCCGGCAGACGCGCGACTACGTGTACGTCGGCGACGTCGCGCGCGCGGCGCGCGCGGCGCTCGGGCACGACGGCGGCGTCTTCAACGTCGGCACCGGGATCGAGACGTCGGTGCTCGAGCTCTACGACGCGATCGTCGCCGCGAGCGGGATCGACCGGCCCGCCGAGCACGCGCCGGCGCGGCTCGGCGAGCTGCAGCGGAGCGTGCTCGACGTCTCGCTCGCCGCGCGCGAGCTGCGCTGGCGGCCGGAGCACTCGCTCGCCGGCGGACTCGCCGAGACCTGGCGCTGGATCTCCGCGTAGCAGGAGCCCTCGGTGCGGCGCCGAAACGGTTCGGGCCGTGGAGCACGCGCCGTCCCTGTCCAGGTCATCGCCGTGGCGCACCGCCACGCTCGTGGTCGGCGCGCTCGCTGCCGTCGAGCTCGTCGCGCTCGTGCTGCTCGGCGGCATCCGCCTCTCGCACCTCGTGCGCCCGCTCCTGCACACGCACGCGGCGGCCGCGGCGGCGAAGGCGGCGCCCGCGCAGGCGCACACGTCCGCGGCGCACGTCGCGCCGCTGCGCGTGCCGAGGATCCCGCCGCATCCGCTGCTCCCCCGCGCGCGTGTCCGGGTGCTCGTCCTCAACGGCAACGGCGTCTCCGGCGCAGCCGGCGCGGAGGCCGCCCGGATCCACGGGCTCGGCTACATGCTCCCGTCCGCGCGCAACGCCCCGCGGCACGACTACGCAAGGTCGATGGTGCTGTTCGTCCCCGGCTACCTCGCCGAGGCGCGGCGGCTCGCGCGCGACGCCCGCGTCGGGATCGTCGCGCCGCTCGACGGCATCAGCCGCTCGGCGCTCCGGGGGTCGAAGCTCGTCGTGATCCTCGGGGGCACGTAGGCGGCCACACGCCGAGCACCTCGTGCCGCGCCTGGTCGAGGAGGCCGCACGGCACGCCCGGGGGCCCCTGGCTGTCGTACGTGTACGCCTTGACGAACGCGTCGTAGGCGAGCCTCGCCGCGCCGTGCCGCCAGTAGAAGCTGCCGAGGTCGTACCAGGTGCTCCCGTTCTGCGGCTCGAGCGAGACCTCCTGGCGATAGAGCTTCACCGCCTCGCGGAGGTTGCCGCCGGCCTCCTCCACCGTCGCCCACTCCGAGAGGACGAGCGTCGAGAGCGGGTCGTACGAATGCGCGCGCTTGAAGGCGGCGACCGTCGTCGCGCTCGCGATCTGGCGCTCGGCGAGCCACGGCGCGGCGAGCGAGTAGACGCCGGCGAGCGCGACGAGCACGGCGCCGGCGGCGAGCAACGGCCTGCGCGCGTGCGCGGCCGCGGTCTCGGGCGCGCGCCGCCCGACGAGCGCGCCCGCGACGAGCAGCAGCGGCCCGACCGTCGCGACGTAGTTCCAGTCCATGTCGACGACCAGGTGGACGAGGAACGCCCCGAGCCCGAGCGCGAGCGCCGTGACCGCAGCGCGCTCGGCGCCGCCGGCGCGCCGGCGCGTCCGCACGATCCCGACGGCCGCGGCGACCGCGGCGCCGGCGTAGAGCAGGAAGCCGACGATCCCCGTCTCGCCGAGCAGCTGCAGCGGCGTGTTGTGCGGCTCCTCCGTCGTCTGCGGGCTGCGGCGCAGGCGCAGGTCGGTGAGCTGGAACGTGCCCGCGCCGGTGCCCCAGCCCGGGTGCGCGGTGAAGGCGCTCCACTCCTCCGTCCACCAGCGCCAGCGGTTGCTCGAGTTGACGCTCTGAAATCGGCCCGAGCTCGACGAGATCTGGCTCGAGACGGGATTCGCGAACTCGTGCCAGAGCCGGCTCGCGAAGACGGCGCCGACGGCGATCCCGGCGAGGACGGCGAGCAGCGCGACGGCGGTCGCGATCCGCTCGACGCGCCGCCGCCGCTCCGGCGGGAGCGGCCGCCGCTCCTCGGCCCGGGCGAGCGCGTACGCCGCAGCGACCACGACCGCGCCGAGACCGAGCAGGGCGAGCCCGAAGATCCACCCGTCGTGGACGCGCGTCGCGTGCGACTGCCCGTCCTTCGTGATCCCCGGCAGCGCGAGCGCGAGGCCGAACGCCCCCGCCCCCGCCGCGGCGGCGAGCGCCGAGGCGACGATGCTCTCGACGCGGTCCCGCTCGAGAACGATCCAGCCTGCCGCGGCGGCGACGGCGAGCGCGACGCCGAAGCGCGAGTACGTCAGCAGCAGCGTCACGACCGCCGCGTAGAGGAGCAGCGCGCCCGCCGCGCGCACGAGCGGGCGCCGGGCCCGCGGCGCCGCGAGCCACAGCGCGACCGGCACCGCCACGTCGCAGAGCAGCGCGAGCTCGTTCCAGTAGCCGAGCGGCGCGCGGAGGCGCGCGATGCGCCCGTAGTCGCCGTACAGCGCCGGCACGCACTTCGCCAGCAGCGCCCAGCCGAGCACGAGGCCGACCAGCACGGCCGCGGCCGCCGCGACCGACTCCCCCGGCCGCGGCAGGATCGCGGCGAGCAGCACGCCGATCAGCGCGAACGCGGCGTAGACGAGGGTCCGGTTGGTGTACCCCCAGCTCCGGTCCGGGGAGAGCGACCAGAGCGTCGACAGGCCCATCCAGGCCGCGAGCCCGAACAGGCAGCCGAGGAATCCCGCGACCGGGAGGTCGAGCGCGGGCGCCGGCAGGAGCCGCAGCGCGGCCGCGGCGACGCCGGCGGCGGCGACCGCCAGGGCCAGCGCGCCGATCCAGACGAGCGGCGCGTCCGCGAAGCCGCCGGCGAAGAACAGCGCGCAGAAGACGGCCACGGCCCCGGCCGCGGCGGCTGCGAGGCCGAGGCCTCCGACACGGTCCGCCGCAGCGTGCACCGCGAATGACGCTAGCATTGGGAAAACGCCGGCGGACGGCCCCCTCACAAACGGTTTACAACGGCATTACCGCAGCTACACCGCCGTCCGGGAGACTGGGGAGGATCCAGGCGATACCGCGCAGCCGCGCGGTCCGGTCGGGCATTTCCGGGATGAGGACGACGACGCGCACCGACAAGCGAACGCACCGGACGAGGATCCTTCTCGTCGCGGTCGCGAGCGCGACCGCCCTCCTCGCCGCCGGCGCCGGCCGCGCCTCCGCCGCGCCGTCCGCGTCCTTCACGCCGACGAACACGTGCTGGAAGGACGTCGTCAACGACTGGCTCGCCCACCAGCCGAACGTGCAGAACCTCTACCCGATTCCCTGCTACACGCAGGCGATCCAGCACCTGAGCGCATACGCGGACGTGCAGGCGTACTCGAGCGCGATGGACGATATCCACCGCGCCCTGCTCGCGGCGCTGCTCGAGGAGCGCGGGAACGGGCCGGGCGGCGGCGCGAGCAGCGGCGGCGGCGGCTCGACGCCCCCGAGCTCGAGCTCCGGCACGGGCACGCCGCCGCCGAGCTCGAGCAGCTCGTCCTCGTCGAGCGAAGGCCCGATCACGAAGCTGTTCAACTCGGTCGGCCCGGGCAACGCGACCTCGGTGCCGCTGCCGCTGCTCGTGCTCGGCGCGCTCGCCGGGCTGCTGCTGCTCGCGGCGGCCGGGACGTGGGGCGCCCGCCGGATCCAGGCACGGAAGCTGACGCCCGCGCCGCAGCCCGCGACGAGCCCGCCGTCGGGCTCCCCGCGGAAGCCCCGGTAGACGCAGTTCCATCCGACGCGGGCTCTACCCTGCGCGGTCCGCGTTCGGCGGCGGCGCACCGCGGAGACAGCGTCCACGAGGCTAGAGTTCATGGAGGGGCCGGCATGGCGAGCGTCAAGCAGAAGACCACTGATCAAGCGGTTTCCGAGGTCGTGAACACCGTCGTCGACGGGGAGGCGAGGCTCGGCGTCCGCCGCTTCTTCACCATCCCCGGCCGCGACCCGTTCGACGAGATCGAGTGGGAGATCCGGGACGCCACCATCCCCGGCCGCAACGGCCCCGCCTTCGAGCAGCGCGGCGTCGAGTTCCCGAAGTTCTGGTCCCAGACGGCGACGAACATCGTCGCCCAGAAGTACTTCCGCGGCCGCCTCAGCTCGCCCGAGCGCGAGTCGAGCGTCAAGCAGATGATCGGCCGCGTCGTCGAGACCGCTGTCACCTGGGGCCGCGAGGGCGGCTACTTCGCCGGCGACGAGGAGGCCGAGGCCTTCGAGGCCGAGCTGAAGGCGATCCTCGTCAACCAGTACGCCTCGTTCAACTCGCCGGTCTGGTTCAACGTCGGCTTCGAGGAGAAGCCGCAGTGCTCCGCCTGCTTCATCCTCTCGATCGAGGACTCGATGGAGTCGATCCTCGACTGGATCCGCCGCGAGGGCGTCATCTTCCGGGGCGGCTCCGGCTCCGGCGTCAACCTTTCCAAGCTCCGCTCGTCGAAGGAGCAGCTGTCGAAGGGCGGGCACGCCTCGGGCCCGGTCTCGTTCATGCGCGGCGCCGACGCGTCCGCCGGCACGATCAAGTCGGGCGGCAAGACGCGGCGCGCCGCGAAGATGGTCGTCCTCGACGTCGACCATCCGGACGTCGAGGAGTTCATCTGGTGCAAGGCCAAGGAGGAGCGCAAGGCGCGCGTCCTCGAGCAGGCCGGCTACGACATGTCGCTCGACAGCCCCGACTGGGCGTCGATCCAGTACCAGAACGCGAACAACTCCGTTCGCGTCAGCGACGTCTTCATGGAGGCGGCGACCGAGGGCCGCGAGTTCAACCTCACCGCCCGCACCGACGGCGCCGTGCTCGAGACGCTCGACGCGCGCGACCTGCTCCGCCAGATCGCCGCCGCCGCGTGGGAGTGCGCCGATCCGGGCGTCCAGTACGACACGACGATCAACCAGTGGCACACGCTGCCGAACACGAGCCGGATCAATGCGTCGAACCCGTGCTCCGAGTACATGTCGATCGACGACTCGGCATGCAACCTCGCGTCGCTGAACCTGATGAAGTTCCGTCGCGAGGACGGCGAGTTCGACGTCGACGCGTTCGAGCACGCGGTCGACGTCGTCTTCCTCGCGCAGGAGATCCTCGTCGGCTACTCGTCGTATCCGACGCCCGAGATCGAGCGCAACGCGAAGCGGTTCCGCCAGCTCGGCCTCGGCTACGCGAACCTCGGCGCGCTGCTGATGGCGCGCGGGCTCCCGTACGACTCGGACGAGGGGCGCGCCTACGCGGCCGCGATCACGGCGCTGATGACGGGCCGCGCCTACCGCAAGTCGGCGGAGATCGCGGCGCGGATGGGCCCGTTCGACGGCTACCAGGTGAACCGGGCGCCGATGATCGGCGTGATGGCGCAGCACCGCGCCGCCGTCGGCAACATCGAGCACGCCGACGCCGTGCCGGCCGACCTGCTGACCGCGTGCCGGAAGGCGTGGGACGACGTCCTCAACCTCGGCGAGGTGCACGGCTACCGGAACGCGCAGGCGACGGTGCTCGCGCCGACCGGGACGATCAGCTTCATGATGGACTGCGACACGACCGGGGTCGAGCCGGACTTCTCGCTCGTCAAGTCGAAGAAGCTCGTCGGCGGCGGCGAGATCACGATCGTGAACAAGACGGTGCCGATGGCGCTCGAGAAGCTCGGCTACGCGCCGCGCGAGATCGAGGAGACGGTCGCGTTCATCGACGAGCGCAACAGCGTCGTCGGCGCGCCGTACATCAAGACGGAGCACTATCCGGTGTTCGACTGCGCCGTCGGCGACCGCGCGATCCACTACCTCGGTCACGTGAAGATGATGGGCGCCGTCCAGCCGTTCATCTCCGGCGCGATCTCGAAGACGGTGAACATGCCGGAGGAGGCCTCGGTCGACGACGTGATGAGCCTCTACGTCGACGCGTGGCGCCTCGGCGTGAAGGCGATCGCGATCTACCGCGACAACTGCAAGGTCGCGCAGCCGCTGTCGAGCTCCGGCAAGGAGGCGTCGGCGACGCCGCCGGTGCAGATCCGCGAGCGGAAGCGGCTCCCGCTCGACCGCACCGAGATCGGCCGCAAGTTCCAGGTCGGCGACCACGAGGGCTACATCCACGTCGGCCTCTACGACGACGGCAGCCCGGGCGACATCTTCGTCGACATCGCGAAGGACGGGACGACGATGGCGGGCCTGATGAACTCGCTCTGCCTCGCGGTGTCGATGGGCCTCCAGTACGGCGTCCCGCCGGAGGTGTACGTCTCGAAGCTGTCGCACATGCGCTTCGAGCCGAGCGGGCTGACGAACGACGCCGACATCCGCGTCGCGAAGTCGATCGTCGACTACATCTTCCGCTGGTTCGGCAAGAAGTTCCTGACGCCGGAGCAGCAGGAGGAGGCCGGCATCCTCTCGCCGGAGGTGAAGGCGATGCTCGCCGACCGGTACGCGAACGGCGGCGAGACCGCGTCGACCGGGGATCCAGCCGAGACGCCGCCGCCCGGCCAGACGGCGCTGTTCAACAGCTGGGAGGACGCCGTCGAGTGCGC
>DATKNT010000196.1:0-27977 GCA_035541175.1 Gaiellaceae bacterium
CGACGCTGCACCACCGCGGCGTGACGTTCCTCGCGAGCCTGTTCAGCTTCGGCGTGCTGCTCGCGTTCACAGCCGCGCAGCTCGCGGTCGTCAAGCTCCGCGTCACGCAGCCCGACCTGCGGCGGCCGTTCCGCGTCCCGCTCGGGATTCGCATCGGGGGCGCGGTCATCCCGGTGCCGTCGCTCGTCGGCGCGCTCCTCACCGGCGCGGTGTTCGTCGCGGCGATGGTGACGCACGTCGGCGCGCGCTACGGCGGCCCCGTGTGGCTGCTCGGCGGTCTCGTCGTCTACTTCCTCGTTCGCCACGGCAGCGGCGCCGGGCTGCTCGAGCACGTCGCCGCCGCCGACGAGCAGGCGCTGCCGCCCGAGGCGGAGTTCTCGCGGATCCTCGTGCCGATGAAGCTCGGCGAGATCGGCGAGGAGATGGTGGCGACGGCCGTGAAGCTCGCCCAGGAGCGCCGCGCATCGGTCGAGGCGCTGTTCGTCGTCCGCGTGCCGCTGGATCTGCCGCTCGACGCACCGCTGCCCGAGGTGGAGGAGCAGGCGGCCGCGTCCCTCGCCGAGGCGGCGGCGCTCGGGGCCGACAACGGCGTCGAGGTCGTCGGGCGTGCCGTCCGGGCGCGGTCGATCGGCGAGGCGATCGTCCAGGCCGCGGCGGAGGGCGGCGCCGACCTGATCGTCCTCGGCTCGTCGCCCCGCTGGCGGCGCCAGTCCCGCTTCTTCTCGCCGACGGTCGACTACGTCCTCCGCAAGACGCCGGCGGAGGTGCTGATCGTCGCCTTCCCCCAGGGTGTGCTCGAGGAGGCGCACCGGTGACGCTCCGCGCTACGCTCTGCCCGTGCTGAAGGCGCTCATCATCGGCTGCGGCCGCGTGGGGTCGTCGATCGCGCTCCAGCTCCAGAAGGAGGGCTGGGAGGTCACGGTCGTGGACGAGAACGAGGACGCGCTCTCGCGTCTCGGCGACCACTGGCCGGGGCTGTTCCTCGTCGGCCACGGCATGGACGTCGACCTGCTCCGCGAGGCCGGCATCGAGGACGCCGACGCCGTCGTCGTGGCGACCGACGGCGACAACACGAATCTCATCATCGGCCAGGTCGCGCAGAAGCGCTTCGGCATCGACTGCGTCGTCGTCCGCGTCCTCGATCCCGCCCGCGCCGACTTCTACGCGGCGCGCGGCATGCGGACGGTCTGCCCCACGAAGACGGCGATCGACACGCTGACCGAGGCCGTGCGTGCCTGCGAGCTGCCGGTCCCGTCGAGGGCGACCATCTGATGTACGTCGTCGTGGCAGGCGGCGGCAAGGTCGGCGCGAACGTCGCGCGCTCGTTGCTGCGGCTCGGCAGCGAGGTGACGCTGATCGAGCAGCGCCGCGACCGCTTCGACCGGCTCGAGGAGGAGTTCGAGCACCAGGTGCAGCGCGGCGATGCGACCGAGATCCACGTGCTCGAGCGCGCCGGCCTCGCGCGGCCCCCGGACATCGTCCTCGCGCTGACCGGCGACGACGAGGACAACATGGTCATCTGCCAGATCGCGAAGGAGAAGTACGGCGTGCCGAAGGTGATCGCCCGCGTCAACGATCCCCGCAACCAGGCGCACTTCGACCTGCTCGGGATCTCGCCGACGATCTGCGCGACGTCGAGCATCATGGCGCTCGTCGAGCACGAGGTGCCGGAGCACGACCTCATCCATCTGCTCGAGCTGCGGAAGGAGAACCTCGAGATCGTCGAGGTGCAGATCGACCGCGACTCGCCCTCCGCGGGCAAGCGCGTCGAGGGGCTCGACCTGCCGGAGGGCGCGCGCCTGATCTCGGTGATGCGCGCCGGCAAGGCGGAGATCGCGGTCGGCTCGACGATGCTCGAGCCCGGTGACCAGGTGCTCGCGATCCTGGAGCCGGGCAAGGAGGACGAGCTCCGCAAGGTGCTGCTCCACCGGTAGGCAAGCTTTTCGGGGTGTCGGGCTGTTCTACATCTCGTACACGGACACGAACGGTGACTCGCGCGTGGTCGAGTACCGGGCGCCGGTCGGCGCGGCACCGGTGATGACGCGGCAGCTGCTGCTCGTCCGCCGGCCCTATCCGAACCGCAACGGCGTACGGGCTTCGCAATCCGTGGCGGTTCTCGTTCGACCGCGCCACCGGCAACCTCTGGATCGGCGACGTCGGCCAGGACTCGTGGGAGGAGATCGACTACCGGCCCGCGGCTCGCGCCGGCAGCCTCGCGAACTACGGCTGGAGCCGGTACGAGGGGCGCTCGGTCTACGACCCGGCCAAGCCGCTCGGCACCGCGGGGAGTCTCGTCTTCCCGTGCTTCGAGGCCGGCGACGGCCGTCTCTCGCCGCCGCGGGTCGAGGCGTCGAGGATCCCGTCGGTGTCCTCGTTCGGCGAGGACGCGCAGGGCGAGCTCTACGCCGCCTCGCTCGCCGGTACGCTCTACGCCCTCCGCCCGTGATCCGGCGCCTCACGCCCCTCCTCGTCCTCGCGGCGGCGATCCTGCCGCTCGGCGACGCGGCGGCGCGCACCCCGGCGGCGAGCGGTCACGACTGGACGCGGTTCGGCTGGACGATGTCGCGCACGAGCGCGCCGAGCTTCCCCACGGGAATCACCGCCGCGAACGTCCGCTCGCTCGTCCGCAGGCAGGTGCAGCTCGACGGCACCGTCGACTCGTCCGCGATCTTCCTCCACGGCGTCCAGGTCGGCGGCGCCGCGCACGACGCGTTCTTCGTGACGACGACGTACGGGAGGACGGAGGCGATCGACGCCTCGTCGGGCGCGGTTCTCTGGCGCTTCACGCCGCCCGCCTACTCGTCGTGGGCCGGCTCGGCGCAGATCACGACGGCGACGCCGGTTGCGGATCCGGGCCGCGCATACGTCTACGCGGCGTCACCGGGCGGGACGATCTCGAAGCTCGCCGTCGCCGACGGCCACGCCGTCTGGACGACGTCGATCACGCGCCTGCCGTCGCGCGAGAAGATCGCCGCGTCGCTGAACTTCCAGCAGGGTCACGTGATCGCGACGACCGGCGGCTACATCGGCGATGCGCCGCCGTACCAGGGGCACGTCGCCGTGATCGACGCCGCGACGGGGGCGCTCCTGCACGTGTGGAACTCGCTCTGTGCGAGCCGCACCGGCCTGATCGACCCGGCCTCGTGCGCCGCGAGCGACTCGGCCATCTGGGGCCGCGCCGGTGCGGTGATCGACCCGACGAACGGCGACATGTACGTCGCCACCGGCAACGCGCCGTGGAACGGCCGAACGAACTGGGGCGACTCGGTCGTCCGGCTGAACGCGAGCGCGACGAAGGTGCTCGGGAACTACACGCCGACGAACACCGACCAGCTGAACTCGAGCGACCTCGATCTCGGCTCGACCTCGCCGGTGCTGCTCGGCGGCGGCTATCTCGCGCAGGGCGGCAAGGACGGCATCATCCGCGTGCTCAGCATCAGGCGGATGAGCGGCACGGCGCCGCACAAGGACGGCGAGCTGCAGACGGTCTCGACCCCGTCGGGGACGGACCTGTTCACGGCGCCGGCGGTCTGGCGCACCTCCTCGGGCACGTGGATGTTCGCCGCCGACAACGGCGGCACCGCCGCCTGGCGGTTCCGCAACGGCCACCTGGCACAGCTCTGGAAGAACGGCACGGGCGGGACGAGCCCCGTCATCGCCGGCGGCCTGCTCTGGGTGTACTCGCCCGGCGGCGGGCTCAACGTCTATACGCCGCTGACCGGAAAGCTCGTCGCGTCGCTCGCGTGCGGCGGCGGCCACTGGAACAGCCCGATCGTCGTCGACGGCCGCGTCGCGCTCCCCGAGGGGAACGCGAACGACCACGCGACGAGCGGCGTGCTCGACATCTGGCGGCTGCCCTAGCTTGCGCAAGTACCGGAATCCGCTCGCGCGGATTCCGGCACGCGCGAAGATCCCTGAAGCCGGCCGCATTCGCGGCCGGACTCGGCAGCGCGGCGCTTACCCACTCCTGCGCCGGCGGACCTGCGGCGCCTGCTGGCCGAGCGCGGCGTAGGCGAGCGCCTGGAGCGACTCGTTGAGCGACGCGAGCTCTCGCGTCAGCCGGAGGAAGTTCTCGTCGTTGTCGAGCCGCTTGTTCATCTTCACCAGCTCGTCGCCGATCCGGTCGAGGCGCTCGAGGAGGACGTCGAACCGGCGATCCGACAGGTCTGCGCGTTCCACGGTCACAGCTTAGACAGCGGCAACCCGCACGAGCTCGTCGCGGCTGGCGATGACGACGGCGCCGTCGCCGAGCGCGCGCAGCACCTCCTCGCGTGTGCCGACCGCCACGACGCGCCGCGCCGCTCCCGTGTGCGCGAGCGCGATGTCGGCGAGCTCCCGCGGCGCGTCCGTGAACGCGCCCACGCGGACGCCCGCGGCCTGGAGGCGGCGCAGCGTCGCGGTCGTCTCCGCACGCGGGCGGAAGTACACGGGCGCGCGGTCGGCGGCGAACCGCTCGAGCAGCGGCCGCCAGTCGCCGAGCCGCTCGTCGAGGAGCGCCGCCGCGGCCTCGCGGTCGTCCGGGAGGTCGAGCTCGACCCGCGCGCGCCGCGACGCGTCGTCGATCCAGTCCCGCCAGAGCGGACGCGTGTCGACGAGGACGGCGTCGAGATCGAGTGCGAGGGGGCCCACCGGAGCCGATGGTAGACTCGCGCGGCAATCGGCGAGCGGTGAGGGAACTCCGGTGCAAGGCCGGGACGGTCCCGCCGCTGTGAGGGGAGACGCTCACCCGCCACGACGCCACTGGGCCGCCGGCCCGGGAAGGCGGCGGGGGAGGGAGCCCCGAGTCAGAAGACCTGCCGCCCGCCGCGGACACCGAACCCCTCGCGGAAGGAGGATTCGTGCTTCGCCGTTCCCTCATCGTCGCCGCGGCGCTCGCGGCCGCGCTCGCGCTCGCATCCGTCGCGTCCGCCGCCCTCGTCCACATCCGCGTCGAAGGCAAGACGCTGACCATCTTCGGCGCGACCGAGCCGACGATCGTCGCGTCGACGCCGCTCGACGCACTCGAGTCGGCCGCGAAGGCGGGCGAGTTCTACGCCCACGTGACGACGTCGTCGTTCGGGAACTACGTCGACCAGATCGGCTTCTACGCCGCGTCCGGCGACGCCGGCTGGGTCTTCAAGGTCGACCGCGCCTCGCCGCCCGTCGCCGCCGACCAGGTGCAGCTGAAGGACGGCGACACGGTCGAGTGGTACTACGCGACGTTCGGGCCGAACGGCGGCCCGCCGACGCTCGAGCTCTTCGTCAAGTCCGGCTGCTACCGCGTCGCGGCCTTCGACGACAACGGGAAGGAGAGCGCCGCGCCGGGCGCCCTCCTCCATGTCGACGGACGGCTGCAGAAGGCGTCGTACACGGGAACCTGCGTCGGCCCGCACCACGGGCTCGTGTGGGCGACCGCTCCGGGCGCGATCCGCTCGAACCGGCTGCCGTGATCCGGCGCTCCGTCGTCCTCGCCGCCGCGGCCGCGCTGCTTGCCGGCTGCGGCGGCGGTGCGGGCTCGGGCAGGGCCACGCTCTGGGTGACGCGCGACGAGGGTGCGCGCGTGCTGCTCGTGCGCACGGTGCCGGCCGGCGAGACGGCGATGCAGGCGCTCGAGCGCTCGGCGAAGATCTCGACGCGCTACGGCGGCCGCTACGTCGAGTCGATCGGCGGCGTCTCCGGCTCGCTCGGCTCCCGTCACGACTGGTTCTACTTCGTCAACGGCATCGAGGCGGACCGCGGCGCCGCCGAGTACCGGCTCCGGCCGGGCGACGTCGAGTGGTGGGACTACCGGGACTGGGGAAAGGTCGGCGAGACCGTGCCCGTCGTCGTCGGCGCCTTCCCGGAGCCGTTCCTCCACGGCTACGGCGGGAAGGTGCGGCCCGCGGTCGTCGTCGGAGCCGCGTCCGCCGGCGCCCGTGCGCTCGCGCGCGTCGTGCACGGGCGGGTCGCGGCGACCGCGCCCGCCGGGGCGAACGTCCTCCGGCTCGTCGGCGGCCCGCACCGGTTCACCGCGCGCGTGCTGCCGGGCGGCGCCGTCGAGCTGGACTTCTCCGGCGACGCGGCCGCGCTCGCCCGCGACCCGTCGCTCTACCGCTACCGCTACGAGGTGCCGTGAGACCGACCGCCGCAGCCGCGCTCCTCGCCGGGCTCGCCGTCGCGGCGCTGCTCGCGCAGCAGCTCTGGTCGGTCGGTGCGCTCGCGCTCGCGCTGCTCTGCGTCTGCCTTCGCGCGGGCCGGCGCGCCCGGCCGTACCTGTGGGGAACGCTGTTCAGTGCCGGCTTCGTCTTCCTGCTCTCCCCGCTGCTCCAGTCGACCGGCTGGCACGTGCTCTGGAGCGGCCCGGACGTGCCCGTGCTCGGGCAGCTCGACGTGACGACGGAGGAGCTGCGGATCGCCGCGCTCAACGCGCTCCGGCTTGCGGCGGTCGGGCTCGCGTTCGCCGCGTACGCGCTCCTGCTCGACCACGACCGGCTGATCGCCGCGTCGACCGGCCGCCGCTCGGTGCTCGCCGCGGCGCTCGCGACGCGGCTCGTGCCGACGCTCGAGCGCGACGCCTCCGGGCTCGTCGAGGCGCTGCGCGGCCGCGGGCTCGCGCCGGCGGGACTCAAGGGTCACGCGGCGCTGCTGTCGCCGCTCCTCGCCGGCTCGCTCGAGCGGGGCATCAACCTCGCCGAGGCGATGGAGGCGCGCGGCTTCGGCCGTGCCGGGCGGACGCGGCTGCCGTCGCCGCCGTGGCGCGCGGTGGACTACGCGGCGGTGGCCGGCGCCGCCGTCGCGATCGTCGTGGGGGCGCTGTGGCTCTAGCGACCGTCGAGGAGCTGACGTTCTCCTACCCCGGCTCCGCGCCGGCGCTCGACCGCGTGTCGCTCGAGATCGAGCCGGGCGAGGTCGTGCTCGTGCTCGGCCCGTCGGGGTCGGGGAAGTCGACGCTCGTGCGCGCGCTCGCGGGGCTCGTCCCGTGGTTCCACGGCGGGCGCTTCGCCGGCCGCGTCGAGGTGGCGGGACGGGACACGCGGCGCGCGCGGCCGTCGGAGCTCGCCGGCGCCGTCGCCACCGTCTTCCAGGACCCGGAGGACCAGATCGTGCTCGCACAGGTCGAGGCGGAGGTCGCGTTCGGCCTCGAGAACGTCGGCACGCCGCCGTCCGCGATCCTCCCGCGCGTGCACTGCGCACTCGAGGCCGTCGGCGCTGCACACCTCGCGGGGCGCCGCGTCACCGAGCTTTCCGGCGGCGAGCTGCAGCGCGTCTGCCTTGCGTCCGCGCTCGCGCTGGAGCCGCGGCTGCTGCTCCTCGACGAGCCGACGTCGCAGCTCGACCCCGCCGGCGCGGAGGCGTTCCTCGAGCGCGCCGTCGCGAGCGGCGCCGCCGTCGTCGTCTCGGAGCAGCGCCCGGCGACCGCGCTCCGCCTCGCCGACCGCGTCCTCTTTCTCGACCGCGGCCGGATCGTCCTCGACGCCCCGCGCGACGAGGCGGTCGCCTGGCTGGACGAGCACCGCCCCGCCTGGACCGCATCGCCAAGTACCACTGCGTTACAAGGGGCGGTGGGGGAGGTGGTGACCCGCGTCGCGGGGGCCCGCTTCGCCTACGGCGGCGGGCCGGAGGTGCTGGGCGGCGCGTCGCTCGAGCTCCGCCGCGGCGAGGTCGTCGCGCTCACCGGGCCGAACGGGTCCGGGAAGACGACGCTCGCGAAGATCGCGGCGGGGCTGCTCGAGGCGCAGGGCGGGACGGTCGAGCGCACGGGGCGGGCCGCGTTCCTGCTCCAGGATCCGGGGCGGTACCTCGTCCGCGAGACGGCGCTGGACGAGGTGGCGCTGGGCGCCCGGCGCGACCGGGCGGCGCGCGCGCTCGCCGAGGTCGGCCTCGCGTGGGCGGAGCGCGCGCATCCGCACGACCTCTCGAGCGGCGAGCGCGAGCGGCTCGCGCTCGCGACCGTGCTCGTCACCGAGCCGGACCTGCTCGTGCTCGACGAGCCGACGCGCGGCGTCGACCCGGAGCGGAAGGCGGAGCTCGCCGGGCTTCTCCGCGCGCAGGCGGCGCGGCGCGCGACGCTCGTCGTCACGCACGACGTCACGTTCGCGGGAGAGGTCGCCGACCGGGAGGTCTCGCTCGGTGCGGAGCGGGAGGCGATCGCCGTTGTTGCGTAGCCGCGCCGCGCACATCGCCTTCGGCGTCGCGCTCGCGGCCGCCGCGGCCGTCGCGTTCGCGACGCACGCGTCCGCGCTCGCGCTCCTGCTCGCCGCGGCGGCGCTGATCGTCGGCGGTGCCGCCTGGCTCGACGGCGGCCCGCAGTCGGCGAAGGAGGTGACCGTGATCGCGACGCTCGCCGCCGCGGCGGCGGCCGGCCGCGTGCTGCTCGCGCCGATCCCCGACGTGCAGCCGGTGACCGTGATCGTCGTCGTCACCGGCGTCGCGCTCGGCGCGCGCGCCGGGATCGCCGTCGGAGCCTCGGCCGCGTTCGTCTCGAACTTCTTCCTCGGCCAGGGACTCTGGACGCCGTGGCAGATGCTCGCGTGGGGAGCGTGCGGCGCGATCGGCGCGTGGTGCGCGCCGCTGCTTCGCCGCCGCGTCCCGCTCGCGGTCGCGTGCTTCCTGCTCGGGTACTTCTACGGCTTCGTGCTCGACGCGTGGAACTGGTACGCGTTCTATCCGCACACGTGGGCGTCGTTCCTCGCGCGGCAGGCGGCCGGCTTCCCGTTCGACACCGCGCACGCGGTCGGCAATCTCGCGCTCGCCCTCGCGGCCGGGCCGGAGCTGCGGCGGCTGCTCGAGCGGTACGACCGGCGGCTGCGGACGGAGATCCAGTGGGCGTGAAGATCGCCGTGCTCGCGGCCGCGAGCGTGCTCTCGTTCGTCCAGGGCCGCGCCCAGCCGGACGGCGGCTACGCCGAGCCCGGCGGCACCTCCACCGTCGGGCTGACGGCGACCGCGGTGCTCGCGCTCGACGCCGCCGGCGCGCAGGTGCCGGCTGCCGCGCGCGCCTACCTCACGGCGCACGAGACGGGGCTGACGCCGACGGAGCTCGAGCTGGCGACGATGGCGGAAGCAGTCAGCGGCGGCGCGTCGCCGGCGCTGCTCGCCTCGCTGCGCGCGCTCGAGCGCCCGGCCGGCGCGATCGGGCCCGCGCTGAACTCGACGATCTGGGGGATGCTCGCGCTCCGGCAGGCGGGGCAGGCCGTCGCTGCGTCGACCGTCGCGTACCTGGAGAAGGCTCAGTCGCGGAACGGCGGCTTCGGCTGGGCGACGGGGGGCCGCCCCGACAACGACGACACCGCCGCCGCCGTCGAGGCGCTCGCGTCGGCCGGCGTCCGCGGCTCGGTCGTCACGCGCGCGCTCGCGTTCCTGAGCGCACGGGAGACGAAGGACGGCGGCTTCGAGCTCCAGCCCGGCGCCGGCTCGAACGTCCAGTCGACGGCGTGGTCGATCCAGGCGTTCCTCGCCGCGGGCGCGAGGCCGCCGGCGGCGGCGTTCCGCTACCTCGCGCGCATGACGCGCGCCGACGGGAGCCTGCGCTACTCGGCGCGCTACGTGACGACGCCCCTGTGGGTGTCGGCGCAGGCGCTGCCGGCCCTCTCGCGGAAGGCGTTCCCGCTCCGGTGATCGACGCAGCCGCGCTCCTCTTCGACTGCGACGGCGTCCTCGTCGACTCGAGGGTGAGCGTCGAGCGCGCGTGGCGGCGCTGGGCCGGAGAGCGCGGGCTCGACGAGGAGGCGGTCGTCGCGATCGCGCACGGCCGCCGCACCGAGGACACGCTGCGCGAGCTCGGCTGCGCGGACGACGTCGCCGCCGAGGTCGATCGCATCGAGTCCGCGGAGATCGCGGACGCCTCCGCCGTGTCGGCGTACCCGCAGGCGGCGGCGCTCCTGCCGGCGCTTCCTCCGGATGCCTGGGCGGTGGTGACGAGCGGCACGCACGGGCTCGTGACCGCGCGGCTCGGCGCGGCGGGGCTGCCGCTGCCGGCGGTGCTCGTCACCGCCGACGACGTCGCGGCCGGGAAGCCCGATCCGGCGGGGTATCTCGAGGCCGCACGGCGGCTCGGCCGCCGGCCGGGGGAGTGCCTCGTGCTCGAGGACTCGCCGGCGGGCGTCGCCGCCGCGCTCGCCGCGGGCATGCGCGTCGTTGCGGTGCCGACGACGCACGCTGCAGAGGAGCTGGCCGCGGCGACGCTCGTCGCGCGGTGGGACGAGCTCGCCGTCCGCCTCGCGGACGGGCGCGTCGTGCTCGAGCTCCGCTGACCTAGACTCGACCGGGTGGCGACCGCCTCGATCCTCACCATCGGTAACGAGCTCGTCTCCGGCGACGTGCCGAACACGAACGGGTCGTGGCTCGCGAAACGGCTCGCGCCGCTCGGCGTCGGCGTCCGGATGGTCGCGTCCCTGCCGGACGAGATCGACGCGGTCGCCGAGTTCGTGCGCGGCGAGTCACCGCGGGTCGACTTCCTGCTCGTCACCGGCGGGCTCGGCGGGACGCCGGACGACCTCACCCGCGAGGCGCTCGCGGCCGCGTTCGCGGTCCCGCAGGAGGAGGTGCCGGAGCTCGCGGCCGACCTGCGCGCGCGCTTCACGCGCGACCCCGAGTACGCGGCCCGCTGGGCGCTGCTCCCGCGGGGCAGCCGCCCGCTCGAGAACCCGCTCGGCGGCGCGCCCGGCTTCGCGATCGAGAACGTCTACGTCCTCCCGGGGCTGCCCGCGGAGATGGAGGCGATGTTCGCCGCCGTCGAGGAGGAGTTCCGCCGCGGCGACCCGATCGGTGCGTGGCGCCGCGTCTACCGGACGCGGGAGAGCGTGATCGCACCGGTGCTCGTCGAGTTCGGCGAGCGCTGGCCCGGACTCGTCGTCGGCTCGTATCCGGCCTTCCTCGCGTCCGGGCCGGAGGTCGAGGTGGTCGTCAAGTCGCGCGACGGGGACGAGCTGGCGGCCGCGTCCGCCTGGCTCGGCGAGCGGCTGGACGCACTGACCGGTTCGTGATGATCTGCACTTGACTTTCCCTCGTGCGGGAGGATGATGCGCCGTAACACGCTAGGGGGAGGGGATAGGTATGAGTAGGAAGCGCGTCGCCGCGTTCGTCGCGGTCGCGCTCGCTGCGGCGATTGCAGGAACCGCCGGAGCGGGCCTCTTGCACCGGGTGGCAGCGCCGCCCATGGCGTCGAAGGTGACCGTCCACGGGCAGTGGACGATCATCGTCCGGAACAAGCAGCACAGGATCGTCGCGCGCAGGCACTTCGAGAACTCGCTCGTCTCGACCGGCGCCGGGACGATCGCGCAGCTCCTGACGGGCGACGTCGTCGAAGGCAGCTGGGGCGTCAACGTCACCTTCGGCGCGATCGTCGACCAGTACAACTCCGCGCCGGACGGCGCGCCGTTCTACAAGAACCTCGTGGTGACGGCGCCGACCAGCGGGCCGGACGCGAACAAGGTCGTCCTCAGCGGGACGGCGACGCCGGCCTCCGACACGACGATCACGCAGGTCGACACGTACGTCGGCACGTGCGCCTTGCCCTCGAACGGGGCACATTGCACCAACACCCCGGCGGCCCCGCAGTTCACGCACAAGGCCCTCGACGGGCTCAACGGCGATCCGGCGGCAGTGCCGGTCGCAGCCGGTCAGCAGGTCTCGGTCACCGTCAAGCTGAGCTTCTCGTAGGAAGGCGGTAGCGGAGGGGCCGAGGTGACCGGACGAGGCCGCCGGGGCGCTGCTGCGCTCTGTGCCGCGCTCGCCGCGCTCGCGGCGGCGTTCGCGTGCGCCGCGCCCGGGCGGGCGGACGCGCCGCCCCCGATCTCGATCTCGATCGACGACGGCCTGACGGCGTCGGACGGTGGCGCCGCGGTGCCGTCGGTCGTCTTCGGGACGGGCGAGTCGGTCTCCACCGGCGACGCGGCGATCCTCCGGCTCGCGATCTCGCTCGCGCACTCGGAGGGCGTTGCGGTCGCGGACGATCCGACGTTCCTGCTCGGGATCCTGCTGAACAACGGGGAGCCGGTCAGCACGAACGACCTCGTCAAGCTCCTGCTCGGCATCCAGCTGCCGGACGGAGAGGCGGTGAACGGCCGGGACGCGGTCTCCTTCCTGCTCGGCATCCGCCAGTCGCTCGGCGAGCCCGTCTCCGTCACGGACGCCGCGTCGCTCCTGCTCGGGATCCGGCAGACGACGACCGAAGCGGTCGGCGTCGGAGACGAGGTCGCGGTTCGTGCCCTGCCGACCGCTCCAGGCCCGCCGTCGAGCGTCGTGGCCGCTGCGGGCGACGGCTCCGCTGCGGTCAGCTGGCTCCCGCCGGTGAAAGACGGCGGCGCGGCGATCAGCGGCTATACGGTGACCCCGCACGACGTCACGGCGGGCTCGGACGGACAGCCGGTCGACGCCGTCGGAACGAGTGCCTCCGTGACCGGGTTGACGAACGGCGACTCGTACACGTTCACGGTGACGGCGTCGAACAGCAGAGGGCCGGGCCAACCGTCGGCTCCCTCGGCGCCCGTCACGCCGCAGGCGGGCGGCGCCCCGCCGGTGGCGACCGCAGGGACCGTGCCTTCCGGTGGAACGGTGACCGGTGGAGACGGCAGCTCCAGTGCAGCCCCGCTCGGAGCGGCGGTGACGACGCCGACGGGCGGCACGGTCACGATCGTCACGGCGCCGGCGAGCGGGTCGCCGCCGGGCGGCTACGCATTCGCGGGCCAGCAGGTCGAGATCTCGGCGCCGCCGGCGTCCGCGGCCGCGCCGCTGTCGCTGACGTTCACCATCGACGGCTCCGTGCTCGGCACGGCCTCGCCGTCGCACCTGCAGGTCTTCCGCGACGGCGTGCTCGTCGCCGACTGTGCGGACTCGAGCGGCAAGGCCAACCCCGATCCCTGCGTCGCGTCGCGGACCCCGACCCCTGACGGCGGCGTGACCGTCACCGTCCTCTCCTCCCACGCCAGCAGCTGGAACTTCGGGTTCGCGACGCCCCCGGTCGTGAGCGCCGGCGGGCCGTACACGACGGACGAAGGCGCGTCCCTGACGTTGCACGGGTCGGCCACCAACGCGGCCGGCCTCGCGATGACCTTCAACTGGGATCTCGGCGGCGGCGCCGCCGCAACGGGCGCGAGCCCGACGATCGTCGCCGGAGACGGGCCTGCGACGCAGACCGTCACGCTCACGGTCTGCGTGGCGAACGGCCCCTGCGCGAGCGACACGACGACGATCGCAATCGCGAACGTCCCGCCGACTGCGACGCTGACGGCGCCGGCGACCGCACCCGAGGGAAGCTCGCCCACCGTCGCGATCACCGGCGCGACGGATGCTTCGGCGGCGGACGTCGCCGCCGGCCTCCACTACGCGATCGTCTGCGACGGCTCCTCGCTCGAGGGCGTGACGTACGCGTCGGCGGCCGCGACGCCGACGACGACGTGCCCGGCCGTGGACGACTCGAGCGACATCGTCGTGCGCGCGCGGGTGATCGACAAGGACGGCGGCTTCGTCGAGCTGACGAAGACGATCGACGTGACGAACGTCGCACCGACCGTGACGATCACCGCGCCCGCACCGGGCGCCGTCGTGTTCGTCGGCGGCCCCGTCTCGCTCGCGGCGTCCTTCACCGACCCGGGCGTCCGCGACACCCACACCGCCTCGTTCGCGGTCGGCGGCGCGACGGTCCCGGCCGCGGTGACGGAGTCCGGAGGGTCGGGTACGACCGCTGCGACGTGGACGCCGACGGCGGCCGGGATCGACACGCTGACTGCGAGCGTGACCGACAACGGCGGCGCGCCCGGAACCGCGTCGCAGTCGCTGTTCGTCGTCGATCCCTCCGGCTTCACCGCAGGTCTCGGCTGGCTCGGGCCAGCGGGCAACCGCTTGCTGTTCACCTTCGAGGCGCACTACCCTCGCGGTTCGGCGACCCCCAGCGGAATCGTGATCGTCGGCGGGCGCGGCGTGAAGTTCGGCGCGACGTCGCTCGCCTGGCTCGTCGTCTCCGGAAGGACGGCGACGGTGCAGGGGACGGGTGCCGCCAACGGACGCGGCGGCTACTCCTTCCGCCTGCAAGCGGTCGACGGCCGGCCGAACCAGTTCGCGATCCGGATCTGGAAGACCGCGACCGGCGCCGTGCTGCTCGACACCGGCGCACCCGCGCCGCTCGGCGGCGGCAACGTCACCGTCGGCGGCTAGGCCTGCTGCCCGCGCTCGAACAGCGCGGCCGAGGGGAGATAGAACGCCGCGATCGCGAACGTCAGCGCGACGCTGGCGAGCGGGCTGAAGAGCGCCACGACGAAGCACGCGGCATACATCGGGACGCCCGGGGCGAACGCGCGGTTGACCGCGCGGATCCGCGCCTCCGGCACACCGTCGGCGATCAGCCGCCGCCCGACGCTCGCGTATCGCCACCAGACGTTGTAGAGCGTGGCCATGACGACGAAGGTCGCGTCGTAGGCCATGACCGCCGCCTGCTCACCGGGCTTCTGGAGATAGTCGGCGACGAGCTTCGTCGGAAACGGCAGGAACGCGACCGTCATCAGCAGGAGGATGTTCAGGAAGAGCAGCGTCCGGTCGACCCGTCCCATCGCCTCCACGCACCAGTGATGGTTCATCCAGATGATCCCGATGGTGACGAAGCTCGTCACGTACGCGAGGTACGACGGCCAGAGGTGGAGGAGCGCCGAGCCGAGATTCGTTCCCTGGTAGGCGCCGACGCTGAACTCGAGGACGAGCAGCGTCGCGGCGATGGCGAAGACGCCGTCGCTGAACGTCTCCATCCGGGTCGTCCCGGTCTCGCCGTCCATCTATGCGACCGCGGGCGCGAGCTCCTCGCCGATCAGGCGCACGGGCTCGAGGTCGGCGTGAAGGATGTGCTGGAGCATGACACGGTCACAGCCGGCGGCGCCGTACTCGCGAAGGCGCGATGCGACCTCGTCGACGGAGCCGACGAACGCCCGCTGCGCGTAGGCCTCGATCCACGCGTCGAAACCGTGCTCGCGCGGCGAGCGCGCGTACTGCTCGCGGGCGCGCTCGAGCGCGTCGGCCCGCGTCGCGCCGATCAGGCACCCCGTCATGGTCGAGAACCGCATCGTCGACGGGTCGCGTCCGATGCGCTCGCAGGCGGCGGCGACCCGGGCCCGCATTGCACCGAACTCGGCCGGCGAGAGGAACGGGCTGTTGTACTCGTCCGCGAACCGCGCCGCCGGGTCGGCGGTGCCGCGCCGTCCGCCGCCGCCGACGAGGAGCGGCGGATGGGGCTGCTGGAGCGGCTTCGGCAGCCCGGGCGCGTCCTCGAGTGTGTAGTGGCGGCCGCGGAAGTCGACGCGCTCCTCCGTCCACAGCCTGTGCACGATCTCGAGCTGCTCGGCGAACATCTCGACGCGCGCGGCTGTCTCCGGAAAGGGGAAGCCGAACGCGCGGTGCTCGCGCTCGAACCAGCCGGCGCCGATTCCGAGCTCGATTCGCCCGCCCGAGACGTGGTCGGCCGTCGCCGCCGCGTTCGCGAGCAGCGCCGGCGCGCGGAACGTCGCCGGCGAGACGAGCGTCCCGAGCCGGAGCGTCGTCGTCCTCGCGGCGAGCGCGGCGAGCGTCGTCCACGCGTCGTGCGCGACGTTCGCGGCCTCGTCCGTCATCGAGAGGTAGTGGTCGCTGCGGAACAGCGTCTCGACGCCGTGCTGCTCGCAGGCGTCGGCGAGCGCGCACCACTGCTCCCAGGTGACGCCCTCCTGCCCCTCGATCATCAGCGCGACCCGCACGCCGCGATCCTATGTCGTCCCGGGACATCTCCTGGTGTCCGACACGATTCGGAGGCGACCCGCGCAGCCAGGCGGGATCTCCTGGCGGGACCTGCCTTGACGGGACGCGTCCCGGTGTCGGACCGTCACGACTTCCTGACGGACGTGTCGCGGGCCGGGGCATGTCTCGCGAGGCACGAGGCCGGGTCAACAGGGGCCGCCGCTACGATCGGACGGTGGCCGCGATCGCGCCGGAGACGTACCTCGACGACCTGAATCCGCCCCAGCGGGAGGCCGTCCTCACCACCGAGGGGCCACTGCTCGTGATCGCCGGCGCCGGCTCCGGGAAGACGCGCGTCCTCACCCGCCGGATCGCGCACCTGCTCGCCGCCGTCGGCGTGAAGCCGCCGGAGATCCTCGCCATCACCTTCACGAACAAGGCCGCGACGGAGATGCGCGAGCGCGTCGCCGACCTCGTCGGCCCACCCGCGCGCGGCGCCTGGGTGATGACCTTCCACGCCGCATGCGGCCGCATCCTCCGCCGCGAGGCGCCGCGCCTCGGCTACCGCACGAACTTCACGATCTACGACCAGGCGGACCAGGTCCGCCTGGTCAAGCAGTGTCTCGAGGAGCTCGACCGCGACCCGAAGCGGTTCACGCCGCGCGGCATCCACGCGCAGATCTCGAACGCGAAGAACCAGCTCGTCTCGCCCGCCGAGTACGCGAGGCGCGTCGCGAGCTTCTACGACCAGACCGTCGCCGACGCATACGACCTCTACCAGCGCCGGCTGTTCGGCTCGAACGCCGTCGACTTCGACGACATGCTCTTCCTCACCGTCGACGTGCTCGAACGCTTCCCCGAGGCGCGGGAGCGCTGGCAGAAGGCGTTCCGCTACGTCCTCGTCGACGAGTACCAGGACACGAACCACGCGCAGTACCGGCTGCTCCAGCTGCTCGCCGCGGAGCACGGCAACGTCTTCGCCGTCGGCGACCCGGATCAGTGCCTCGTCGCCGGGACGCAGATCGCGATGGCGGACGGCACGAAGAAGCCGATCGAGCTCGTGGCGGCCGGGGACGAGGTGCTGACGTGCCTCGGCAGCGGAGTCTTCGGCCCGGGACGCGTCGCACGAACGCACGAGTCGACCGCCACCGACGGCATCGCGATTACGACCGCGTCCGGCAGGCGCATCGTCTCGACGCCGGAGCACGTCCACTTCGCCGGCTTCAAGGTCGGGAAGACGCCCCAGGCTCACATGACGTATCTGATGTGGAAGCGCGGTCACGGGTTCCGCGTCGGGACGTCGAGGACGTACACGAACGTTCGGCGCCAGTCGCTCGCCGGTCCCGCGGTTCGCCTCAACGGCGAGCATGCCGACGCCGCGTGGGTCCTCGCAACCTTCGCGGGTGAGGCGGAGGCGCGCGCAGCCGAGATGCTCCTCTCTCTCCGCTACGGGCTGCCGACCATCCCGTTCGTCGCGCGCCCGGGAAGAGTGGGGGACGGACGGAGCCTCGTCGGGGACCAGGCGCTCCTCGACCGGGTCTTCTGCGAGCTCGACACCGAGGCGGGAGGCCTGCGCCTACTCGCGGACGAGGGTCTCAGCTTCGCGCACCCGCACTTCAGTGCCGCGACGACGACAAGTGGCGCCCGCCTCAGGCGTCGGCTCACCGTGGCGCTGTGCGGCGACAGGCGGGGCGCCGGCCCGCAGCATCGCATCTCGCTGTTCGGATACGACGAGGAAGGTCGCGCCGCCCTCGAGCGTCTGGGACTTCCGCTGCGGCCGGCGTACGCCGGATCCGCCGGCTGGAGGTACGAATCGTCGTTCGCGGACTTCGGCAAGCTGCATGAGACGGTCGGGCGCATCCAGGAGGGCCTGGATGTCTCGGTGCGCTACACCGCGAGACTCGCCGAGCAGGACGGATCGGTCGGCAAGGAACGCAACTCGCTTCCGTTCATGCCCGCCTCCGCGGTGCGGCCCGGAATGGTGATGGTCGACGAGAGCGGGAAGTTCGACCTCGTCGAGAGCGTCGAGCGCGTCACGCTCGAAGCCCCCGTCTACGACCTCGACATCGACCGCACCCACAACTTCGTCGCGAACGGCCTCGTCACCCACAACTCGATCTATGCGTTCCGCGGCGCCGACATCCGCAACGTGCTCGAGTTCGAGCGCGACTTCCCCGGCGCGCGGACGATCGCCCTCGAGCAGAACTACCGCTCGACGAACTCGATCCTCGAGGCCGCGAACGGCGTCATCCGCCACAACCGCGAGCGGAAGGAGAAGAACCTCTGGTCGGAGCTCGGCGAGGGCGAGCCGGTGCGCGTGATCGAGGTCGAGGACGAGCATGCCGAGGCGCGCTACGTCGCCGCCGAGATCGCGATGCTCGTCGAGCAGGGCTTCAACGGCCGTGAGATCGCCGTCTTCTACCGGACGAACGCGCAGAGCCGCGTGCTCGAGGACGTGCTCGTCCGCCAGGGGATCGCGTACCAGGTGATCGGCGGCCCGCGCTTCTACGAGCGGGCCGAGGTGAAGGACCTGATCGCGTATCTCCAGGTGATCGACAACCCGTTCGACGCGGTCTCGCTGCTCCGCTGCGCGAACCGCCCGCGGCGCGGCATCGGCGACACGACGCTCGCGAAGCTGATGTCCTTCGCCGACGACGCCGGGATGTCGCTCTGGGAGGCGATGGCGCGCACCGAGGCGGCGGGCGTCGGCACGGCGCCGGCGAGGGCGGTCGCGAGCTTTCGCACGACGATCGAGTCGCTGATGTCGGCGGCGCAGGAGCTCGAGCTGCCGGAGCTGATCGAGGCGGTGCTCGAGCGCTCCGGCTACGTCGAGTCGCTCGAGGCGGAGCGCACGATCGAGGCGCAGGGACGGATCGAGAACCTCCAGGAGCTCGTCGCCGTCGCGCGCGAGTGGCAGGAGCAGACGCCCGAGCCGAGCCTCTCGTCGTTCCTCCAGGAGGTCTCGCTCTACTCCGACCAGGACGCGATCCGCGGCGAGGGCTCGCTCGTGACGCTGATGACGCTCCACAACGCGAAGGGCCTCGAGTTCCGCGCCGTCTACCTGATCGGGATGGAGGAAGGGATCTTCCCGCACTCGCGCTCGATCGAGGAGCAGGGGGTCGAGGAGGAGCGGCGGCTCTGCTACGTCGGCATGACCCGGGCGATGGAGAAGCTGACGCTGCTCCACGCCTCGTCCCGGATGCTCTACGGCGGCCGCTCGTACAACCTGCCGTCGCGCTTCCTCGACGAGGTGCCGGACGGGCACGTCGACCGGGAGCGGCTCCGCCCGGCGTCGTGGTCGGGGTACGGCGTGCCGGCGCAGAGCCGGGTCGCACCACGAGACGATGTTCCCGCCCTGGCGACCGGCGACTCGGTGCGCCACGGGACGCTCGGGGAGGGCGTCGTCGTCCGCGTCGAGGCCGGGGGTGTCGTCACCGTCCGCTTCGCCGACGACGGCTCCGAGCGGCGCCTGATGCTCGACTACGCGCCGCTCGAGAAGCTCTGACTCCGCTCTAGCCGGAACCGCCGCAAACCGCCTTCGTAGTTCCCCGTAACGGGATGCCGTTGGCGCCCTGATGGCGCCGGGCCGAGCCTCCCCGACCATGCGAGCCATACGCGGATACGGCGTCTCGAGACGGAGTCGGCGGCGCCGTATGCGGGTTGAGTCGCTGTATCGGGTTGGTTGAAAGGAGCAGACCTTGAAGAAGTTCCAGTTCTCGATTCTGGCGTTGGCGGTGGTGATCCTCACGGCCGTCACCGCGACCGCCGCGCTCGCCGCAGCCCGGAAGACGATCGTGTTCTCGGCGAAGTACTCGGGCAACGCCACGACGAAGATCGACGGCAGCACCGCCACGATCAACGCGACCGGCAACGGCAGCGGCACGCCGATCGGCTCCGGCTCGATCACCGGCGCGGGCACGGGCGACACGAGCCAGCAGCCGTGCGTCCCGTTCACCGGCACCGGCAAGATGACCGGCAGCGGCGGGACGGTCACCTTCAAGGTCCTCACGGGCTCGAGTGGCTGCGGAGACGAAGGCGGCCACACGTTCACGATCACGTCCCACCTCGCCGTCCTGAGCGCGACGGGGAAGCTGGCCAAGGCGAAGGGCACCCTGAAGCTGACGGGCGTCTACAGCCATGACGACGGCAGCTTCTCGGTCAAGGTCAGCGGCACCCTGAGCAAGTGACGGAGGAGCGATGAAGAAGATCCTGATTCTCGGTGCCGCGATCGCCGTCGTCGCCTCGGTGACGATGTCGGCATCTGCTGCGAACCCGGTGCCGTTCCCCTCGGACAAGATCGTGCAGCTGTTCGTCGCGGCGCAGACGGTGACGACCGACGGCACGATGAGCAGCTGGTTCAAGCCGGGCGACACCGTCGTGTTCCGCGCGTACGCGGTCGACCCGAGCACGAAGAAGGTCGTCGATCCGAAGCTCGTGCGGTACTTCTACGTCACGATCCCGGACCAGCCGAACGTGAAGCTGAAGTACGGCGCGACCGCGCCGGGAGCGTCGTCCGGGCTGCCGTGGACGGGGACGTGGACGGTGCCCGCCAGCTACCCGGCCGGGACCGTGAACTTCAAGGTCCTGATCCAGGTCAAGCCGAACGCGAAGTCGCAGCTGAAGGGCCAGTTCGTCCAGATGCCCGTCGTTCCGGCGCAGCTGAACATCTCGGCGACGGCGCCGGCGCCGTTCACGCCGGCCGTCACGGCCGGGCCGGCGGGCGCGGGCTCCGGCTCGGGGCTCAACGCGTCGCTCTACGTCGACACGGTCGCCGGCACCGGCCCCGTCGGTGCCGCGAAGCGACCGGTCGGCTGCTCCCAGGCCAACGTGTTCAAGCGCGGCGAGCAGGTCGTCGTCCGCTCCTGGGGCACCGATCTCGCCACGAACGACGTCCTGTCGTCCGACAACGTCAACACGGCGCACGTGTCGATCGCCGGTGTGCCGGACGTGACGCTGAACTGGGGCGCGCACGGCACCGTGGGCCAGCAGGTCTTCTTCTGGTCGGCGCCGTGGATCATCCCGGCGGACTATCCGCTCGGCGAGACCACGCTCCACGTCGTCCTCAACCTCGAGAGCGGCAAGACGGCGACCTACGACTACACGATCAACGTCATCCCGTCGTAACGGATTGAGGAGTCGCACGATGAGAACCCATACGAAGCTGGCTGCGGCGGTCGCGGCGCTGGCGGGAGCTCTCCTCCTGCCGGCGCTCGCCTCCGCCGCACCCACACCCCTCGTCATCCCGGCGCTCTCGGGCGTCGCCGCGCTCCCCGGTCCGCTCGCGCCCGCGTCGGTCGCGGCGACGAACATGACGACGCTGGCGACGAAGCCCGACGATGCGGTCGCCGGCACCCCGTTCACGATCACGGGGACCGGACTGCCCGCGAACAAGGCCGTCTCGATCGTCTGGAGCACGGCCAACGTGACGTGGGTCGTCGACGCCCGCCCCGATAGCGTCGACTACCTCGGCCGCTCGGCCTCGAAGATCCAGGTCGTGCTCGGCTCGGGGCAGACGGACGCGCAAGGCAACTTGATCGTGAAGCTCAAGGCGCCCAAGGACTTCGGCGGCGTCCACGACCTCTACGCGGTCGTCGACGGCGTCCAGGTCGCGAAGGGCGGCTTCCTGCTCGCCCGCTCGGCGACGATCAGCCCGAAGAGCGGGCCGATCGGCACGATGATCACGGTCACCTACAACGGGCTCGGCTCGTCCCTCTACGAGGGCGGCGCGTCGCTCCTGTACGACAACCACTATGCCGGCGCGATGATGGCGAACTGGACGCGCGGCACGGCGGTGGCGCACATCCGCGCCTCGGGCCCGGTCGGCTCGCACACGATCGAGGTCGCCGACGCGATCAGCTTCAAGTACCTCAACATCCAGCAGTCGCCGATCCCCTGGGGAACCGGCGAGAAGTTCGCCTTCAAGGTCACGGCGGACAACGGCCGCCCGAAGGCGCAGATCGACTGGCCGCAACAGGTCGCTCCGACCCTCGACGCGAAGACGACGCTCCAGCTGACCGGGCTCGCGAGCTCGACGGCGGCGAGCGCCCAGCTCTCCTCGTCCACCGGCACCGTGAACTCCAAGGTCGACGTCACGGCGAGCGGTCTGACGGCGAATGCGCCGGTGGACATGGAGTGGTCGACGGTCGTCGGCAACCGCGTCAACTGCACCGGCACCTGCTGGTCGTTCGTCTCGGTCCCGCTCGGCAACGCGACCGCGTCGGCCACCGGCACGCTCGCCGCGCCGGTCACGGTTCCGGACGGGCTCGGCGGCTGGCACGTCGTGCAGCTGATCCAGGGCGGCAAGGTGATGGCGCAGGTTCCGTACTACGTGAAGCGGAGCGTCGTCGGCAACGGCGTGTCCTCGCTGACGCTGCACGAGGGCCAGCGGTTCACGGTCCATCTCAAGGGCCTCGGCTGGACGCAGCTCGACAACACGATCGCGGTCGACTACGACAACAGCTACGTCGGCTACGGCTGCGGCTTCAACAGCAACGGCGACACGGTGATGAACCTCGTGGCGACCGGCGGCCCCGGCACCCACCTGATCGACATGTACCCGCTGCTCTACACGCAGCAGCCGTCGTACCCGAACACCCCGTACGGCATGGTTCCCGTCCTGACCTACGCGCAGGACGTGCCCGGGCTGGCGCTCGGCTACCAGCTCCCGGCCATGCGGCTGGCGATCACCGTCGTCAAGTAGTCGCTTCGCTCTCGGAGGAGGGGCGCCCGGCACGTCCCTCCTCCACGAGCGGCGACGCCTGGACGCGCGCGAGCCGCGCGATCCTCACCGGCAGCCACCAGTTGTAGCGGTCGAGCACCGTCATCAGCGACGGCACGAGGACGCAGCGGACGATCGTCGCGTCGAGCAGCACGGCGATCGCGAGGCCGACGCCGAACTCCTGGAGCCCGGCGATGCGGCCGCCGACGAATCCCATGAACGCGGCGACCATGATCAGGGCGGCCGCCGTGATGATCCGCCCGGTTCGCTCGAGCCCGTGCGCGACGGCGCGGTGGTTGTCGTGGTGACGGTCCCACTCCTCGCGCATCCGCGAGACGAGGAAGACCTCGTAGTCCATCGACAGCCCGAACAGCACCGCGAACAGGAAGATCGGGATCCAGCCCTCGATCTGCGGCACGCGGTAGAGGCCGAACAGGCTCGCGCCGACGCCCCAGCGGAAGACGACGACGAGGATCCCGTAGACGGCGGCGACCGTCAGCACGTTCAGCACGACGGCCTTCAGCGGCAGCACGAGCGAGCGGAAGGCGCGCAGCAGCACGACGTACGTCAGCGCGAGCACGGCGAGCACGAGCCACGGGAACGCGCCGTACGAGACCGAGAGATAGTCGACCCCCTGCGGCGGCGCGCCGCCCGCGAGCACGCGGATGCCCGCGGGGAAGCGCGCGGCCGGGACGAGCGTGTCGCGGATGCGGCGTACGAGCGCCTGGCTTCGCTCGTCGCCGTACTCGTGCCGGCCGATGACGATCACGCGCGCGTAGCGCCCGCCGCGGGCGACGTACGGAGACGCGCGTCCGAGCGCGACGACCGAGACCTCCGGATCGTGGAAGAGCTCGTCGCCGAGCCGCTCGATCGCGGCGTGCACGGGCCGGCTGCGCACGCGCCCCGGCGCGCCCGCGTCGACGACGATCTCCGTCGGCGTCAGCGTCCCGGCGCCGGCGCGGTCGCGCAGCAGCGCCAGCCCGCGCACCGACTCGGGGAACTGCGGCAGCGCGGAGATCGACCCGGGCGTGACCCGGAGGAAGGCGGCCGGCACCGCGGCCGCGACGAGGATCGCGGTCCCGACCGTGAGGTACGCGACCGGGCGGCGCATGATCGAGCGGGCGAGCCGCGCCCAGAAGCCGCTCTCGACGTCGATCGTGCCCGGCAGCACCGGCAGGGTGATCCCGATCCGGCGCAGGTACGCGGCGACCGGGACGCGGCGGACGCCGCGCCGCCCCGCGATCGAGAGCAGCGCCGGCTGCAGCGTCGCCGCGGCCGCGATCGACGCGAGCGGGACGAGGAAGCCGCCGATCCCGAGGGAGCGGATGAACGGCACGGGCACGAGCAGCAGGAGCGCGAGCCCGATCGCGACCGTTCCGCCCGAGAACACGACCGCGCGCCCGGCCGTCTCCATCGTCCGCACGATCGCGTCGTCCGTCGCCTCGGTGCGGCCGAGCTCCTCGCGGAAGCGCGAGACGATCAGCAGCGAGTAGTCGACGGCGAGCCCCAGCCCGATCAGCTCGACGAGGTTCGTCACGTAGCTGACCATCGAGAAGTGCTGCGCGATCACGTAGAGGACGGTCAGCGTCAGCGTGATCGTGCACGCGGCGAAGACGAACGGGACGAGCACGGCGGCGCAGAGCCCGAGCACGGCGACGAGCACGAGCAGGGCGATCGGCAGCGCGATCGCCTCGCCGCGGCGCAGGTCGACGCGGAGCACGGGCTCGAGGTCGTGCTGGATCGCCGGCTGGCCGGTGACGAGAGCGCCGGGGAGAGCGCGCCGCAGCGCGGTCGTGTACGTCTTCGCATGCTGGAGGTCGAGCGTCGTGTCGACGTTCCCGAACAGGATCCCGCCGCCGGCCTGGAGCGAGCCGGCGCTGCCGGTCGGCACGAGCGCCGCCGCCTGGTCGAGCTCGTGCTGCAGCCGCCGGCGCACGGCCCGGTCGGACGGGTGCGCCACCCGGAAGACGACGGTGAAGACCCCGTCCGGCCGCTCGCCGAAGGCGTCCGCGAGGAGGACCCGCGCCCGGTCGGAGTCCGTGCCCGGGACCGTGAAGGTGTTCGAGAGCAGCGCCGGCAGCCGGATCGAGGCGACGACGCCGACGCCGAGGACGGCGAGCCAGCAGAGCAGGATCGGCACGCGGAAGCGGAGGACGGCTCGGGTCCAGCGCTCTGGCACGGGGGGAGGGTAGCCCGCAGGCCGGATCGGTAGTTCCACCGGTACGGCCCCGGCGCCGCATCCGCGAGAATGCGCGCATGAAGCGGCTCCTGCTCGGGCTCGTCCTCTGTGCCGCCGCGGTCGGCGTCCCGACCGGCGCAGCGGCCGCCGCCTCGCCGACGGTGCGGCTGGCGATCGTCCACGTCGTCCAGGGCTGCCACGTCTGGGGAACCGACCTGTCGCAGCCGCTCGGGCCGACCCGGACGCTCACGGTGAAGCCGGGGACGAGGGTGCAGATCCGGCTCAACTGCCCGATGTCGTTCGACTTCGCGCAGCTCTCCGGCCCGACGCTGGCGCTCGGCGACCCGCGCTCCTATCCGGGCACCGTGCGGACGCTCGTGTTCGCGAAGAAGGGCGTCTACCGGATCCAGGCGACGAACGTCGAGAGCTCGGAGCAGATGGGGATGACGACCATCGGCGCGGACAACGTCCTCGTGCTGACCGTCCGCGTCTCCTAGAGGCTGGACGGCGGCGCGAGTCTCGCCTCGATCAGGTGCGGGCCCGGCTCGGCGAACGCGACGCCGAGCTGCGCGGCCAGCTCGTCGCACGTCGTCGCACGGGTCGCGGGCACGCCCATGCCCGTCGCGAGCGCGACGAAGTCGAGGTCCGGCGGCGTCAGGTCGAGCAACGCGCGCGCCCTGCCGCCGCCGGCGGCGCCGACGCGCTGCAGCTCCATGCGGAGGATCGCGTACGAGCGGTTGTTGAGGATCACCGTCGTCACGTTCAGCTCCTCGCGCGCGTGCGTCCAGAGCGCGCCGATCGAGTACATCGCGCTGCCGTCGGCCTCGAGGCAGAGCACCGGCCGGTCCGGGCACGCGACGGCGGCGCCCGTCGCGACCGGGAGCCCCTGGCCGATCGCGCCGCCGGTCACCGCCAGGACGTCGTGGCGCGGCGAGCCGACGGACGCGTATGGCAGCGAGCGGCCCGACGTGATCGACTCGTCGGCGACGACCGCGCCCTCGGGCAGCGTCGCCGCGACCGTCTGGGCCGTCGACTCCGGCGTCAGCTCGCCGCTCGGCAGCGCGGGAGGCGAGAGCTCCTGCAGCACGGGCTCCGCGCCGGGGGCGACCGCGTCGGCGAGCCCTTGCAGCGCGCCGACGACGTCGTCGGCGCCGGTCGCGAGGACGTGGACGGTGCAGTCCTCCGGGACGAGGTCGCTCGGCCTGCCCGGATATGCGAAGAAGGAGACCGGGGCGCGGGCGCTCGCGAGGACGAGGTGCCGGACGCCCGCGAGCTGCGCCTCGACGTGCTCGGCGATGTAGCCGAGCCGCTCGACGGCGGGCAGTCCGGCGCCGCGCTCGAGCCGCGCCGGGAACGTCTCGACGAGCAGCCGCGCCCCGGCGCCCACGCCGATCCGGCTCGCCGCCCGCAGCGCCGGCTCGCGCGTCGCGGCGCCGCCGAGCAGGACGAGGGACGGCTCGCCCGAGCGGAGCACGCCGGCGATCTCCTCGACCCGCCCCTCGGCAACGGGCGTGCGCGCGGGGACGCCGGCGGGGGAGGCCGGGCTCGCGCCGTCCGACCACGAGACGTCGGCCGGGAGGACGAGCGTCGCGATGCCGCCCGGCGGCGCCGACGCCGCGGCGATCGCGTCGGCCGCGTCGCGCCCGAGGTCGGCGACGCCCGCCGTCGTCCGCACCCAGCCGCCGAGCCAGCCCGCCAGCCGCTCGATGTCGGAGTCGAGCGGCGCGTCGTAGCGCCGGTGGTAGGTCGCGTGGTCGCCGACGACGTTGACGACCGGCGTGAAGGCGCGGCGCGCGTTGTGGAGGTTCGCGAGGCCGTTGGCGAGACCGGGGCCGAGGTGGAGGAGGGTCGCCGCGGGGCGGCCCGCCATGCGCCCGTATCCGTCGGCTGCGCCGGTGACGACCCCCTCGTGCAGGCCGAGCACGGCGCGCATCTCCGGCACCTCGTCGAGCGCGGCGACGAAGTGCATCTCGGAGGTGCCGGGATTGCCGAAGCAGACGTCGACCCCGCCGGCGACGAGCGTCCGGATCAGTGCCTGGGCGCCGTTCACGCGGAGATCACGGCGACACGCTATCGCGTGCGCGTCCGCCGCTCCTCGATAGTCTCCGTCGCGGCATGGCGTTCGAGGCCCGTCCCTGTCGCGAGCGCGACGAGTTCGCCCGCGCGTACTACGCGATCGGGCAGTTCTTCGCCGGGCCGCCGGACGAGGAGCGGCTCGACCGCGTCCTGCAGCTCATCGACCTCGACCGGCTGCACGCCGCGTTCGACGGCGGCGAGGTCGTCGGCGGCGCCGGCGCGTTCACGTACGACCTCACGGTTCCCGGCGGCTCGCTGCCGTGCGCAGGCGTCACGCTCGTCGGCGTCTACCCGACGCATCGCCGGCGCGGCGCGCTCCGCGCGATGATGGAGGCGCAGCTCGCCGACGTGCACGAGCGCGGCGAGCCGCTCGCGGCGCTGTGGGCGTCGGAGGAGACGATCTACGGCCGCTTCGGCTACGGGCTCTCGTCGTGGAGCGGCGAGATGACGATCCCGCGCGCGTTCGCCGCGTTCGCGCGGCCGCTCGAGCGGCGCGGGGAGGTGCGCTTCGTCACGCCGGAGGAGGGCGCCGAGCTGTTCCCGCCGGTGTGGGAGGCGCTGCGCCGCGAGCGGCCCGGCGTCATCTCGCGGACGGAGGCGTGGTGGCGGCTGCGGCAGCTCCGGATCCCGGACGAGGAGAAGGCGAACCCGCGGCGGTTCGTCGCGCTCGACCTCGACGGGACGACGCAGGCGTACGCGATCTACCGGACGAACCTGTCGTTCGACGCGGGCGTGTCCACCGGCACGCTCGAGGTGCAGGAGGCGATCGGCGCGACCGAGCAGGCGACCGCGGAGATCTGGCGCTACCTGCTCGACGTCGACTGGATGGAGACGATCGTCGTGCGGCTGCTCCCGCTCGACCATCCGCTGCTCCTGCTGCTGGCGACCCCGCGCCGCACGCGCTTCCGGATCGGCGACGCGCTGTGGACGAGGCTCGTCGACGTCGGCGCCGCGCTGTCGGGCCGCGCGTACGCGGGCGAGGGGCGGATCGTGTTCGAGGTGCGCGACGCCGTGTGCCCGTGGAACGAGGCCCGCTGGTCGCTCGAGGCCGGGGAAGCGGTACGCACCGACGCCGAGCCGGACCTGGCGCTGGACGTCTCGGCCCTCGGCTCGGCGTACCTTGGAGCCGTCACGTTCCGCGAGCTGCGAGCCGCCGGCCGCGTCGACGAGCTCCGTGACGGAGCCGTGACGCGTGCGGACGCGCTGTTCGCGTGGCGCCCGCTCCCGTGGTGCCCCGAGATCTTCTGAGCAGCGCCCGCTACAATCCGCCGCGACCCGGGGCGGTTAGCTCAGTTGGGAGAGCACCAGCTCGACAAGCTGGGGGTCACTGGTTCGAGCCCAGTACCGCCCA